>DASYYO010000303.1:0-33123 GCA_035933805.1 Acidobacteriaceae bacterium | reverse complement strand
TCGCGGACCCGGATATCTGGTGGCATCTGCGCAATGCCGAGTATCAGGTCCTCTCTCACTCCTTCATCGTCCGGGACATGTATTCCTTTACCGCCGCAGGCATGCCCTGGATCAACCATGAATGGCTGGCCGAGCTGCCGTTCTATTTCGGCTGGCGGCTGCTGCGGGCGCGGGGCCTTTACCTGGTGACGCTTTGCGCCATTGAAGTCATCCTCCTCGGCGTCTTCCGTCTGGCCTGCCGCAAGTCGGAGAGCCTGCGCGCCTCGGTTGCCGTCACCGCTGTCGCCTCCGTTCTCGCCACCGTCTCCTTCGGCCCCCGCACCCTGCTCTTCGGGTGGATCTGCCTGGTGGCCGAACTGCTCATCCTCGACCGCTTCTTTGACGCCAGGTTCTTCGAGGACCGCTTTCTGAAAGACGAGCGTCTCATCTGGGCTCTCCCGCCGCTCTTTCTGCTCTGGGTCAACACCCACGGCTCATGGCTGATCGGCATGGTCCTCTTCACTCTCTTCATCCTCTCCGGAAGCTTCTCCCTGAGCCTGGGAGCGATCGAGAATGTCGCCTGGACGCGCAGCCAGCGGCGCAAGCTGGCCGCCTCCTGGTGCCTGAGCCTGGGCGCGCTGTTTGTCAATCCTTACGGCTGGCGGCTGGTGGTGTATCCCTTCGATCTGGCCTTTCACCAGAGGCTGAATATCGCAAACGTACAGGAGTGGGAGAGCCTGGATTTCCACTCGCCGCGCGGACGGATCTTTCTCGGCTCGCTCATTCTCTTCTTTCTGCTGCAGTTGATCCGGCGCAGGATCTGGGCGCCGTATGAGCTGGCATTTTTAGCTGTCGGCGTTTACTCCTCGTTCACCTACTCGCGCTTCCTCTTTCTCGCCGGCATTCTGGTGATGCCGCTGATGGCGAAAGATCTCGCCGGGCTGGGAGCCTGCCTCCGGGCGGCGCGCAGACTGCCCTCGCCAGACCGGCCGGCGCGGAATCGTCCGTGGCTGAACGCCGCGCTTCTGCTGATCCTCGCTCTCTGGGCAGTCCACCGCTTCCCCCGCGAGTCCAGGCTGATGGGCTCGCAGAGCGCGAAGTTTCCCCAGACCGCACTGCAGTATCTCAGCGGATTCCATCCCCGGGGCAATGTCTTCAACGACTATCTCTGGGGGGGATTCTTGAGCTGGAACACTCGCCAGATTCCCCTGCTGATTGACTCCCGCGTCGATATCTTCGAATACAAAGGAGTCTTGCGGGACTATCTGGATGCGACCCGGCTCAGGAATACCCTTGCCGTCCTCGATAAGTACAAGATCCGTTACGTTCTCTTCGCGAAAGACACACCGCTCGTCTACTTTCTAAGCCATACAGGCTCCTGGAAGGTGGATTACCAGGATCACAACACAGTTCTTCTGGAGAGGGCCGCTCCCGGCCCCCTTATGTAGCCTGGTTCCGCTCCGGGCCGCCTTCCACGCTTGCATCTCGCAAGGGCCGGCCCCCTCTTTGCACTGCTATCTGCTTCCCGCGTCCCTGAAGGAGACCGCGTGATCTCTGCCTCTTATCCCAACTCGTACCCGCGGCGGATCAGTTCCCGCCGCCCGTCTTCCTGGACTGCCGGCCGCCTGGGCATTGGCTTTCTCAATCTTCTGGCCAGCATTCAATTCGTCTGGTTCTATGTCAACCGCGTGCCCTCCTGTATGAGGCTTCTGCCCTATGAGCAGGGCCGTGAGCGCACGCCATTCCAATACCGTCTGCTGCTGATGCTGCCGCTGCGCTGGGCGCACGCATCACCCTGGCTGAACTCCATTGCCGCAAGCCTCACCGCACAGCGCGGCTGGTTTCACGCCGGGGTTCGGCCCGAAGGCATCGTCGAGGCTGCGGTGGATCTCGCCTGCATCGCGATCGCCGGCCTGGCGGCGCGCAAGTTGTATCAAGCCTCTTCCCGCACCGGGCTGCTCACTCCCTTGATTTATCCTCTGGTGCTCGTCATGGCCAACGGCGCCTACTCGCTGCTCACCATGCATCTGCTGCGTTTTGTGTATGACCTTCCCAGCCTCGCCTTCTTCTCTGTGGGCCTCTGCCTGATCTACTTCCGCACTCATCCTCTATGGTTCATGGCGTTGTTTGCCGTTGCCACCATCAATCGGGAGACCACGCTGCTGCTGCTGTTGTGCTTCGCCATTGCCCGGTGCAAGAGAGGGCCGGCCTGGGACTGGCGGCAGATCTATTCGCCTGGCAGCCTTGCCGTCCTTTTGCCGCTCTCCTGTTACTGGATCGGCTGGCATCTCTGGGTCGTCCGGCATTTTGCAGCAAATCCCAGCGAATCAATTCCACGCCTGTGGCTCAACTTCGGCCTGCTGCTGTGGCCGATCGCGTGGCCGCAGATGATTGGAGCCTTCGCCTATCTCTGGCCGGTTGTCTTTGCCGGCCGACGGCGTATCCTCGACCCGGTGCTCCGCGCTTGGCTCTGGGTGGTTCCGGTCTGGATCGCGTTCATGCTCTACTTTGGGATCTTTCTGGAGATCCGTATCTTCGGGGAGCTGATTCCATATGTCGCCGTACTCGCGGCGCTCGTCTTTGAGGAAAATCTGTTGGAGAAGATAGAGTCGAAAACTCCTGCTCCTGCCGCGGAATTGATCGAGGCCTGAGGAGCCGTCTGACCCGCAGGAGGGAGATGCCGCCGGCAGAAGCGGCGAACAGGCGCAGGGCCAGGTGCCACGACCCTGTTTTCACTCTCCCGGCAGCGGAGAGATAGTGTACTTTCTAAGACACGCAGGCTCCTGGTAGATGGATTCCCAGGATTCGAGCGGCTGGCCAAGGTCCACCACGACACTGGATCGCGCGGGTGCCCCTCGTTCGTCCGCCGAGGGCGGGCGTACGTGGGTCGATCAAGATGTGATTCCATCCAAATGCGTGGTGAACAACGAGCGAGGATGAAATGCGTGCTGCTTCTCGATGAAGTGATGATGTCCGGTCTGCTGGTGGTGATTCCACTCGCTCGCACTTCCGGCATCTTCAAACAAATCCACGTAGGCCGGTGTTCGAAGGCTTTGTCAAGGGCAGGGATTTCCTGTCCGGTGAATCATTCGGACCACAGTTCTTGTTCTTCTGGAGAGTGCCGCTCCCGGTCCGCTTTTGGAACGCGGTTTCGCTCAGAGCGGACGACCGCGAAAACCCGCTGCATCGCGACCGTCTTCCATGCTCGCATTTCGCACCATCTGCGCCCTCTTTGCCTGCTGCCTGCTTTCCCGTCACTGAAGGAGACCGCGTGATCTCTGCCTCCCATCTCAACTCGTACCCGCGGCGGATCGGCTCCTGCTGGCCGGCTTCCTGGACCGCCGGCCGGCTGGGCATTGGCTTTCTCAATCTTCTCGCCAGCATTCAATTCGTCTGGTTCTATGTCAACCGTGTGCCCTCCTTTATCAAACTTCTGCCGTATGAGCAGGGCCACGAGCGCACGCCGCTCCAATACCGTCTGCTGCTGATGCTGCCGCTGCGCTGGGCGCACGAGTCACCCTGGCTGAACTCCCTTGCCGCCCGCCTCACCGCACAGCGCGGCTGGTTTCACGCCGGGGTGCGGCCCGAAGGCATCCTGGAGGCCGCGATCGATCTCACCTGCATCGCGGTCGCCGGCCTGGCGGCGCGCAAGTTGTATCGGGCCTCTTCCCGCACCGGGCTGCTCACTCCCTTGATTTATCCTCTGGTGCTCGTCATGGCCAACGGCGCCTACTCACTGCTGACCATCTATCCGCTGCGCTTTGTGTACGATCTTCCCAGCCTCGCCTTCTTCTCTGTGGGCCTCTGCCTGATCTACTTCCGCACTCATCCCCTGTGGTTCATGGCGTTGTTTGCCGTCGCCACCCTCAATCGCGAGACCACGCTGCTGCTGCTGTTGTGCTTTGCCATCGCCCAATGCAAGAGAGGGCCGGCCTGGGACTGGCAGCAGATCTACTCGCCCGGCAGCCTTGCCGTCCTTCTGCCGCTCTCCGGTTACTGGATCGGCTGGCATCTCTGGGTCGTCCGGCATTTTGCAGCAAATCCCGTTGTGCCATTCCCAGGTGTCTGGCTCAATATCGGTCTGCTGCTGTTGCCGATCGCGTGGCCGCAGATGATTGGAGCCTTCGCCTATCTGTGGCCGGTTGTCTTCGCCGGCCGCCGGCGCATCCTCGACCCGGTGCTCCGGGCCTGGCTCTGGGTCGTTCCCGTATGGATCGCGTTCATGTTCCGCTTCGGAATCATTTTGGAGATCCGCATCTTCGCGGAGCTGATTCCATATATCGCCGTACTCGCGGTGCTCGTCTTTGAGGAAAATCTGTTGAAGAAGTTAGAGTCGAAGACTCCTGCTCCTGCCGCGGAATGGGCCGAAGCCGGAGGATCTGCCTGACCCGCGAGAGGAAACAGGGAGGCGCCAAGGTCCACCATGACACCTGATTGCGCGGATGGCGCCAAGGTCCACGATGACACTGGATCGCGCGGGTGCCCCTGGTTCGTCCGCCGAGGGCGGGCGTACGTGGGTCGATCAAGATGTGTTTCCATCCGAATACGTGGTGAACAACGAGCGAGCATGAAATGCGTGCTGCTTCTCACCGGCGCACGTGGGCTTGTTCGAAGATCCCGGAATGTCGGGTTTTCTTACGCGACCTGCTCGCTCGCCGGACCGCGGGGAACGCCGATCAGATAGACAGGAGCCAGCCACGCGCCCTTGCCATATCCCGCCTTCCACTCATACTCCGGAAACGGCGCCGTTAGTTGCAGAAGTTCTTCCGGCGTCCGCGTGCGCAGGCAGGAGATCACTCCGTCCCAGAAGATCACGAAGGGAATCGCCGGAACGAGATAGGTCAACAGCAGCCGGGACCAGCGGAAGGGCCGGATCCACGGCGTCAGCAGCCACACGTATGCCGGCAGCACAAAGATCGTGAGCAGCGCGCGCAGCGAACGCGAAGTGACCTCGGCGCTGGCGAAGCCGTCCTGCGAATCCACTGCGTCCGCCAGGATCTCGCTCGCCATCGCGTCCGGAAAGTGATGGAACGAGGAGAAGATGGTCCGAAAACCCCGCAGCTCTCTGGGCACGCGGGTGGCATCGACGGAACAGGCAACCGAGGTCAGCCGGGAGCACTGGCGCACGCGATCGCTCAACACGCTGCTGGGAAATTTGTCCGTCAACGCCACATGCAGAGCGGCGTCCCGTTCCAGGCAGCCGCGCCACTGGCGGCTCACCCATGGGCCTCCGCCTCCCGAGCAGAGATCGATCACCCGCTTGGCGCCGCAGACGCCGATCGCGGCGAGAACCCGGTCCCGCACCGGACGATAAACGTCAGTGGCGCGGATGATCGCCTCCAGGCAATCGGTGGCTCCATCCCGCACCATCCGGGGGCACCATGCCTGATCGAGGATCTCGAAGAGATGAATGCGTCGCATGGCCGGCGGGCTCCCCAGCGATCATACAGTTGCTGAACAAACTTGACATTGGATGAGGTCTGCGGCGGCCGCGGCTGCTCCGCAGAAGCTAAGGCGTTGCGCCTTCCTGCTCCAGCTGCGCCAGCTCTTCTTTCGCCATCCTGGACTGGGGAGAATCCTGCGCATACCTGAGAAATTCGCGCAGATGGCCGGCCGCCGCTGTATGGTCTTGCCGGCTCTCGCAGATCCGGGCGAGGAGGAGATGGATGGCCGGCCGCTGGTGTTTGCGATCGAGTTCCGCTGCCTGCATCGCCTGCTTCTCTGACTCATTCACCAGGTTGAGATTGAAGAGGGCGACCGCATTGAAATAGTACGCATAAGGCCGGCTGGCTGCGCTTAACTCCACGGCCCGGTTGCCCTCCGACAGGGACTCGGCCCACCGCTGCTCGCGGCCCGAGAGCTCCGAAAGGCAAAGGTAGCCGTCCCACGCGGACGCATCCGTGTCTACGGCCCGGGCGCAGGCCACTCTGGCCTCGTCCATCTGCTGCTCGGTCCCGAGAATCGCGCCCAGCATCACCCAGCCGCGGGCATAGGCGGGGTAGATGTCTAGTGCCTTGCGCAGGTGCTGCTCCGTCTGCGGAAGATGCTTCTGCTGGAAAGCGGTGCAGGCCTTCTGGTATTCGTTCTGGGCCTTTTCGGGCACCCGCAGGTCGGCCACGCTGACGGTATCCGGAATCCCGGGAAAGGGTTCGAGCGAGCAGACCGGAACCTGCACCTTGCGGTGGGCAGCGGCGGTCGTGTCATTGAAAGGCCAGTTGGAGTTTTCCGTGTGCCGGTCGATGGCCGCGGCATTGGTCGAGGGGTTCGAGCTGGTGACCTGGGCCGCCAGGGGCAGACCTATCCCGGCGAGGAGCAGAGCAGAGCAGACGCCGCCACTTTGTCTCTTGCAGAATCGTCTGATGCCGGTGAGAGTGTGTGTACTGCGGGAAAGCAGCATGGGACACCTGCGGCTTGCACTTATTCTGTGCCGGAAGCGGTCCGCCGTCAATCGCGCAAATTTCTCATTCCCATCTCTGCCCCTGTTCAGAAGCCGCTCTTCCAAGTAAAAATGCTGTGTGGCTATTCTTCACGAAGACAGACTCTTCCCCGCTGATCCGCAGACGCGCAACATCGCCCGCCGCCTCCATGATTCGATTCGCGATCTGCCGATCCTGAGCCCGCATGGACACACCGAAGCGGGCTGGTTCGTTGCCAACCAACCGTTCCCGGATCCAACCCGTCTGCTCATCATTCCCGACCACTACATCTTCCGCATGCTGTACAGCCAGGGAATGACGTTAGAGGAGCTGGGAGTCGGCACCACGACGTTGACCTCTGACGAGGCGCGCGTCATCTGGCGCAAGTTCGCCGCGCACTACTATCTCTTCCAGGGAACGCCGACGCGTCTGTGGCTCGATTACACCTTTCAGGAGAACTTCGGACTGACGGAGCGCCTGACCCCGGGCAACGCGGACGCGCACTACGACGCCATCGCCGGGAAGTTGACATCTCCTGCCTTCCTTCCCAGGGCTCTCTATGAGCAGTTCAAGATCGAGGTTCTCTCTACTACCAACTCGCCCATTGATGCCTTGGCCGATCACCGGGCCATTCGCGACTCGGGATGGAAGGCCCGCATCATTCCTGCATTTCGCCCCGATCCGGTCGTGGATCCGGACGTGATTGGCTTCCGCGAGAATGTCTGGCAGCTCGGCGAGATGCACGGCGAAGACACCAGCCGCTGGCGAGGCTATCTGCATGCTCTGGCCAAGGCCCGCCAACGCTTCAAGAATCTGGGATGCACCTCGACCGATCACGGACACCCGACGGCCGCAACCGCCGATCTCGACGCCGAAACCGCCTCCAGGCTCTTCCATCAAGTCCTGAGCGGAGAGGCGGACGCTGCCGGACGGGAGCTCTTCCGCGCTCAGATGCTGACCGAGATGGCCCGCATGAGCCTCGAAGACGGGCTGGTGATGCAGATCCATCCCGGCTCCTTCCGCAACCATAATCCCAGGCTCTTCGCCAGGTTCGGCCGCGACGTCGGCGCCGATATTCCTACCGCAACCGACTACGTGCATGCTCTGCATCCGCTGCTCTCGCGCTTTGGCAACGAACCCTCGCTCACCATCATCCTCTTCATGTTGGACGAGTCGACGATCAGCCGGGAGCTCGCTCCCCTCGCAGGCCATTATCCTTGCCTGCGCCTGGGACCGCCGTGGTGGTTTCATGACAGCCCGGAGGGCATGATGCGCTTTCGCGAGCTGGCGACCGAGACCGCCGGCTTCTACAATACGGCCGGCTTCAACGACGACACCCGCGCCTTTCTCTCCATTCCGGCAAGGCATGACGTCGCGCGGCGGACCGATTGCGCCTTCCTGGCAAAGCTGGTAGCGGATCATCGGTTGGATGAGGACGAGGCGCACGACTTGGCGCGCGTGCTCACCTGCGATCTGGCGCGCAAGACCTACCGGCTCTAAAGCGGATTTCCTATAGGCGCACCCCGGAGCCCCACCCTCTATGGGAGGCGTACAGAGAGCGGCCGGCTCTCTCTCTTGCCAGACCAGCGCCGGCCAACCAACTGCGGAGAGCCCATGAGCCTGTATCTTAAAACCGGAGGGCCAGAAGCTGAGCTCTCCCCTGAGTTTTTGCGCGACTCGCTCTTTCGCGTCCTGGAGAGCATCGGTCCTCGCCGGCGAGTCATCGCCGTGCCGCCCGACATGAGCCGCCTGCACTCCGGCGCGGGGCAGATCACCGCCGGCGCGCTGGCCTACTATGGCGATCGACTGCAGGCCGTGCTGCCCGCGGTCGGCACTCATGCCGCCATGACCCCGGCCGAGCTCGACCGCATGTTTCCCGGCGTGCCGAAAGATCTCTTCCGTAAGCACAACTGGCGCACGGACACGGTCACGCTCGGCGAGGTGCCCGGCGAGTTCATTCGCGAGCAATCCGAAGGGCAGCTCCACTACTCGTGGCCCGCCCAGGTCAACCGGATGCTCTCCGAGGGCGGCTTTGACCTCGTGCTCTCCATCGGCCAGGTCGTCCCCCACGAAGTCATCGGCATGGCCAACTACAACAAAAATATCCTCATCGGCACCGGCGGCCCGCTCACCATCAACCGCAGCCACTACCTGGGCGCGGTCTATGGAATGGAGCGCATCATGGGCCGGGCGGATACCCCGGTGCGGCGCCTCTTGAACTATGCCTCCGATATGTTTCTCGGCAGCGTGCCCATCGTCTATCTGCTGACCGTCGTCTCCAACAACGCCGAGGGCAACCCGGTCGTGCGCGGGCTCTTTGCCGGCGACGATGTCGAGTGCTTCCGCCTGGCTGCCGAGCTGAGCCTCGCCGTCAACTTCAACATGCTGGAGACCCCCCTCCAGAAAGCCGTCGTCTATCTCGATCCGGCGGAGTTCAAAAGCACCTGGCTGGGCAATAAGGCGATCTACCGCACCCGCATGGCGCTGGCCGACGATGCGGAGCTCATCGTGCTCGCCCCCGGGGTGCGGGAGTTCGGAGAAGATCCCGAGATCGACAAGCTGATCCGCAAATACGGCTATCGCGGTACTCCTTCGACGGTTGCGGCCGTCGCCGCCAATCCCGACCTGGGCGCCAACCTGAGCGCAGCCGCCCACCTGATCCACGGCTCCTCCGAGGGCCGTTTCAAGATCACCTACTGTCCCGGTGCGCTCAGCCGCGAGGAGGTCGAGAGCGTAGGCTTCGGCTACGCTCCACTGAACACCATGCTCTCCCGCTACGATCCCGCTAAACTGCACGAGGGAAGGAACAAAATCGATGGAGAGGACGTCTTTTTTATCTCCAATCCCGCCCTCGGGCTATGGGCAACTCGCAGGAGATTCGTGACTTCCTGAAAGCCCCGCTGCGCAATCCCGCATCGAACCGGTATAGTCCGGGTGGCATTCGGAAGGGCGATCTCCATTTGTTGTATTTCGTCGCCGATTGCGGAACTCACCCGGCTGTCGGGCGCGGTCGAGCCTCTCTAAACCGAAGTTCATTGGGGAAGTCTTCATGATGGAATTCCATGTATCCCGGAAAGCGCGCCAGACGTACGAGTTCAATCGCGCCCTTTTTGCCTTTTCCGGCAACGTCATCTTTGCCAATCTCTCCGCCAGCCGCGAGTTTGCCCGTCGGATGAATCAGGTGCGCGGCGCCGAGCGGGACCCCGCGCGCACCGTCCAGCCAGGCGCGCTCTACGCCATGGGGATGATCGATGAGCTGAGCCATGCTCTGGTCGCCTACTATCGCAAGCAGTTGGACCCGTCTTCGCTCGACGACGCTCTCGCCTGGTTTGAAGCGCAGCTCGGCCAGCCCACTGTGGAAAAAACCCTGCTTGCCTTCGTCGAGCATTTTCCTCCCGTCGCCGTCTATCGCGGAGAGCAGGAGCCCGCGGCGTGGCTTCAGGGATCCACGGATGGCCTGGCCCATCGCACCATGGCCTTCGAAGAGATGATGCTGCTCTGGTTGGCCAACGCCAACCCCGCATTCAAGCCCTTCTCCGAGCTTTTTGACGACCAGGACCTCGGCGCGTCCACCGATTACCCGAACATCATCTCCGGGCTGCGCGGGTTCTTCGCAACCCGTCCTGCCATTGGGCCCGACAATCTCAACCTCATCGATATGCTGCGCGCGCCCGCCCTGGCATCGCCCGACTCCCTGAGCGGGCAGTTGGCCTTCATCAAGACCCGGTGGGCCGCGGTGCTGGGCGCCGAGATTGACCGGATCCTCATCGCGATCGACATCCTCAAGGAAGAAGACATCGCCATCTGGATGCTCTTCCACCCGCCGTCGGCCGAGGAGATCGCGCGGCGCCGCCGGGGAGGGCAGTTCGGCGGCGTCTCCGAAGCACCCTCGTTGTCGGAGGGCGCGCAGGAGTATGAGCGCTTCAGTCCGGATCAGGACTGGATGCCAACCACCGTCCTGCTCGCCAAGAGCACCTATGTCTGGCTGGAGCAGCTCTCCCGCAAGTACGGCTGGCATATCCATCGCCTCGACCAGATTCCCAACGAAGAGCTTGCGCTCATGGCGCAGCGCGGGTTGAATTCGCTCTGGCTCATCGGCATCTGGGAGCGCAGCCGCGCCTCGCAGACCATCAAGCAGCTCTGCGGCAATCCCGATGCCGTTGCCTCCGCTTACTCGCTGTACGACTACTCCATCTCCGCCGACCTGGGCGGCGAGGCCGCCTATCGCGATCTGCGCGACCGCGCCTATGCCCACGGCATTCGCCTCGCCAGCGACATGGTCCCCAACCACATGGGCATCGACTCCAACTGGGTCATCGAGCACCCCGAGTGGTTTCTCTCCCGCGAGGACAGCCCCTATCCCGCCTACCGCTTTGAAGGCCCGGACCTCTCGCACGACGGACGCGTCGAGATCAAAATTGAAGACCACTACTACGAGCAGACGGATGCCGCCGTCGTCTTCCGCCGCCGCGACAAATGGACCGGCGACACACGCTACGTCTACCACGGCAACGACGGCACCAGCTTTCCCTGGAATGACACAGCACAGCTCGACTACCTGAATCCCGCGGCCCGCGAGCAGGTCATCCAGACCATCCTCCACGTCGCCCGGCTCTTTCCCATCATTCGCTTCGACGCCGCCATGACGCTGGCCAAGCGGCACTTCGAGCGGCTCTGGTATCCCATGCCCGGAACCGGAGGCGCCATTCCATCCCGCGCCGAATACGCCATCTCCCAGGCCGAATTCAACCGCCGCATGCCCGAAGAGTTCTGGCGCGAGGTCGTCGATCGCGTGGCCAGGGAGGTGCCCGGAACCCTCCTGCTTGCCGAAGCCTTCTGGCTCATGGAGGCGTACTTCGTCCGCACCCTCGGCATGCACCGCGTCTACAACAGCGCCTTCATGAACATGATGCGCGACGAGGAGAACGCCAAGTACCGCACCATCCTCAAAGATACCCTTCAGTTCGATCCGGATATCCTCAAGCGTTACGTGAACTTTATGAGCAATCCCGATGAGCGCACGGCGATTGATCAGTTCGGTACGGGCGATAAATGCTTCGGTGTCGCTACCCTCATGGCGACCCTCCCCGGTCTCCCGATGTTCGGCCACGGCCAGATCGAAGGCTTCACGGAGAAGTATGGAATGGAGTTCCGCAAGCCTCGCTACGATGAGCGCCCCGACCGCTGGCTGGTCGAGCGCCACGATCGCGAGATTGCCCCGCTGCTCCATCGGCGATGGCTTTTTGCCGAGAGCCACAACTTCCGCATGTACGACTTCCACCGGCCCGACGGCTCGGTAGATGAAAATGTCTTTGCCTACTCCAACCGGCGGGGAGACCACAAGGCGCTGGTCATCTACCACAACCGCTACGCCACCACCTACGGAACGCTGCACCACTCGGCAGGCTATGCGGACAAGGGCGCGGGCCAGCTCCGCCAGCAGTCGATCGCCGAGGCCTTCAGCCTGCCCGGCGACCATCACACCATCCTGGCCTTCCGCGATTCGGCCACCGGGCTCGACCACCTGCATCGCGCCTCTCGCATCGCTTCCAGCGGTTTCTCGATCGAGCTGCAGGCCTACAAGTACCACGTCTTTGTCGATTGGCGGGAGCTCCGGCCAGACGACAATCACCGCTGGGATCTGCTGTGCGATTCTTTACAGGGCCGCGGTGTTGCGGATCTGGAAGAGGCGCGCGTCTCCCTCGAGCTCGCTCCCGTACAGGACGCGCTCGTCGCTGTATTGAACCCGGAGATCGTCCACCTGGCTGCCGGGATCGCGAGCGCGGGGATTCCGGTCCCGGGCTGCAGAGAGCCGATTTCGAGCGCCGTGGGCGATACTTTTCTCCGCAACCTGGAGAAGCACAGCAGCCGGTTCTTCTCTGAAGCGGGCTGGGCCTACGCCAAACGCGTCTCTTCCGCGCAGCGCGAGCCCATCGACGACGCCGAGCTCTGGCAGGAACTCTGCAACCTGGTTCGCGCTTCCGTTCAGCTGCCGCTCCTCGAGCCGGAGTTTGCTCACGGGTGGCCCGCGGACGCACGCGTCCTCATCCCCAGCGCCAGCCCCGGTGTCGCCGCTGAGCAGGTATGGGGGCCGGTGATTGCTCACTGCGTGCTCACGATCTTCGGACGCGCCATGAATCCGCAGCATCCCGCCCAGGCGGCGCTCGAGGCCTTTGACCGGTTGCGTCTGCGCGATGCTCTGGCCCGGTCCTTCGATCAACTGGGAATTCATGGAGAAGACAGTTGGAGAGCCGCGGCGCGTATCCGGTCCGGCTTCCTGGCCGAGACGCTGGCCGCCGGCCAGGATCGGGTCGCGGGCTACCCTCGCCAGTTCTGGGACGATCCTGACGTTCGCTGGCTCATCGACGTGCATCGCGCGCCGGTCCACCTGCCCGGAGCCAGCAACTCCACCGGTGCAGGGCATCACGAAGAAGCCCAGCCGGTCGGAGAGCAGTACTTCAACAAGGAGCTGCACGAGCAGCTTCTTTGGTGGCTGCAGCTCCCGGCATTGCTCCGGATGGCGCAAAAGCCTGTCAAGGATACCGGCGCGGAACCCGGCGAAACGGCGGCAGCCGCGAAGGCGAGCCCGGCTGCCTCCGCCAAAACGAAGCGCCAGCCCGGTCGAGAACCCGCGCAGGTGTCTCCGCCGAAGTTCTCCTCCCGGCGGGCGGAGATCCTGGATGTCGAGGTCCGGAAGGCTCTCGACGAGGCCGAGCGGGCAGGGTATCGTCCCGGGATGTTGCTCGATCCGCCGCCCGAGCCGCTCAACGGAAAGTCTCGATCCCGGCGCCGGGCGAAGAAGCCCTCCATGGAATAGACTTGGACTTTTGCCGCTCAAGCGAACCTATGCGCCGAGCGGGGAAGGTTGCGTTGGCGTTCACAGCAGCCGCACTTCTGCCCGCCCGGCAGTCTATAGCAAAGAGGGAGTCGCCGCGGCGGCATTCCGGGCGCTGCCGTGGCCCTCGGACACGCGGCAAAAATTCTTTGGCGGAGATGCTATGGCGCAACAGGAGAAAGAACAAAACGCGGGTCCGGTAACTCTGGCGATCGACATCGGCGGCACCGGCCTCAAGATGATGTCCCTCGATGCGCGCGGCGAGCCGGTCAGTGAGCGCCTGCGCGTTCCCACGCCCGACACCCCAACGCCCAAGGCTGTCCTCGAAGCGCTCACCCAGCTCAAGGCCCGCATCCGCTCCTTCGACCGCGTCTCCGTTGGCTTTCCCGGAGTCATCAAGCAGGGCAAGACCCTCACCGCCGTCAACCTGCACAAGGCGTGGGTCGGATTCGCCCTTCAGGAGGCCCTGGAGCAGGCATGGGCCAAGCCGGTGCGCGTCGCCAATGATTGTGCCGTCCAGGGCTACGGAGCGATTCACGGCAAGGGAGTCGAGATGGTGCTTACTCTCGGCACCGGCCTCGGCTCCTCCATCTTCACCGACGGCCACCTCTGCCCCGGCCTCGAGCTCGGCCACCATCCCTGGCGCAAGAAAACCTATGAGGACTACCTCGGCAAGCGCGGACTCAAGAAGTACGGCGGCAAGCGCTGGAATGATCTGCTGGAGAAAGCCATCGCGCAGACCTCGGCGACCTTCAATTGGGACATCCTCTACATCGGCGGCGGCAACTCCAAGAAGATCACCCACAAGTTCGTCGGCGGCGAGGTCAAGCTGATTCCCAATGAAGATGGCCTGCTCGGCGGCGTTGCACTCTGGAAGGATCAGGAGCTCTTCCGCAAATAGCGGAATGCTCTGCTTTCTCCGCTCAAACGAAATGTATGCCGCAGTCCGCAAACGCCGGATCGGCCACCAGCTCCCAGGCGGGCACGGCGTAGTTCGACACATGGGTGATGCCGCAAAAATGAATGCCCACTACTTGCGCGGTATCCGCCGAGACGAGCGCTGATCCGGAGTTTCCTCCCAGGGTGGAGCAGTCGTGCGCAATGGCGCTGACCGTGCGCCCGAACGAAGGAACATCGGCCCGGCCGTTCAGCTTGCCCGGCTGCAGCCGCTTCCGGTCAAAGACGGCGCGGAAGATGTTCGCCTGATCGACAAAACTCTCGCGCGGATCGTAGGAAGGATAGCCGATGACGGTGGCTACGCCTCCGTCCAGTGCCGCGGGCGTTGTGCCGCAGAGCGGCAGGGGAGCGACTCCGGCAGGCAGGGATTCCACCCGCAGCACGGCCACATCCCAGGCCGTCGAGACGGCCACCGGCCGGCTGAGATCGACCTTCAGTGAGTCGGCCGAGCCCACCTCGGCGAGCATCTCCATCGCGCAGGTCACTCCAGGCTGAAAGCAGAGCTGCCCGCCGCTCTCCACGCCCTGAACGAAGATCTGCGCGACGTGCCGGTTGGTGGCAATCGCATTCGGGCCGCAGACGAAGCCCGTACCCACCAGCGTGTAGCTGGGGTGGCCGGTGAGCTGCAGCCGTCCGATGCCGCGAACGATCGGCTCGATCTGCGGGCGCTGCCGGTTCAACGGATCCCAGACTGTCGGCAGCGTCTCATACGTCTCATTCTGGATATCGAAGGCGGGCCGCAGCGCAGGCAGTACGATGCTCTCCAGTTGGAGAACATCGTCGTCGGAGAGCGGCTGATTGCCCAAAGCTCGGGCGAAGGCATCCGCAGCCTGCGGCGTGAGCCCGGGAGCAGCCGGCGCCGGAGCCGCGACCGGCGTGGCAGGCTTAGGCGGCCCAGCCGGCGGCGCCGCAGGCGCAGGCGGGGGCGCCATCAGACCACGCTTGGCCTGCTCGATACGCTTGCGGTCGATCAGCAGGGAAAGCGGTGCGGAGAGATCCTTGGCAATCTGCGGCTCCTGCAGATGAGCAGCCTCTTCCATCTCGCGGATCGGGAAGTCTCCAGGTCCACGCCGGTCCCTCTGGTACAACGCGCGAAGGAAGTCGACGATTTTTTCCTGTCTTGTATCCATAAAGGTTCACAATGACGCACAAAGCAAAGGACTCCCTCTATCGTGGGGTGATCAAGACGTGTTTTGATCCGAATTGAGCAAGCCATTCTTCCAAGGCATAAACCACGCGCCAAGCCCACAGGTCTACAGAGCAGGCAGCCGGCCAACCTTGTAGAAGCCGCCGTTGAACGGCACCGTCCCTGCGCTTAGAACAAAGCCGGTCTTGCCGTCGAACAGGCTGTAATGCACCACCACGCCGCCCATGGTGTAGAACGGCATCGCTCCAAAAAAGCTCCACAGGTTTTTGCGGGTATAGTATGTGCCGCCAGCCGAGGAGATCTTCACCGTCATCAGGTTTGCCCCGTCCCGCAACGCGCCGCGAACGCCCTCCTGCTGGATGATGCCGGCGAGGGGAAGCTTGGCTTTTTCGTCCGCCGTCGTGATCTTGGTGATGAGGCTGTCATAAAGAGTCAAAACGCCCTTCGCGTGATCGGAGACCGCCTTCAGGCCCGCGGCGGCATCCAGTCTCTCCTTCTTCCTCTGCGCATCGGTCTCCGTGCCCGCGTCCGCCGTGAGGCTATCGGCTGTGGTCACGGCGACATCCGCCTTTTGCTGGAGCGCCACTCGCTTGTTGGCGAGCGAGTCGAGCGTGGCCAGGATGGCTGAGTCGCCGAGCAGTGCGGGCGCGTTGTAAAGAGCAGGCACGCTTACATTCACCTGCCGGTTGGTCAGCGCTCCAGCCACCGCATTGATCAGCAGCAGGTCATCCGGTGTGACCGTCACTCCCTGGATGGTGTAATCGGTGCGGAAGAATCCGAGGAGTTTGTTGGCCGCCTCCATGCCCTCGCCGATCATCGCGGGCGTAACAAACTCGTACTGCGGCCCGAGCAGGTTGTTGGCCTTTGTCAGGGGTCCATCCATTGCACCCAATGCTTCATCCAGCGCCTTGTCGATGGCCTGTGCCTGCGCCTGAAAGCCAATCAGCGCCTGGAAATCCGGCAGATCGGAGCCTCCGTACAGCACCACGGCCTTCCCCGCCTTCGGGGCAATCCTCTGTGCGATCGTCTCCGCGGCCGAGTTCAGGGCGTGCGCCGCAAGCAGCGCGGCTTCAATCGCTCCCGCCTTGTCGCCGGCCTTGGTCTCGCCCGTGTAACCGGAGTCCGGCACGTCGAAGCGGGACTTGAGCACGGCCGACTCGCTGTCCGCGAGCGACTTCTGCTGCGCAGCCAGATTGGCGGCTTGCGTCGCCGCGTCCAGTTGGGCCGCGGCAGGATCCACCCCGGCCTGCGCCTTCTGAAGCGCCATCTGCGAGGCAATCAGCTTCGTCTGCGCATCGATCGCTTCCGCCTGCGCGGCGCGCAGGCTCTTGAGAGCGGCAAAGTCTTCTGGAGTGGAAGGCGAGGCAACGTTCGGTGTCACTGGCGTTTGAGACATGGCAAGAGATCCTGTAACAACAAGGAGCGCGAGAAAACGCGACGCGGCGCGCAGAGGCCGAAGGAGCGCGGCGCGGCCTTCCAATCGATGCTTGTTTCTCAGGAAGAAAGAGGGCATGCAAAGCTTGTCCGTGCGATCCTCGGATGCATCCGGATCGGGAGAATGCACTGCTGGCCTGAACGTCGGAGAGTATGACAGGAGGCTCAAGTCCGGCGCAACCGAAATATCACCGGAAGTCCGGGTCTGTCTTGAGGGAGCAGTTTTTCAAAGCAAGAAGCACAGCGGCCATGGGTGGAGACCACGACGGTTCGCACCAGGCTTCTGCAATCTCCATGCTTCACAAAAACAGGGCCGCGAAGCACGAGACATTCAGAGTTGGCGGCAAAAGCAAGAAGCACAGCGGCCATGGTTGCCCCATCCTTGCGGCACACAAGGGTGGGATTCCACGACGGTTCGCACCAGGCATCTGCAATCTCCATGCTTCACGAAACAGCGCCGCGAAGCATGAGACGTCCAACGTCTGTCATGAGCGGTTTTTTAAAGATTCGAACGCGAGCCGGTTCGCGCCTTAGCGCAGGAACAAAGCGTTGAGGCCGCTCGATGCCAGGGCCACGACGCCAAGGTGCGCCGCCTGGTAGCAGAACTCCAGGCCGATGGCCAGCAGCCACACCGAGAGCGCCAGCCGAAGCTGCCTGTTGGGGATGGCGGGAGCCGCGTAGCTCCCGAAGACTCCGCCGAGAACGCCCCCAGCCGCAAGCTTGAGCAGCAGTCCCAGGTTGTAGGCCCCCCCGAGAATGTGAACGCCCGTTCCGGCCAGCGCAATCCCCAGGCCGAAGGTGAGATCGGTGCCGACCACCTGCGAGGCGCTCAGCGACGTCAGGCTCAGCAGGGCGATGGTGCCCAGAGCGCCGGCTCCGGAGGAGGAGAAGCCCACCTCGGCGCCAATGAACATCATGATGGCGGTGATCCATCTCGGACGATCGGCTCGCGGGCGGTGAATCGCCGAGGGGAAAAAGTAGCGATAGATGTGCCATCCGGAGGAGACGATGATGATCGCGCCCAGAACTCCGTAGAGAATCGACTTTGGCCCTTCGAGAGCCACGCGCTTGAACAACAGCGAGCCGAGGATGACGCCCGGCAGGCCGCCCAGCAGCATGGTGCCAAGCAGGCGATAGGCCACCTGTTTGCGCCAGATCTGGACCGGCACCACGATCAGCTTGACCACCGCGGAGTAGGCCAGGGCCGTGCTCACCGCGATCTCAATCGGGACGTGCATGAAAAGGATCAGCAGCGGCGCGGTAATGACCCCTGCCCCCACCCCCGTAAGGGCGATCACCACCGCGATGACGAATCCGATCAACACTTCCATTGCGAACGGCTCTTTCTTCTTTCCTGGCCTTGGTTGCTCTTTGGCTGCTGCTGTTCCGCTGCAAAAAACTTCGAATTACGCCGGCTGAATATGAATGCCGCACTCCTGTTTGCGGCCGCCCCACCGTCCGGAGCGCGGATCATTCGGGTCGAAGGGAAGACTGGTGCACGGCTCGCAGCCGATACTCGTGTAGCCCTGATCGTAGAGCGGAAGCAGGGGAATCTCCTGCCGGCGGGCATAGGTCCAGACGTCCTTGGCGGTCCAATCGGCCAGCGGGCTGATCTTGCGCAGGCGCTTGCCCGTGGGCAGGGAGAACTCGTCTACCGGCTGGAGCTGGGCGCGGCTCTTGGCCTGCTCCCGGCGCAGCCCCGTGAACCATAGCTGATACTTTTCCAGCTCGCGGAAGAGCGGCCCTACCTTGCGCAGCCCGCAGCACCGCGAGGGATCGGTCTGATTGAGGATCCCAAACTGCGCCTCCTGCTCCGCCACCGTCTGCTCAGGGAGAACATTGATCAGGTTCAGATTCCACTCGCGCGCCATCCGGTCGCGGTATTCATAAGTCTGGGAAAAGTGATAGCCGGTATCGAGAAAGACCACCGGCACGCCGGGAACCAGCTCCCTCACCATGTGCAGCAGGACCACATCCTCAGCCTGAAAGCTGCTGGTCACGCAAGCCTCGCCTGCCGGCGCGTCGAGCTCGTCAATCTCGCGGCTCACCAGCTCCCGCGCCTCCCGGAACTTCTCATCGAAGCTCTTCACGGAGAGCCCCTCTACCGCTCCCTGCGCTGCTCGCACATCTTCGTGATCCTGTGTTTCCCGGGTCTGGATGGTCATGCTCAGCCGTTTCCTTTCTCTGCGAGAACGCCTTTGCGGCGCAGCGCCTCCAATACCTCCGCGGCACTCGCGGCGGGTTCGGCGTCTTCAAAAGACCGGCTCAGGAGCAGCTCCGGCTCTCGATCCGTCCCGGCAGAGAAGTGCGCCAGCCGCGCGCCTGCGGCCGGCTCCTCCTCCGGCATCTCAACCAGCGCGATCACGCCCACACTCTCCAGAGCGCGCCAGAGCTTGGGATCGCGCGAGCGGGTCCGCACCACCGCGCAGCCCTCGCCGAGCAGCGCCTCTTCCAGGCTGGATGCCAGAGCGGTGCCGGCCAGCAGAACAGCCGGCTTGTGGCCAAAGGCGGTCTCTTCAAGCTCGCTCCATGCGCCGCGTCTCTCTACGGCGGACGCGCCGCGGATCATGCCGGCAGCGGCCGTGGCATTCGTGTCGGCGTCGATCAGGATGAAGCTGCCCGTCGTCCGGTTTTTGAGATAGGGATCGAAGAAGACCGGACGCAGCGTCTCAATGGCCACCCGGCCAATCTCATTCATCGCCAGGCGATCGGCCTGCTCCTCTGCCAGCGTCTGCACGTTCACCCGGTGGTGAACAGCGAGAACGCGCGCCCCCACCGTCTGCGCAGCGTGCTTCAACAGATAGTTGCGCCGGCTGTCGAGCGGCTTTCCGTCAAACCAGACAAGGCTTGCCTCAAGCGCGTTGCTCGACTGCGGCGGATCATCGGCGGAGGCGAGAAAGTCGCCCCGGCTGATGTCGAATTCGTCCTCCAGCGTGATGGCGATCGATTGCGGCGAACTGGCCTGCTCCAGGTCGCCGTCGAAGGTGCTGATGGAGGCAACCAGCGTCTGCCGTCCGGAGGGCAGGGCCACCACCCGATCGCCCACATGGACCGTGCCCGCGGCAATCTGTCCGGCAAAGCCGCGGAAGTTTTGCTGCGCAAAGTCCTGCCCCGGCCGGATCACGCGCTGCACCGGCAGACGGAAGCTGGTGCCATCGAGCTGATGCCGGGCAGGCACGCTCTCCAGGTGCTCAAGCAGCGTGGGGCCCGAATACCAGGGCATGCGCGTGCTGCGCTCGACCACGTTGTCCCCGGCCAGCGCGCTCATCGGAATCACCTTGACGTTGGCGTCGCCGAGCTGGGCGACCAGGGCAGTGAACTGCTCCTCGATCCGCGCGAAGACCTCGGGGGAGAAGTCCACCAGGTCCATCTTGTTGATCGCCGCCACTAGATGACGAATGCCGAGCAGAGAGGTGATGTACACGTGCCGGCGCGACTGCGTAAGGATGCCCTTGCTCGCATCGAGAAGAATGATGGCGACATCGGCCGTCGACGCCCCGGTCGCCATGTTGCGCGTGTACTGCTCGTGTCCCGGCGTATCCGCGATGATGAACTTCCGCCGCTCGGTGGAAAAGTAACGGTAGGCGACATCGATGGTGATGCCTTGCTCTCGTTCGGCGCGCAGCCCGTCGGTGAGCTGGGCGAAGTCGATCGAGGCCTGCGCGCTGCCGCCCGTCGTCCGCGTTACCGCGCGCACATGGTCTTCATACACATTGCGCGAGTCGTAGAGCAGCCGTCCGATCAGCGTCGACTTGCCGTCGTCCACGCTGCCCGCGGTGCTCAGCCGCAGCAGGTCTTTTTCCTGTTCGGACCAGAGGAACTCCTCGATCGAGAAGGCAGCGTCCTGCTGTCCGTTCTGGGAGTTCTCCGAGGAAGCGGGGATCAGCGTTGCCATCTAGAAGTAACCCTCCCGCTTCTTGATCTCCATGGAACCGTCCTGGTCGTGATCGATCACGCGATTGGCCCGTTCCGAGGAGCGGAACGTCACCAGCTCGGCGATGATCTTCGGAACCGTGTCGGCATCCGACCGGATCGCCCCGGTGCAGGGGCTGCAGCCGAGCGAGCGCAGCCGCGATCGCACCCATTGCTCTTCTCCCGGCAGGCTCTTCACGAACGACTGCTCGACGGGAATCAGGCTGTCGCCGCGCACCAGCATTCGCCGCTCCTTGGCCAGGTAAAGCGGCACGATGGGAATCTGCTCCAGATGGATGTAGTGCCAAACGTCAAGCTCGGTCCAGTTCGAGAGCGGGAAGACCCGGATGCTCTCGGAGGGGCCGATCCTGCCGTTATAGATATTCCACAGCTCGGGACGCTGATTCTTCGGATCCCACTGGCCTGCACGGTCGCGGAAGGAGAAGATCCGCTCCTTGGCCCGCGACTTTTCTTCATCCCGGCGCGCGCCTCCGAAGGCCGCGTCGAAGCCATGCGCCTTCAGTGCATCCAGCAGCGCCGTCGTCTTCAGCAGCCCGCAGCAGCGCTGGGTGCCCAGCTTGACCGGGTTGGCGCCCGCGGCCAGAGCCTCTTCATTTCTCCAGACCCGCAGATCTACCCCCAGCTCCCGGGTGTAGGAGTCGCGGAAGGCGAGCATCTCCTTGAACTTGTAGCCTGTGTCCACATGCAGCAGCGGGAAGGGAATCGGGCCCGGATAGAAGGCCTTCTGCGCCAGCCGCAACATGACGGAGGAGTCTTTGCCGATCGAGTAGAGCATCACCGGCCGCTGGAACTCCGCCGCGACTTCGCGGAAGATGTGGATGCTCTCGGCCTCGAGGAGCCGCAGATGGCTCAGCCGCTGCGGCGCTTGCGTCGTGCTTTCGGGGATTGCGATAGTAGATGCCATGGCTTTTCTTGGGAACAGCTGATTGCGTTGCTTTGCGTGAGGAGCGTTTGGCGCAAGAAAAAACCCACGTACCGGAAGCGGCAGTGGGCGTCTTGAACTAAAGTCTTCTGGAGTAGTCTCGAACCGAAACCGTCAACAGAAATTGCGCCCATGCAGAGTTGGAGGACAGCAACAACAGTTGCATGCCATTCGACAACTCGATGCAAGGCGGGCCAAACTCATGATTTAACAATCTATCAGGATCAGCACTTTGTCAAGCGCCAAAGCGGGTTTTTGGCAGTGGCTGGATTGAATCCATAGGAGTTAAAAGAAGGAGGGGTCGCCGAAGCAGTGCGATTCGATCAGCTTCTCGCATTCTGAAAGAAAGCGAACGCCCGTGCCGCCAGAGAACCCAAAGAGTTACCACATCACGCACGTCAACAATCTGCCGTCGATCATCTCTGCTGGAGAACTCCTTTATTGCTCCAGCCGTGCAGGCGATGAAAGGGCATGCCCGAGCCATACTTCATCTGCGCGATCATGGCCGCGGCCGTCGCGTCATATTTCTCTTCACCCACGCCTTCGGGCGCCTGGGCGGTGTAGATCTGTCTGCAGGCATTACAGCGCAGCTCTCGAGCGCGTACACCTGGCCGCCACCGGCGCCTGGCCCACGATGCTGTGTACCAGCACACGCGGCTTCTTCTGCTCGTAGACGTGGCCCTGGCCGCACTCCGGGCTGCGATCGCCATGGTTGAGCTTCTCGTGCGCGATCTTCACCTGGCGCGCGCGGCCCGTGGTCATGCCCAGCAGCTTGCAGTTAGCGGCGCGATAATAGGTGCCGCGAAAGCGGCCCGGATCGATCCGCTGCCCGCCACAACGCCTACGGCAGTGGCGATCGGCCGGGTCGGGCACTCCTCATTGCTCCAGTTGCCGATGAATCCTCCGCAATCCGGCCGAAACCTCAACTTCCGCACCCTTGCCGAAAAGACACGTTTCTTCGCTCAACGGCTGAGCCAGTCATGGGCGCGGAGACGTTATGCCTGGTAAACCGTGGAGCCGCCCACCACTGTGCGAACGACCTGGACGTCTTTGATTTTCTCTTTGTTCACGGTATGAAGATCGTCCGCCAGGACGACGAAGTCCGCCAGCTTGCCCAATGTGATGGATCCCTTGATCGCTTCCTCACACGAGTTGTAGGCGCCATTGATGGTGTTGACCCTCAGCGCCTCTTCCAGGCTTATCTGCTGGCTCGCTCCCCAGGTTTCTCCATTCCACCCCGTGCGTGTCACCATACCTTGAATAGCCATCAGCGGCGAGAACGGCCCTGGACTGAAGTCCGAACCGGCAGAGGGCACAATTCCGGCATCAATCAAAGTCCTGAAGGCTGTCATATGGCTCATCATCTCCTCGCCGTAGAAGCGGAACTTGTCTGAGTTGTAATACGCATAGGTGCTGAACTCGGCCGGCACGACGTTGAGCGCCTTCATGCGCCGCACCAGATCATCATTGATGAGACTGCAATGGGTAATCTTGGGCCGTACATCGCCGCGGGGATACAACTTCAGAGCCCGTTCATACGCCGTCAACGCCCTGTCGATAGCTACATCCCCATTGGCGTGGCAATTCAGCCGGATCCCCGCGCGGTGTACCCGCTCGGCCCACGCATTGAGGTCTTCCTGAGTCTCCGTTAGGTTGCCCTGGTAGGGCGGCGAGATGCCGATATAGGGTCTGCTGATCGCCATCGTGCGCTCGGAAAAGGACCCATCTACCGTGTGCTCAGACGTGGCACCCAATCGGATCCACTCATCACCAAAACCGCTTTCGATGCCGTTCTGAATCATCGCTTCCAGCAGGTCTCCCGTAGGCTCGTAGCTCACCCGGTGCAATAGACCTGCGCTCACTCGCTGCTCCTGCATTGCAGCCAGAACGCCTGGCTCATTATGGTGCACGGTCGTCAGGCCATACTGGACAAACTTCTTGGATATGAACGCCACACCGTTCGATACGCGCTTCTCCTTCTCCGCGGGAGAGAAGCTCTCCAGCTTGCCGGCCTTCGAGAGTGTGGCCATCGCCCTGTCGGTCACCCGCCCGTTGAGTTCGCCCTTCTCATCCTTGTCATAGGTCCCACCAAACGGGTTGGGCGTGTCCTTCGTAATGCCCGCCCGCTGGAAGGCCACGCTGTTATAAAAGCCGGTGTGACCGCCGCGATGGTGGACGAAGACCGGGTGTTCAGCCGAGACCTTGTCGAGATCCTGCGCGTTCAGCGGACGATTGTCCTTCAATTTCGTGTCGTCGAAGAAATAGCCCTCAACCCAGGTGCCCGGAGGTGTCGTCGCAGCTCGGGCGCGCAACTTATCAATGATGCTCTGGATGGTCACGAACTCGACATCGAAGGGGTTGCCGACGAGTACGTTATAGAGGAGCACCTCACCGCGACCATGATTGTGCGTGTCGATGAACCCGGGTACAATCATCATCTGCCTGGCGTCGTAGGTCTGGGTCTTCTTGCCAACAAGCCCCTTGATCTCGTCACTGCTTCCTACTGCGACGAACCGTCCACCCTTCACCGCGAACGCCTCAGCCTTCGGAACGCGGGAATCGACCGTGTATACCTTGGCGTTGAAGACCACGAGATCGGGATCCCGCGGTGTGCCATCGGCGCCCTGCGCGTGAGCTGTCGTTGCGCCCCCTAACCACTGGCCACCGACTAGACCGGCAATGCCAGCTCCACTATGGCTTAGAAACTTTCTACGGTTGCACCGGTAGTTCATCATCGTTCGTCATTCCCCGAGGCTTGCCATTCGTGGCACACCGCGTTCCAGCTTAGCTAAAGTTAATGAGTAAGCATGCGCCGTGCAGCAGCTTCACTTTCAGGTCCGAGCAGCGTCCTGCGGCTCATCGAAGCCCGGATGCCGTGTTTCTCCAGCGCAAAGCGGAAATCCACGCTGGCGTATTGGATGGCGCTGAACCCAACTCCAGCACGTCGCCCTCACACATACCCAAACAGCGCCATGAATCCGAAGTCCATGTGCAGTTGCTGGTGGCAGTGGAAGAGAGTCAGCCCGGGATTATCCGCCACAAAATCCACTTCCATCTCCTGATACCCGCCAACCATCACCACATCTTTCTGCACGCCCGACGTAGGCTGTCCGGCGACCCGGGTCAACTCGAAGCTGTGCCGGTGCAGGTGTACCGGATGGATGTCGTCACTCGCGTTGTGCATCCGCAGCCGGTAGCGCCGCCCCCTCCGGATCTGGAACATCGGCTCCATCCTGCCTTCCGCAAAGGCCGTCCCGTTGATCGTCCAGCGGTTGAACCCTTCCGCAGCGGCGTTCTCCTTTGCGAAGGTCATCTCGAAGACCTCATCCGGCTTGGCGGCAGGCGCCGCGGAGTGGCCGAAATGGGCATAGTTCCAGTGGAACGGCTGCGGCTTCACCCATTGCGGCTTACCCTTGGCCCCGGCATACTCCACCACGATTCCCATTCCGTGATGCCGGTCGTCGTCAAACGTGTCCCCCAGAATCCAAACCCCGGGATGATCCATCTCGACGATGGCGGAGATCCGCTCCGCTGTGCCCAGCCAGAGCATCGGCACGCGGACCGGCTTGGGCAAGGGATTGCCGTCCATCGCCACAACGGTGAAGCTGTGCCCGGGCAGCGCCAGGCTGCGAATCTCCGTCGCGCTCCCATTCAACACATGGAAGAGCACCCGTTCGCCCTGCTTCACGCGAACCGGCTCGCCATGGCCCAGCATCTTGCCGTTGATGGTGAAGGAGCCGTACCCCACCTCGTATCCGTGGGGCATCCCGGCGGCCAGCGAAGCCTTCATCGCACGCTCTCCCCGCTCCTTCAGCCCGGCTACCGGAGCTGCCGGAGAGAGAAAGTCCATATCCATATCTCCGCCCCGGCTGAGCGTCGGCTCAAACTCTTTCATCGTGAGAAATACTTCCCGGTCGTAGCGTCCCGGGTTCTTCTCGGGCTCGATATACACCGGGCCGACCAGCCCGCTGTACTGGCCGGCGCTCAGGTCCGCACGGGCGCGTACATGCGTATGGTAAAAGCGATATCCGGAGGGCTTCGGTGTGAAGGAGATCCGCCGGCTCCCATGCGGCGGAATGAACGGCGTGCCTTCCTCCGCCGCCCCATCGACCTCGGTCGAGACAAACTGTCCATGCCAGTGCAACTGTTCCGGCCGGTCGGTCCGGTTATGGATCTCCACCGTCACCTGCCGACCCTCCCGAAAGCGGAGCAGCGGGCCGGGGAACTGGCCGTTGTATGTTGTCATCGAAAGAATGCGGTCCGGTGCTACTTCAATCGGCTTGACCGCGATGGTCAGCGTGTAATCCGCCGCCCCTCCCTGGCCGTCGCCGCTGGGACCGGCCGGCGCTGCTCCCTGCACAGCGCTCCACAGCACCGGGGGGGAAAATAGAGAAGTGCCGGCCATCGCTCCGCCGGCGCTGAGAAACTTCCTGCGTGAAAACCGGGAACGAGTCACGAATATCTCCCAACGAAAGTGGGCCAACTGCTGCGCAAGGGAGACTCCTCGGCAGCGGCTCAAACCTTTCATACAGTAGTCTATGCCGGGCATCCGCGGCTTGCGAACCACGCTGAAACTCCTGCCCGCCAAAACCTCGCCGTCCGCCGCCTTGCCTTGAAGCCTGCGAATCTCTATACATGAATGGGCGTTGAGATCGGGCCATCCGGCAGCGCTGCCGAACGTCAACCACATGGGGACATGGATTGAAGCAATGGATAAACGGGAATTTTTGAAGACCGGCGGCGCCTTCCTCACCGGCAGCCTGCTCTCGCGCATGGCCTCGGGCAGTCAGGCGAACCCTCCCCGAACCAACTGGTCCGGCAACTACCGCTTCCACGCAGAAAAACTCTATCAGCCTGAAACCCTCGCCCAGGTTCAGGAAACCGTCAAGAGCTGCTCAAAGCTGAGAGCGCTCGGCAGCCGCCACTCCTTCAACGGGATCGCCGACAGCACCAGCAGCCAGATCTCTCTCCACCATCTCGATGCAATCGTGCTCGATCCCAAGGCGCGCACCGTCACCGTGGGCGGCGGCGTCACCTACGACAAGCTCGCTCCCTGGCTCGACGCGCACGGCTTTGCGCTTCCCAATCTCGCATCCCTCACCGAGATCACCGTTCCCGGCGCCTGCGCGACTGCAACCCACGGCTCGGGCAATCACAATGGCAATCTGGCAACGCCCGTCTCCGCCATGGAGATTGTCACCGCCGGCGGCGAGGTCAGCCATCTTTCAAGAGAACGGGACGGCGCGGCGTTCCTCGGCGCGGTCATCGGCCTCGGCGGCCTTGGCGTGGTCACCCGCATCACGCTCGACGTCTTGCCCACCTTTCAGGTGCGGCAGGCCGTCTACGAAAATCTCTCCATCGATCAACTGAAAGACCATCTCAACGATGTCTTCGCCAGCGGCTACAGCGTCAGCCTCTTCACCGACTGGCAGCATCACCGCATCGGCCAGGTGTGGGTCAAGAGCCGCGTCGAGCCGGGCAGTGCCTCCGCGCTCCCTCGCGAGCTCTTCGGCGCAACTCTTGCGAAAACCAGACTGCATCCCATCCCCGGACACTCGGCCGAGAGCTGCACCGAACAGATGGGCATTCCAGGACCGTGGTTTGAGCGGCTGCCTCACTTTCGTATCGGATTCACTCCCAGCGCCGGCGCCGAGCTGCAATCGGAGTTCTTCATTCCCCGGGAAAAGGGGTATGAGGCCATCCTCGCCGTAGAAGAGCTGCGCGATCACATCACCCCGCATCTCTATGTATCGGAGCTGCGCACCATCGCCGCCGACTCCTTCTGGATGAGCCCCTGCTATCAGCGGCCTTCAATGACCATTCACTTCACCTGGAAGCCCGAGACGGCCGCGGTCATGAATGTTCTGCCCATGATTGAAGCCAAACTCGCGCCCTTTCATGCCAGGCCGCACTGGGCCAAACTCTTCACCATGCCGCCCGCTCACATCCAGTCGCTCTACGCCAAATTGCCGGACTTTCGAGCCTTGCTCCAGCACTACGACCCGCAAGGCAAATTCCGCAATGCCTTTTTGAACACCAACCTCTGGAATGCTTAGAAGGCGAATCGCTGCAAGCCGGAGCACGGTAAGCGGTGGACTGCGCAAGCCCGGGGGCGCGGGCTGGTCTCACCGCGGCCGCGGGATGGTCAGGTCGAGATCCTTGCCCAGCATCTGCTTGGTCAGCACGATGATCTGCCCGGTGTGCTGCTGCAGATGTCCGATCACCTGGTAGATCGCCTCCAGTACCGACATCTCTCCGGTCATCGTCTGGATGCGCTGCGTCAGGCGCGCGTGCGGCAGCGCTGCAAGAATCTCCTTTGCCTCCGCCACTGTCCTTTGCAGGGAAGCTGTCAGCTCCCCCCGCCCGATGCCCCCGCTGGTTGAGAACTCGGCATCCCGCATCCGGACGTCGGCAGCGCCGCCCAATCCGCTCATGATCCGCTGGCGGATGTTTCCGCAAAGGTGCAGGACGAGATTGCCGACGCTGTTCTCGTGCGGCCCGGAGCGCCGCCACACCTGTTCCTCATCCAGCTTTTCCAGGCAGGCTTCGATGGTCTTCATCATCTCGTCCATCTTGCGCCCGGAGGAATCGAGAAAGAGGGTGCCTATCGCCGCGGTCATGGCTGAAGTATATTCTCCAGCTCCATCCGGCGCTTCGCCGCCCGGCGCCGTTGAAAGCCCGCCAGCTGAAGAGCGATCGTGACCGCGATGCCCGCCAGCACCAGGGCGACCCACGGCGCCTTTTGCTTCTCGATCGCAAAATATCCGATGGCGTGAGCGCCCGCCAGGGCGAACGCCAGATAATTCCACTGCTGCAGCTGCTTCCAGCGCCGGGTGCCCAGCGCCCGCAGGGATGAATCATTCGACGTAGCCAGCAGCGCCAGAACCACCAGAACGCCGATCGCTCCTGTGTAGTTGGCAAACCCGAACAGATCGTGCCGCAGGGGAATCAGGTGCGGCTTCTGGTGATCGTAGACGTAGTAGAGCCACGGCCGTCCGCGCAGGTGCACGTTTTGCCCGATCGCCGTATGCACCAGCCCCAGAATGCCCGCCCAGATCCCCACATCCCGGCGGAGATCGCTCGAAACCGGCGTTCTCTTTCTCCGCAGCAGGTCGACAGGGCCGATCAGCAGCGTCGCGGCCAGCAGCAGGATTGCGGGGTACGCCGTGGCGAAACTGATCCTGGTCAGCACATCGCGATAGGGGCGCGTCACGTAAAGGAGAAAAACGCTCGCCGCGCTCACGGCGAACAGCGGCAGATGATGGATGAGCAGCCTGCGCACAAGGCGCTTCCGTTGAATGTTCGCCATGGTCCCGGACACAAGTTCGCCGCCGGAGAACCGTCGCTCGGCGGCCACGACCAAGATACTGCAATTTGCCGCCGGCTGCCTCCCCGGAAGGGGCCGATTTGGAGCCGATTCCTGAAGGGAAGCGCGGTCCGCGGCGGGGAGGGAATTTCGCGCTTGACAATATCGCAAATGGCGATATGATGTTTGCGGATTGCAATATGCGGCTGGGCGAGAAATTACGCTACCTGAGGGAGGTCGAAGCCAGCCTCCGCGGCCTGCCCCGCGCCATGACCCAGCAGGAGCTCGCGCGCGCCATCCAGTCCGAGTTGAAGGCATCCATCAGTCAGTCCTATCTCTCGCAGATCGAGAGCGGCGCGCGCCCGCACCTCACCAACACCACGCGCCAGATCCTGGCGAAGTTCTTCAAGGTCCATCCCGGCTACCTGGTCGATGACCCGGAGGGCTATCACGCGGAGTTGATGAGCGAGGCGCGCGTCCTCGACGACAAGCTGGACCTCTGGCTGGTAAGCGGAGCCGAGCGCTTCCCCCGCGATCCGGAATTAAGAAAGGCGCTCCTCGCCCTCGCCCGGCATCCGCAGTCCCGGCAATGTCTGCTCCTGCTCGAGTCCCTGATCGACACGCCCGGCCTGATCGAGAGATTGAGCGAGGTTCTCCGGCCCGCGAACGACGGAGCGCATCCCGCCCTGCGGCCGGCCTCGCGGGCGTCCGCCGCGCGCAGCGAAGGCGTTCTTCCCGGCGCGGGCCGCGGTTCCAGCGGCCCGCGCGCAGCCCGCGGTCCCAAACGCCGCGGAAAGGAGAAAGTCCGATGAGCTGGGAGGCGTTCTATCTCATCTGTTTCGGAGTCGGCCTCGTCCTCACTCTGCTGTCCTTTGCCGGCGGCCTTCACCATCCGCACTTTGCCGCCCATGGCGTTCTGCGGGGAGCCGCCGGCCATCCTGCGCATCCCCTTCGCCTGGCCGCGGGCCGCGCAGCCAAAGCCGGCCTCTCTCCGGTCAACGGCTTCACCGTCACAGCCTTTCTCTGCTGGTTCGGCGGAACAGGCTACCTGCTGGCGCGCTATGGCGCCTTCGGCATGCTTGTGATACTCGCGCTGGCGATCCTCGGCGGCCTCGCCGGAGGCGCGTTGATCTTCCTCTTCCTCGCCAGGCTCCTGCTGCCCCATGACCGCGCGCTCACCGCCGAGGAGACGGAGATGACCGGAGTCCTCGGCCGGGTCAGCGGCGCCATTCGCGAGCAGGGCACAGGCGAGATTCTCTTCTCTCAGAACGGCACGCGGCGTTTCAGCCCTGCCCGCAGCGAGGATGGACAGCCGATCGCCCGCGATGTGGAGGTTGTCGTCCTGCGCTACGAGGGCGGCATCGCTTATGTGCGCCGCTGGGATGAGATCTCCGGCAGTGAGCCGCTCTCCTCCGCGGAAACGAAACCGTAGTTGTACGTTGTTCAGGGTCCCTGATGAAAGGTTCGGGAGGCGCTATGTTCGGTACAGTGTTTGTCATCGTCGGATTGTGTGTTCTGGTCGTCCTTTTGCTGGTCGCCGTGCTCGCGAAGATGTTTCGCAAAGCCGGCCCCAATGAGGCGATCATCGTCTACGGATTTCGCGGACCCCGCGTCGTCAAAGGACACGGAACCGTGATCTTTCCCATGGTCGAGAGCTGCCGCCAGCTCTCCCTCGAGCTGATGTCCTTTGACGTCGCGCCCCAGCAGGATCTCTACACCAAGCAAGGTGTCGCCGTCACCGTCGAGGCCGTCGCCCAGATCAAAGTGCGCTCCGATCAGGAGTCGATCCTCACCTCCGCCGAACAGTTCCTTACCAAGACTCCGCCGCAGCGCGAAGGTCTCATCCGGCTGGTGATGGAAGGCCACCTGCGCGGCATTATCGGTCAGCTTACCGTCGAGCAGATCGTCAAAGAGCCGGAGATGGTCGCCGACCGCATGCGCTCCACCTGCGCCGGCGATATGAGCAAAATGGGATTGGAGGTCGTCTCCTTCACCATCAAGGAAGTGCGCGACAAAAACGACTACATCACCAACATGGGGCGGCCGGACGTCGCCCGCATCAAGCGCGACGCCGACGTAGCGGCTGCTGAGGCCGAGCGCGATACCGCCATCCGGCGCGCCATCGCCCTCCGTGAGTCGGCCATCGCCAAGGCGCAGGCGGATCAGGAGCGCGTCATCGCCGAAACCGCGTCGCTCGCCAAACAGGCCGAGGCGCAGCGCGACCTCGATATCCAGAAGGCGCAGTTCATGGAGCAGAGCCGCAGGCAGGAGGCCACCGCCGACAAATCCTATGAGCTGCAGACCAACGTCATGCAGCAGCAGGTCATGGCCGAGCAGGTCAAGATCCAGCAGGTCGAGAAGGAGCAGCAGATCAAGGTGCAGGAGGCCGAAATCCTCCGCCACGAGAAAGAGCTGATCTCTACCGTGCTCAAGGGCGCGGAGATCGAACGGAAGCGCATCGAGAACCTGGCCGAGGCGGAAAAGTCGCGGCTCTCCGTCGAAGCCGAGGGCCGCGCTGCCTCCATACGGATGCAGGGCGAAGCCGAGGCCTCGATCATCTTCCAGAAAGGCGAGGCCGAGGCCAAAGCCATGAACGTCAAAGCCGAGGCCTACCAGGAGTGGACGCAGGCCGCCGTCGTCGACCGGCTGATTACCGCCATGCCTCAGCTTGTGCAGGCGCTCGCCCAGCCGCTGGCAAACGTCGACAAAATCACCATCGTCTCCACCGGAAACGATGGCTCTACCGGAGCCAACAGGCTCACCGGCGACCTGATGAAGATCGCCTCTCAGGTCCCCGCGCTCTTTGAAACCCTCTCCGGAATGGACGTCCGCGAACTCATGACCAACATCAAGGGCATGCAGCCGCGCAAGGACGGCAATGCCGCCGCTCCGTCCGCCTCGGACGCCATCCGGCTCCCGGGTCCCGACGGGGCGACGGCGTAGAGCGGATTTGCTATAGGTGCCCCCGGAGCCGCTGCCCTCTACGCTGGTTTTCATCAAGAAAAGCCGCACTTCTCAGAGCTTGGTGGGGCATGGCAATAGGAAATCCGCTTTAAGGTTTTCGTTTTCGCAGGCGCTGTGCCGGGCGAGCCGGCCGGCGTCTGGCAAGAGTGCCATCCGCTCGCAACACAAACAGCCCGGGCGCGTCAGCGCTCGGTCGGCGGCGCGCACGGCGCGCCGGAGGAGGAAATCATGGCGTTACTCGAACGCGTAGGAACACTGCTCCGAGCCAACGTGAATGACTTGATCGACAAAGCCGAGGATCCGCAAAAGCTCTTGCGGCAGCTCGTCCTCGATATGGAGAACCAGCTTATGCAGGTAAAAACTCAGGTAGCCATCGCCATCGCAGACCAGCATCTGCTGGAAAAAAAGCAGAAGGAGCACACCGGCAGCGCGGCGGAGTGGCGCCGCAAAGCGGAGCTGGCCGTGAGCAAGGGCCACGACGATCTGGCGCGCGCCGCTCTGGAGCGCTCGCTGGCCCAGGACCACATCGCCCAGGGCTTTGCCCAGCAGCTTGAGGACCAGCATGCCGAGGCCGACAGCCTGCGAACCGCGCTGCGTAAACTCGATCAAAAGCTGGTCGAAACGCGCAGCCGCTGCGACCTGCTCATTGCCCAGGAGCGCCGGGCTCGCGTCGTCAACAAGGCAACTGCGGCTCGCCAAACCGTCGATCTGCAGCAGAAGTCTCCCGCCCTGGACCGAATGAAGAGCCGGATCCTCAGCCATGAGGCGCAGAACGCCGCACACCTCGAGCTGCTCGGCGGCGACTCGCTCGAGGACCGCTTCGCTGCACTTGAGCGCGAAGAGCACATCGAGTCTCTTCTCAAGGAACTCAAGGAGAAACAGAATAAAAGCGCTTGAACAGTGGCCTGCGCCGCGGCCCCCATCGTCTTTCCAGGTCTTCGCAGGCTGGGAAGTAGTCACCGGGTGGCAGTCTTGACTATCATGCTGGGATGCCAAAGAAAGTCCGTTGGGGAGTTCTGAGCGTTGCCGCCATTGGCCTCAAAAAAGTCATCCCGGCCATGCAGGCCGGCGAGTGGAGTGAGATAACCGCGATTGCCTCGCGGGATTCCGGCCGGGCCGCGCAGGCTGCCCGGGACCTGGGGATTCCCAAGGCCTACGGCTCCTACGAGGAGCTGCTTGCCGACCCGGAAATCGACGCCATCTACAATCCGCTGCCCAATCAGCTTCACG
>DASYYO010000293.1:0-6320 GCA_035933805.1 Acidobacteriaceae bacterium | reverse complement strand
TCGTGATCCACTTTGCTTCCGGCCCGCAAATGCGCCGCCCGCCGGAACTGATCCATGGTCATTCCTGGATCGCCCGCGACCTTTACGTCTCCAACCCGGGTCTGTACCCCTGAGGTCACTGTGAAGGCGATATCCACCAGTTGCTCAACCGGGTGTTTGTCCAGCGTGTACTTGATATCGGGTTCGTTGAAGCCGTTATCTGCCAGAGTCTGACGCATGCGCTCGATCGCCGCGTTGAGCCGCGTCTCGGAGAACCGCGTACCTGGGTTGAGCCGGCTGGCGGCCTGCAACTGCGCGTTGATGGTGGCGCCCTTGGCCCCCGTCACGTTGACTGTTCCGATAAATTGCCGTGGTGCGCCTCGAAATACCAGTCGAACGCCGTCGTCTTCCCGTAACGCGTCAGCCTGTATCGAGTCGAAAAGACCCGAAGCATACAATTCGCGAAGACTTCTGGCGACCTTCTCCCGGTCAAGAGGCGCGCCAATCTCCTGGGGTAGATTCCGAGCGAGAGATTGCAGCCGGTCTGCCGGCACCCCATCGAATGCGATTTCCTTTACGATCCGCCCCTGCCACCAGGGCTGCCCCTGCGACCAGGGCTGCCCCTGCGACCAGGGCTGCGGAGCCGGAGCGGGGTCGGAGTCGGCAGCAGAAGAGCCGACTCCCGAACCGCGAAAATGATTGGCTTGGTGGGTGGGCATGGTTGCGGTGCTCTGCGGCCATGCGGCAGCTTCAAGGAAGAAAAAGATAAAAAGAAATGCCGTCAGAACTCGCTGCTTTATCAGCGGACAGAGCTGCTTTGCCGGCATGTTCGTACCCACTATATCTCCCAGAATTCCACGGTATAGACCCCCGCGGAGCCATTTGGTTGCATCAAACCAAATAACTTGAGAGCCGATCCGGTTCCATCTTGCCGCAGCTCAAAGTTTTCCACCGCTGCACCTTATACTAACGAGGAAAGAAGCTTGGCGCAGCATCACACGATACTTACCGCTACAGATACCCCTTCCCAAAGGAAGCGCATGCCACGTACCAGGTTTCAAAAGCAGGCGTCTGAGACCACCGAGCCTGAGGCTACCCCGGAAAAAGGGAGCCCGGTGGAGGTTCAGGACTCTGTGAAAGAGGTTATTCCTCCCCCAGCAATTACCCCGGAAGCAGAGATACTAGCTCGCGCCCAAGCCGGCGATCATCACGCCTTTGCTCATCTCTACTCGTTGCACAAACGCCGCATTTACTCGCTCTGCCTGCGCATGGTTGGAAACGTCGCGGAAGCTGAAGACCTGACCCAGGAGGCATTCCTCCAGCTTCACCGCAAAATCGGCACCTTCCGCGGGGATTCAGCCTTCTCGACCTGGCTGCACCGCCTCTCCATCAACGTGGTGCTGATGCATCTGCGCAAGAAAGGCTTGCCCCTGATGTCGCTCGATGAAGCCATGGAACCCTCCTATGACGACGGTCCAGGCCGCAGCTTCGGGGCTCCTGATCTCTCCCTCACAGGATCCATCGACCGGCTGGCCCTGGAACGGGCAGTTGCCGCTTTACCGGCCGGTTACCGCCTGATTTTTGTTCTTCATGATGTGGAAGGCTTTGAGCATAATGAGATAGCGGCCATGCTTGACTGTTCGGTTGGAAACAGCAAATCCCAGCTCCACAAGGCACGCCTCAAACTGCGCGATGCGCTACGCCTCTCTTTGCGGAAGGGGGCACGTAAATGATCATGGATCCAAAGTCCATGAGCTGCGAGGAGTTCCAGGAGCAGCTTGCCGACCTGGTCGGTTCGGGGGCGGATGTGGTGAACCATCCGCACATCAAGACCTGTCAGAACAATTGCCTGCGATTGTACGAGGATCTGCAGACCATCGCGGATGCGGCACGGCAACTTCTCCAGGATCAGCAGCCGGAGGATAACCTCTGGGAGCGCATCGAATCGGCCATCAAGAAAAAGTGACCACGCTTTCCTTGAAGCGGAATGACCCTTCCCATCGGCGTTGGCACCGAATCGGCTGAGCAAGTTTCGTAAAAATTGATTCAGGCTTCTTAGCATTTTGGTCGATAACGGGGTAGGATTCGGTGTGGTTCGACATGCCCACCAGGAACCCGCACGAGCATCGTCTCGTAAGGACTCCGTGTGACTCAGAACGGACCAATGCCTCAGCCCGGAGCTTCCTGAAACTTTTGACGCTCCGTGTTGTCTAATAAGGAAAGTTGATAAGAGGACACTCAATGCCAGGTCAGCCTTCCATGTTGCCGCCCGAAAATCCCCAGAAACGACAGCTTTCCGGGGTCCGCAGAATTCCGGTCTTACCCGTTCGCGATACCGTCCTATTCCCGCATGCCGTTCTACCCCTTACGGTTGGACGCGAAAGCTCGATTCAGCTGATTGAGTCGCTGGGGGATGAACGATCCATCATCGTAACCGCCCAGCTTGATCCTCGTCTGGACGCTCCCAAGCCCGCCGATCTCCACAATGTAGGCACCTTGGCCACCGTGCATAAGGTCGTGCGGATGCCCAACCAGAGCCGGTTTGTCTTCACCGAAGGTGTGGAACGCGTGCGGCTCGTCCGCTATGTTCAGACCGATCCCTTCATGACCGCCGAGGTCGAGACGCTGGAAGACGTCGCGCCCGAGCAGACGGCGGCCGTTGAGGCCCTGGTCCGCAACGTCGTGGGCCAATTCCAGCAGATCGTCTCGGAGTCGGCGACCCTGTCGGACGAGCTCCGGACGATCGCCGGAAATATCGAGGACCCGAGCCGCCTGGTCGACTTTGTCGCCTCCTCGCTGCCGTTCCTCACCACCGACGACAAGCAGGCCCTGCTGGAGACGCCTGGCGTCCCGGACCGGCTCGAACTGCTGACCAAGCACCTCGCCAAGGAACTCGAGGTCCAGCAGCTTCGCACCAAGATTCAGAGCGAAGTCCAGGACCAGGTCCAGCAATCGCAGCGTGACTACTACCTGCGCGAGCAGATGAAGGCCATCCAGAAGGAACTGGGTGAGCAGGATGAAGGGCAGCGCGAGGTCGAAGAACTGCGCAAGAAGATTGAAGAGGCCGGAATGCCGGAGGACGTGAAGAAAGAGGCGATGAAGGAACTGTCCCGCCTCGGACGCATGTCTCCCATGGCGGCGGACTACTCACTCACGCGCAACTACATCGAGTGGCTTGCCCTGCTGCCGTGGTCGAAGAGCTCCGGCTCGAAGATCGACATCACCAAGGCTCGCGAAATTCTTGATGAGGATCACTACGAGCTGAAGAAGGTGAAGGACCGCATTCTGGACTACTTGTCGGTGCTGGAGCTGAAGCCCGACATGAAGGGACCGATTCTTTGCTTCGTCGGACCTCCCGGCGTGGGCAAAACATCCCTGGGCCGTTCGATCGCGCGAGCCCTGGGACGCAAGTTCCAGCGCATCTCGCTGGGCGGAATGCACGACGAGGCCGAAATCCGCGGCCACCGGCGTACCTACATTGGTGCACTGCCTGGCCAGATTATCCAGAGCATCCGCCGGGCGGAAACCAACGACCCGGTGATCATGCTGGACGAAGTGGACAAGCTCGGGCGCGACTTCCGAGGCGACCCCGCGTCGGCGCTGCTCGAGACCCTTGATCCGGAGCAGAACAATACCTTCCGCGACAATTACCTCGACGTGCCGTTCGATTTATCCAAGGTGCTGTTTATCTGTACCGCGAACATGCTCGATACAGTGCCTCCTCCGCTGCAGGACCGCATGGAGATCATTCCGCTCCAGGGCTACAGCGAAGAGGAGAAGGTGCACATCGCGGCTCGCTATCTCATTCCGCGCCAGATTAAGGAGAACGGCATCACCCCGGAGCAGATTGAGTTTCCGGAGCCGGCAGTACGGCACATCATTCGCCACTACACGCGCGAAGCCGGCGTCCGCAAGCTGGAACAGGTGATCGGAACCGTCTGCCGCAAGGAAGCGCGCCGCGTGGTCGAAGGCAAGAACGAGAAGATCGTCGTCGACAAGGAGATTCTGAAGGAGTTCCTGGGCAACATCCAGGTGCGTGTCGAAACCGAGATCGCTGAGCGCATCAAGCGCCCCGGCGTGGCCGTGGGTCTGGCCTGGACGCCGGCTGGCGGCGACATCCTCTTCATCGAGGCCAACAAGATGAAGGGCAAGGGCGGATTCACCATGACCGGCCAGATCGGCGAGGTGATGCAGGAGTCGATGCAGGCCGCGCTTACCTGGGCGCGCTCAAACTCGGCCTTGCTTGGTTTGCCGGAGGACTTCAACAAGGACCTGGACATTCACATCCACGTTCCTGCGGGCGCGATCCCGAAGGACGGGCCTTCAGCGGGCGTGACCATGGCCACGGTGCTGGCGTCGCTGCTCACGGATAATCCGGTTCGTCCGCTTACCGCAATGACCGGAGAGATCACGCTGAGCGGAAATGTGCTGCCGGTGGGTGGCATCAAGGAGAAGTTCCTGGCTGCCCGCCGGGCCGGAGTGGAAACCATCATCCTGCCCGCCGAAAATCGCCAGGACGTCGAGGAAGACCTGACTCCCGAGATGATTACCGGGGTTTCGATCCACTACGCCAGCCGCATTGAAGACGTGCTGGCGGTGACTCTGCCCCTGCTGAAGGCCAAACCCGAAGTGACACCGATTGCGGCGGAACACGGCACCTCAGCGGCTGCCTAAGGCTGGGTCAAAACCGAACCAGAAGGGCCGGCGAATCTGCCGGCCTTTTCTCTTGGTACGCCCTGAGTGGACGGCACTGGCGGAGCCTCTGCTGCGTCTAACTCCCGAGGCGGTATTCTTTGTTCAACATGCAAGTACGTGTTCTTCCCTTCGGAATACTCAAAGAGTCCCTTGGTTCTGATCCGTTCGCGCTCGACGTGCCGAGCGGATCGAGCGTGGCAGACCTGCTGGCCCGGCTGGGCGTCCAGGCGCCCGCGGTCGAAAGCCTGGGCATCGCCGTCAGCGTGAATGCCGAATATGCCGCTCGGGGCCAGGTGCTGCACGAGAACGACGAGGTCGGCTTGCTGCCTCCGGTTTCCGGCGGGGCTGCTGAAGCGGCCTCTTCGATCAAGGATGTACGGCTGATTCGCGAGGCCATCGACGCCCACGCGCTGGTTGCCGCCGCCAAGCAAGGCGAGGATGGCGCGGTGGTGGTGTTCGATGGCATCGTACGCAACAATTCGCGCGGACGGCAGACGCTCTATCTCGACTACGAAGCCTACGAGGAGATGGCGCTGAAGCAGATGAACGAGCTGGCGGACGCAGCCATTACTCGCTTCGGCGTTCGTCACATCACAATCGTCCATCGGCTCGGCCGTCTGCAGGTTGGCGAAACCAGTGTGCTGATTGTCGTGTCTTCGGCGCATCGCGCACAGGCTTACGAGGCCAGCCGCTGGCTGATCGATACGCTCAAGAAGACGGTGCCCATCTGGAAGAAAGAGACCTTTGCTGACGGAGCGGTGTGGGCGGATGGTGAGCCGTTTCCGACAGGATATGCCCTGGAGGACGCCGATGGCGTTCAATCCTAGGCGGCTGGGTGGCGCAGTCCTGATAGGGGCGATGCTGTCGCTCGTTGCGCTGCATCTCTTCGCGCAGCAACCGGACAAACCCCTGCGTCTGGATGTGAAGCTGGTGACGCTCTTCGTCAACGTCACCGACCAGACCGGAGCGATCGTGGGCGGGCTGACCAGGGAAGATTTCGCCGTCACGGAAGACAACCGTCCGCAGAAGATCGCGGTGTTTGAGAAGCAATCGGAGATGCCGCTCAGATTGATGCTTGCGATCGACACCAGTTCCAGCGTTTATAAGGATCGCGTGATCGAGCGGGATGCAGCCAAAAAGTTTGTTCGCGCCCTGATCCGTCCACAAGACCAGATGAGTGTGATTCAGTTCAATACCTACGTAGACGAACTGACCGGATTTACAGACAGTGTGGCGCAAATCGATCACGGTCTCGATCGAATGCGTGGCGCCGGTGGAACGGCTCTCTACGATGCAATCTATGCCGGATCTCAGGCTCTCGGCAGGAAAGATGGCCGCAAGGTGCTGGTGCTCGTCTCAGACGGTGGCGACACCGTGAAGAACACGACCTATGATCAAGCGCGCGAGCAGGCGCTGCGCAACGAGGTGATGATTTACTCCATTATCGATGTGCCCATCGAGGCCAGCGCCGGACGCGATACCGGAGGCGAGCACGCTCTGATCCAACTGTCGCAAGACACGGGCGGCAAATACTTCTATGTGGAGGAAGGCGGTCTCGACAAGGCATTCCAGAAGGTGAGCGACGATCTGCGCACACAATACATGATCGGCTACTATCCGCGTAATCAGATGCCGGGGCTCGATTT
>DASYYO010000287.1:0-2470 GCA_035933805.1 Acidobacteriaceae bacterium | reverse complement strand
GCATTCGCGCCATACTCTCCCCACTCAACAAGAAAATCATCTCCGGATAGTCTCGCGAGCCCGAGATCACGACGCGAATCACTCGATGGCCGCGGATTCACCGGCATTGCAGTCCGGCATGGAATGGGTAGATCTCTTTCTATCTACCGCGCAGCCTGGCAATTTTGAATTTCGTAATGTTTTTTGCTGTCCGGCGGGAAAAGAAACCGGCGGTCTCCGTCCATCTCAGAACGGACTTTTTCTGACCGCCGCGGCATCCGCCGCTTGATCCGGCAAGGACCGCGCGCCGCGAGTGTTGCGATTCGAGACGTTTTCCGGATCTCCGAGAAGCACCGCGTAGGTCGGAGGCTGGTTGAGCGGCATACGAGGCTCAGCATCCCCATGCGCAGGAGAGGAGTAAGCCGTGCCGACACTCATGGAGCCTTCCGCCAAAGCCGCTTCTCTCCCCGGGCGGAATAAGATGGCGCAGAAAGACGCCTCAGGCGATCTCTTCACACGAGGAATGACCAGTCTCTCGAGGCCTCTCTGCCAGGCGATGGACCTCGCCCTCCTGAGCCTGGCGCTGCTCGTGCTGGTTGTCGCTCCATATTTCTCCCAATACCAACTCAGTCTGCAGAGCTTCCTCGCGCTACGCGTCTCTCTCCGAAACCTTGGAATTATGCTCCTGTGCTGGATCGCGTGGCGCGCCCTATTGTCCGCCTCCGGCCTCTATCGCTTCCACTCCGGTCTCTCCTGGAAGGCGCTGGCGGGCAAGATCACGATCGCGGCCGCCTGGTGCTCGATGGTCGCCGCCGCCGTCTTCTTCTTCGCCCACTCGGGCGCGAATCGGTGGGTCAGCGCTCCATGGACCCGCGCTCTATGGATCAGCGTTCTCCAGTTCTTTACGCTCAGCTTTTCATTCATGGCGCTCGGCCGCACAGGGCTCATCCTGCATCATGGCTGCATTCGGCCGCGGTTCCGCAGAGAGAAGAACCTGATCGTGGTCGGCAGCGGACCGCGCGCCCATCGCGTCTCGCAAGAACTGCTCTCCCACCGCGGCTGCAATTATGTCCTGCTGGGATTTGTCGATTCCGCCCCGCAGAATATCCCGGAGATCGCCGACCGGGTGATCGGCGGCCTGGAGCAACTGGAGGAGATCCTCATGAGGCAGGTGGTCGATGAAGTGGCGATCGCCCTGCCCATGAAATCGATGTACGCGGAGATTGAAGAGACAATTGCGATCTGCGAACGCCTGGGCATTCAATCGAAGTATTCCACCGATCTATTTCACACGTCGATCACCAAGCGCCGCTTCGCTGATACGGATCACGCCGATCATGTCATCCTGCAGATGGTTCACCACGACCGGCGCCGCCATTTCAAGCGCGCCTTCGATGTTGCCGCGTCGTTGTTCCTCATCGTCCTGCTCAGTCCGATGCTGCTCTTCGTCGCCATCGCCATCAAGCTCACCAGCAAGGGGCCCGTACTCTTCAGGCAGCAGCGGTACGGGCTGAACAAGCGCACTTTCTGGATGTACAAATTCCGCACCATGGTGGTGAATGCGGAGGCGCTGCAGGCGCAACTGGAGCACCTCAATGAAACCACCGGCCCGGTCTTCAAAATCAGGCGGGATCCGCGGCTGATCCGGATCGGCGCCTTCCTCCGCAGCACCTCGATCGACGAGCTGCCGCAGTTGCTCAATGTGCTCAAAGGGGAAATGTCACTGGTCGGCCCGCGTCCCCTGCCCGCCCGGGACGTGAAACTCTTCTCCGAGGCATGGTTGATGCGCCGGTTCAGCGTCAAGCCCGGACTCACCTGTCTGTGGCAGGCCATGGGACGCAGCGATACGAGCTTCGACCGCTGGATCGAGTTAGACCTGAACTATATCGATCACTGGTCTCTGTCGCTCGACATGAAGATTCTGGCTATGACCATTCCGGCGGTGCTCAAGCGCAGAGGCGCCGCCTGAGCACTGCCCTGACGCCGCCCGAGTGGCGGACGGCTCGCCGCTTAGATTCTGCCGAACTGCTTGACCGCATCCTCGATCGAGTGGAACTTCTCAATATAGGGATAGGTGGAGTGCTCGGTGAAATCGAGCTTCTGCGCCAGGATCAGCACCTCCGCGGCCCGCGCCCTGGGCACTACAACCACTCCATCCATATCGGCAACGATGATGTCGTTCGGCGAGACGGTGACGCCGCCGCATTCCACCGGAACATTCATTGCGGCAAAACGGTAGTGCCCCACCGAGGTCGAGGGCACCGAACCGGTCGAGTAGACCGGAAAGCCGATCTTTTTGAGCTGAGCCAGGTCGCGCACCCCGCCGTCGACGACCGCGCCGGAGAAGTTGCGGGCCAGCATGGCCGTCCCCATCAGACCACCCACGCCGGCGATGTCGGCCCCGTCTTCCTCCTGCATTACGTATACCGAGCCGGGTCCTCCGGTATCGATGGCCTTGAGCATCCCCGAGAGCGCGGACGAGTCCTGATTC
>DASYYO010000232.1:0-4200 GCA_035933805.1 Acidobacteriaceae bacterium | reverse complement strand
GGCGCGCCCGTCTTGTGCTGCTCGACGATCTCGACTGCTTTCTGGTCAGGGTCGGCAGCACCTGGGGAATTACGAAGTGCGGCGCCATGGGACCGGGCCGCCAGAAGACGCCGCGCGGCTCCTTGCTGCCAGGAGTGGAAGAGGTCGGCTGCTCGACCGCGTGATCGTTTTCAAAGTAGAGGTAGGGCGGCATGTCGAGCGAGGCAGGAATGCCGAAGTAGTAATCGAAGCCGTGATCGATGGGCGAGGGTTTGAGCGGCTTAGAGAAGTCCGTCTGCGGGTCGTCACCCAGTCCCAGATGCCACTTGCCCACACCCGCCGTGTAGTAGCCGGCCGACTTGAGCATGGAGGCGACGGTCATGCGGCCCGGCTCAATCAGGTTTGGGGAGTCGCCGTTCAGCACGCCTGACTTCAATCGCGTTCGCCAGCAAAAGCGCCCGGTCAGGATGCTGTACCGGCTCGGCGTGCAGACCGCGTCCGAGGAGTGCATGTCGGTCCAGTGCATCCCCTCCCTGGCCAGCCGGTTGGCGTTTGGAGTCGGAACGGCCGAGGCCTGGTTGTAGAAGTCCAGGTCTCCCCAGCCCAGGTCGTCGGCGAGCACGAATACGATATTGGGCTGGCGCCTTCCGGCCTGCCTGGCGAAACCCGGCACGGCGCAGGCTGCCGAAAGCGCCCCCAGTGCGGAACAAAACTCTCTTCTGTTTACCGGAGACATTCACGACTTCCTGATTGCAAGTTTCACTCCCTATTCCGTGGACCGGATACGCGCTCCTGCGCTCCCGCTCGAGCTTCAGGCCCATGGTAGCGAGGCGAGTTCAGAATCGCGCAGGCGTTGGCCGCGGCGGAATCCCTCCCGCGGCGAAACTGAACAGAATCCGGTCGAAAGAGCCACTATATGATCCGAATAGATTCAAATGCAACCAGAAAGATGTGAAGCCTTTCAGTGGGATGGATTGGAGGAGACGCCGGTTCGTCCTGGGCTGCTGCGATGCTGGCAGGCGGCCGCTCACATATAAATCGGCTGCAGATTCTTCACAATATAGGCTCCGCAGCGGCGGAAGTCCGCGAGCGGGCCGTTGCGGGCCGTGTCCAGGTCAACGCAGATCCAGCCGCGATAATGCACGCTCTGCAAAACGCGGTGACATCCGGGGAAGTCCACGGCTCCATCGCCCAAATCGTAGATGCTGTTAAAAAAGCGCGCCGATTGGGAATCCCTCGGAAACACCTTCCCATTCGGCTGGACCCAGTCTTTCGCGGGCGTGGTCCATCGGGCGTCCTTATAGTCGAGGAATCGAATCCGGTGCTTGTACCGCTCGATCGTTCCCACCACGTCGCAGCCGGCCAGATGGAGATGTGCGGTGTCGGGAGAGAGGCCAAAGAGCTTGGGATCGGTCATCGACATAAACCGGTCGACCTCGTCCTGCGTCTGGACCATCTGGCCCATGTGATTGTGCAGGCCGGCCGTAAACCCCATCTCGCCCGCGAGCTCGCCAATCTGGTTGCAGCGTGCGCAGAGCTCTTGAAAGCCTTCGGGTGCCTGCGCTCCCGGCTTGTCCCGCCCCGGCGAAAAGACCACCAGGTGATCCGCGCCGAAGTCGGCCAGGAACTTCATCGCCTCCCGCGCGCTCGCCAGAACCTGCTGCCGCTGGCCGGGATCCTGCAGCTCGCCGTTCCAGGAGATGGTCACGGCGTGAAGATTGCGCCGGGAGAGCTCGCGGAGCATCTGCGCCTGGGTCAATCCATACTCGTTGAGGATGCCGGGAAAGCCAGTCAGACGAACCCCGGGAAAGCCTGTTTCCTTCATGACGTCGAGGATGCTGGTGAAGGGCACAGGAGGGAAGTACCTCCAGAGAGCGGAGGAGAGCGCCCACTGGATATTCCGGTTCGCAGGCAAGCTGCTCTCGGCGGACGCGAAGGCGGCCGGCAGCAAGGGAAGAGAGGCGAGAAAGTCGCGGCGGCGGATCATGCTTCGGAACTATACCGCGCGACAGCCCTCTCGCGCCCAGGCCGCCACGGCGGCGCGCCGCTCCCGACGCGGGACGCCACCGGTCTTATGGACCGGAGCTGTTCCGGGGAGAGCTGATCGAGACCGCATCAGGGCCGAAGAAAGACATCTTGATCTCCGTCTGCGCCTCTGCCGGGCCACCCGGCGTCTGGTAAGGCGCGAAGCGCCACTGGCGGACGGCGCGCATACCGGCCTGCCCCAGCTTGGGATCGCCGCTGAGCACGGTGACGTCTTTCACCGTGCCGTCGGCCGCGATCCATACCTTCAGCCGCAGATCTCCCGCCAGGTTGCGGCCGGAGATGGCCGGACCGGCAAAGCCAGGCTGCGGAAGCTCAGAGACAAACGGCGGCTCCGGCGCGGCGGACGGAACAACCGCCGCTGGAGCTGCAGCCGTGGGAGACGGTGCTGGAATGGGCGGGGCCGGCTCGTTGGCGGAGAGGGGTTGAGGAGCCGGCGCGCGGGCCGTGGGCAAAGCCGCTTTGCGGGCCGCCGGTCTCCTGGCATCGAGGGCGGCCGCGGGCGGCGGCGGAGCCGGCATCGGGCTGGCCGCGAGCGGCGAGGCATTCCCGTTCGGAGCAGTGGGCTCGACGGCCGCTCCAGGCAATTGCGCCGGCGCCCGCTTGATTGCTCCGGTCCGGTGTGTGCCGGTCAGGACCAAGGCGACGCAGAAAGCCAGGATCGCCGCCGCGGCTCCCCATTGCCACAGGCGGATGTCGCTCAGTCCCCACTCTTCTGGATAGCGAAATGCATTGCTCGTTTGCAGCGGCGCGGAGGGTTCAGGCGCAGCCTTCGCCCTTATGCTGACGACCGCCCGGCCCGGGGGCTGCTTCCAGGAAGCCTCCTCCACCACTCCGAAGACCGCGTCGCTGGCCACCGGTAACGCCGGCTTCACTACAGCCGAATGGAAGAGCTTTTCGATCAGACGCCGGTCGCGGCGGCTCAAGACCTGGGGAGGAAGCGCATGAAAGTGGCGGAACGTCCAGTGCAGGCGAAGGCGCTGCCACCAGGAAGGAGCCACGTAGACGGCTCCGGATGCGGTGCGCAACTCCAGGAGCAACCCGCGCTTTTCTTCCGCTCTGGCGCCATCCCGTGTTCCGCCGCCATCCCGCCTTGCGGGAGGAGCTGGTTGTATCGGTTCTGAGGACCGGATCTGCCGGCCGGCGTTCGCCATAGAGCCCCCTTTCCGATCGTCCTGAACGGACGTCGCGGGAGAGATTGGGGGGAGGGAGGACTCCCAATTATAGAGATTATAGAGGGAAGCGGAGAAGCAATCCATGCAGACGGCCAATCTTCTGCAATCGGCACAGATCCATTCTGCCGGCGACGCCCCTACCATCCATCCGCGCCGGCGCGCACCCTGGGCCCGACGGTACTGATATCGATCTGCCGAAAGCCGCGTTTCAAAGCCGGCGACTCCGGCCGCAGCCGAAAGTCGAAGTTCCCGGCGTTCACAAAGAGCGGATCGGCGATGACCGAGTCGCGGTCCTGGCCGGAGGCCTGCCACTCGGAGAACGGCTTGCCGGCGAAGCGAATCTCCTGCCCGCGTGCGTCATAGTAAAAATTGTGCCGCATGGTGAATTGCCCCTCAGTCCAGTTGGTCCCGAGCAGACTGCCCTGATCGAAGTAGACGATGTTGTTTTCCAGGGTGAAGGAGTTGTGCGGCTCGGCACGCGTACGCATCAGCTGATACTGGCGGTTGAAGGCGAAGATGTTGTTGCGGACCATATTGTCGCGGCCATAGTGCTGATGGAAGCCGGCGCTCTTGCAGTCATAGACGATGTTGTCTTCAATGACGATGTCGCTCGATCCCTCGTCCGGATAGATGCCCCAGCCTCCATAGGTGAATGAGGAGACGCCATGAATGAGGTTGTTGCGCAGGATCGTTCCGGGCTGCTCGCCCAGCGTATAGATGCCGCCCATGTCGCTCAGCATCTCTTTGCCCACTGCATGGATATGGTTGAAGGCGATGAGGTTGCTCTTGGACTGGTTCGGCCCGTAACCCCACGTCCAGCCCACGGAGATCGCGGTATAGAAGAGATCGTGGATATGGTTGTGAAGGATCTGGTTCTGCCCGCTCTGCAGGATCCAGATGCCCACCCCCGCCGCATAAACCAGCCCGAGGTCGTGGATCTGATTATCGGCGATGAGGTTTGCGTAGTTCTGTTGAGCGTCGCTTGCTTCGAGTACGGGCTCTC
>DASYYO010000212.1:0-30259 GCA_035933805.1 Acidobacteriaceae bacterium | reverse complement strand
AAATACGCGATCGCATTTCCTGCCGTCAGCCTCATCGCCGGTCTTGTGATCCTGCCGTCTCAAAGGCATCATCTGCGCAGCCGCTGGTTCTGGTTGGGTGCCGCACTGGCGCTCGTGATCTGCGCGCCGCATCTGCTCTGGGAGGCACGCCATGGTTTCATCACTATCCGGATGGAGCGCTTCGTCCACGCGCGCGATGTCAGAGGGGGTCGCGCAAAAGGCTTTTGGACGGACCAACTCAAATTCAGTGCGCTGGGGCTGCCCATCGTGCTGGCGGGATTGTGGTGGCTTGTGCGGCATGCGCGATTTCGATTGCTTGCATTTCTTTACCTTGGGCCACTGATTCTGCTGGCTGCAGCACAGGGCCGCGGATATTACCTGCTGGCGGGCTACGTGCCCCTCTACGCAGCGGGCGCTGTCTGGTGGGAAGAGCTGCTGAGCCGCCGGTCGCGCGCTCTCCAGGGCGTGGTCTGGAGCATGCTCTCGGTGGCTCTCCTGCTCGATGCTGTCGCGTTTTCCCGGGCAACCATGCCCGTGGCATCCGTCGGATCGCGCCTCTTCCGCTGGCAGATGGAGCACAGCAGCGACCTCGCGGACGAAATCGGCTGGCCTGACCTTGTTGACGATGTGGCTGCAGCCCGGGACCAGCTCCCCGCCGCGGATCGCCAGCATCTGGGCATTCTCGCCGGCAACTATGGCGAAGCTGGAGCGCTGGCTCTGTACGGTCCGCTTCATGGACTACCCGCGCCGATCAGTCCCGTGAACTCCTTCTACACTCGCGGGTACGGCTCACCCGCTCCCGAAACTGTGATCACGGTGGGCTACAGCCCTGATCGGCTGTCGCAGGTTTTCGCGGCCTGCAGCTTAGCCGGACATGTGCACATTCCCTATGGTGTACGGAATGAAGAGTCCAAATACCATCCGGACATCTTCGTTTGCAGGCAGCCGAAGCAGGCATGGGAGCAGATATGGCCGACGCTGCGTTCCTTTGGATGATCTGGCGGCCGGCCGGCCTCAGGAAGACTGCTCTGCCGCATTCAATTCCGTTTTTATCGAAGCAAAAGGCCAGGATTCCACTGGTTCCCCGCAGGGCGTAAGCTGATCTCCGAAAGAGCGAAAATAGGAGGTCCCGATGCCCAAGGCAGTCAAGCCCATTCCTGACGGATACCACTCCGTTACGCCCTATCTCATTCTCTCCGGCGGCAAGGCGAGCCAAGCCCTCGATTTCTATACCCGCGCCTTCGGCGCCAAGGAACTGATGCGGATGCCGCGGCCCGATGGCGGCATTGCTCATGCCGAAATGCAACTCGGCGACTCAAGAATTATGTTGGCTGACGAGGCTCCTAAGATGGACGCGTACGGCCCGAATCATTACGGAGGCTCGCCTGTCACCCTCCATGTCTATTTGCCGGACGTGGATGCAACCACCAAACAGGCGACCGCCGCCGGCGCCACTGTGGTCCGCCCGCTCGCCGACCAGTTCTATGGCGACCGGACCGCCGGTCTCCAGGATCCCTTCGGGCATAAATGGTACCTCTCGACCCACGTCCGCGATGTGTCCACGGAGGAAATGGAGCAGCACATGAAGACAATGGCCGGGGCTTGAACAGTTCTTATCTGCCCGCGGGGCGGCGTCTCCTCAAAAGGCGCTGCCCCGCTGACCGAACCATTGCATCCGGAACACTTACTGCTTCAATGTCGGCATGGCCATGGAGATTGATGGAAGAAGCAGGCAGTCTTCCATCCTTCTTTAAAATTTACCTTGTATCGCATCGCCCTGGGATGCGTCTCGGCGCGCAGACAAATTCCTCGGCCCTCGCCTGCTGCCCGTGCTCAGGCTGAGGACTTTGGTGCGGTCGCGCGGAAATAAACCTTCGCGTCCTCGCGGAACAGAAGATAGGCAATCAAGAAGAACAGCAGGAGATGCACGGCCGCCTCTTGCAGGGAATGGAAGAGACTGAGTACCACGTGGCCGGCCATCCAGGCCAAAGCAAGCCAGCGTGCCCAACTGCTGCCCCGGAGTAGGAATATCCCGCAAACGATCGCCGCGGAATTGAGGAGCAGGATCCAGACCAGTTCGTGATGCGGAGCACCTTGAGCCTCGAACTGCTTGACGCTCATAGCAACTGCGCCTGCGCCTGCCGCCACGAACAGCCAGCCGAGAAATGTAACGGCGAGTGGACGCTTTGGCATAGGGCTACGCAGTCCAGCGGTCCGCCGCCAGGGGCTTGCCAATCTCCCAATGGTGGCCGAACGGATCCACCACCCGGCCAATTCGCCACCCGTAGGCCTGGTTTTCTACGGGACGCACGATCGAGGCCCCGGCCTCAACGGCGCGCCGGAAGGCCTGGTCAGGATTCTCCACGACCATGACCATGCGCACCGTTCCTCCGCCCAGCGATTCAGGGCTGAAATTGAGATGTTCCGGAGATTCATCCGCGACCCAGAATCTGGACTCGCCTGCAGACAGTTCGGCGACCACGGCGCCGCCGTCGCCGTCCAGGCGAAACAACACCTGGGCTCCAAAGGCCGCCTGGTAAAAGTCAATCGCGCGGCTCCCGTTTCGAACCGAGAGCATGGGTGCGATCGTGAGTGGGCGCACTTCCGTTGTTCGCGGGCTGTCCATGGGAATCGCATTCTCCCTCGGCCGGCAGATTGCTCTGCGTGCCGCAGCTTCGGCCTCGTATTCTACTCCGCAAAGTTGGGATGTTCTCGCGCCGTGGACTAACAGGTCGCCATGCGAGAAGAGCAAGAGCACAGATCATGTGCTAACTCATCCCGGCCTATCCCCGGTTGGCGATTCATGGGACTCACGATTTGCGGGCAGACGATACCAACTCGATGCAAGCGTTGCCTCTATCGCCGGCTTGAGCGTATATTGGCCGCGAACCTGCAGGCCCGGAGATTTTCCCGGCTGCTGCGAACTTCCAAACGGGGTCACCAAAATGTCCAGAAACTTTGCTCCCGGCGCATGGACGCTCGGAGTGGCCGCATCGATTGTGGCTTCGCTGTGCATTTGCGGATGCCGCAGTAACAGGGAAAAAGTGGATGTCCGCGCGAACGAGATCGGTGGAACCGTCGTCAGTTCCAAGGGGCCGGAAGCGGGAGTATGGGTGATTGCCGAGACGACGGATCTGCCCACACGCTACAGCAAGGAAGTGGTGACCGACGACCGTGGCCGTTACCTGATACCCAGCCTGCCCAAGGCCAACTACACAGTCTGGGCGCGAGGATACGGACTCGTAGATTCGCCAAGGGTGCAGTCCGAGCCCGGCAAGCAGGTTGACCTGCGGCCTCCCGTGGCGCCCGACGCCAAGTCAGCCGCGTACTATTATCCCGGCAACTACTGGTATGCCTTGCTGGAGGTGCCCGGAGAAGGCGAATTCCCGGGCACCGGTCCCGGCGGCAATGGAATCTCTCCTAACATCAAGACCCAGGCGCAATGGATTCACCTGATCAAGACCGATAGCTGTGAGTCGTGTCATCAGCTTGGCAACCAGTACACGCGGACGATCCCGGCCATGTTCAGCAACCTTGATCCGGCGCAGGCGTGGATGCGCCGTGTGCAATCGGGGCAAGCAGGCCCGTCGATGGTCGGGGGCCTGTCGCAACTCGGACCCGATCGCGCGACCAAACAATTTGGCGACTGGACCACGCGGATTGCCAAAGGTGAGCTGCCCGCCGCGACCCCTCCCCGCCCCCAGGGCATGGAGCGCAACCTGGTGATCACGCAATGGGACTGGGCTGACCCCAAGGCTTACCTGCACGACTCCATCTCCACCGACAAGCGTGATCCGCACGTCAATGCCAATGGCCTCATCTATGGGTCGCCGGAGGAGAGCCGCGACTATCTCCCGGTGCTCGACCCGGTGCACAACATTGCGAGCCAGTTGAAGGTTCAATATCGAGATCCGGATACGCCGGGCCAGCCCCAGCCTCTGAATGCCTCCGCGGTCTGGGGCGATGAGGCAATCTGGGATAGCCACACGACGGTTCACAATCCCATGTTCGATGAGCGCGGGCGGGTCTGGTTTACGGCTCGGATCCGCGCTAAGGAGAATCCGGCATTCTGCAAGGCGGGCTCTTCCTTGATCTCGGCAAAGCTCACACCGGTTGAGACCTCGGGGCGCCAGTTGGAGATGTACGATCCGGCGACCAAGCAGATCTCGATGATCGATACCTGTTACGGCACGCATCATCTGCTCTTCGCCAGCGACGCCAACAACACGCTGTGGACCAGCAGCGGTGGCGGAGGCGGCGTGGTTGGCTGGCTGAACACGAAGATGTGGGATAAAACTCACGATGCCGCCAAATCCCAGGGTTGGACCGCTCTGGTTCTCGATACGAACGGCAACGGCAAACGCGATCCCTATGTAGAAGGGCAGCAGAAAGTCGTGACCGCGCAAAGCGGCGAGAGCCTCGGGACTACCTCGGCTCTCAATGTAGCGGCGAACTCCTCGAAGGATACCCGCCTGAACGCCGCCTTTTACGGCATTGCAACCGGAAAGGATGGGATGATCTGGGGCTCGGTGCTGGGCTTCCCGGGCGGCATCGTCCGGCTGAATCCAGGAGCGAATCCGCCGCAGACAACTCTGGCGGAGTACTACGAGGTTCCCTGGAAAGATCCCAGTGCGCCTGTCTGGGGCTTTTCACCGCGCGGCATGGATATCGACACCAACGGAGTAGTGTGGGTGGCGCTGGCGAGCGGGCACCTGGCAAGCTTCGATCGCAGCAAGTGCAAAGGTCCGCTGAATGGGCCGAAGGCGACGGGCCGCCAGTGCCCCGAAGGATGGACGCTCTACCAGACGCCGGGCCCGAATTTCAAAAATGTCACGCTCGCTGGGAGCGCCGACTCTCATTACTATGTATGGGTAGACCAGTTCGATACTCTGGGACTGGGCAAAAACACGCCCATTATCACCGGCAATGGCTCCGATTCGCTGCTTGCCCTGGTGAACGGAAAGTTTACGATCCTGCGCGTGCCTTATCCCATGGGCTTTTATGCCAAGGGGATGGACGGGCGCTTTGACGATCCGAACGCCGGCTGGAGCGGCAAGGGAGTCTATACAACCTGGGGCACTCGCGCTCCCTTTCACAGCGAGACGGGGAAGGGAACGTATCCCAAGGTCGTTCACTTCCAGATTCGACCCGATCCACTGGCTCACTGAAAGGAATATCGGAGGTACGGCTCTCTTCTCCAGCTTCCTATGAAGACCACGGCAAGGAATGAAGTTGGGGAGGAGCGCTCCATCGTGATCGTTGGAGCCGGAGGCATCGTACACGATGCGCACCTGCCGGCCTACCGCAAAGCAGGTTTCTATGTTGCCGGGATCTACGATCGGAGCCGGGATCGGGCCGAGCGACTCGCCGGCCAGTTCCAGATCCCGCAGGTCTACTCCACCCTGGAGGAGGCTCTTGCCCAGCCGGCCGGCCGGACGGTCTTCGATATCGCGCTGCCGGCCGGGGCCTTTGTGGACGTCCTCAGCGCGATCGAGTACGGCTCCGCCGTGCTGCTGCAGAAACCGATGGGGCAATCCATTCAAGAGGCGGCAGCGATCCGCGATCTCTCCCATGCCAGGCGGCTGACCCTGGCCGTCAACTTCCAACTGCGCTTTGCGCCCGCCGTTGCCCGGGCCCGGCAACTCATCGAGCAAGGTTTCATTGGCGAGCTTCATGACATGGAGGTCCGCGTGTCGGTGTTTACGCCCTGGCACCTGTGGACATTTCTGGAAGCTCTCCCCAGGGTTGAGATCCTTTACCACTCGATCCATTACATCGATCTCATTCGCTCCTTTCTGGGCGATCCGGCCGGAGTCTACGCGCGAACCGTAAAGCACCCTGCGGCGATGAAGCTCGCATCGACCCGATCGAACATCATCCTGAACTATGGCGACAACGTGCGCGCGAATATCAGCACCAACCACGGGCATGATTTCGGCCTGGAACATCAGGAGAGTTATGTGAAGTGGGAGGGAACGAAGGGCGCCATCCGCGTCCGGCTCGGCATTCTGCTGGATTATCCCAAGGGACAGCCCGATCTCCTGGAATGCGTGCAGACGGATTCTGAAAATCCGCGCTGGCGTGTGCTGGAGCCGGAGGGCAACTGGTTTCCCGACGCCTTCATCGGCAGCATGGGAAGCCTGATGAGCTATCTAAACGGCTCTTCGGATCAACTGCCCACCTCGGTCGATGACGCGTACAAAACCATGGCGGTTGTGGAAGCGGCCTACGAATCGGACGCCTCGGGCGGCACAAAGGTCCGTTACGAGTGAGGCGCTCCTCTCCGCTCCACCAGCAGCAGGTGTTCGCAGGCCAGTACGATCTCATTCTTCTGGTTGAAAACTTCGCATAGTTCTACCACGACGCCGTGAGAAGGGCGCTTGGGGTCCGGGCGCATCTCTTTGATCGATACGACGGTGTGGATCGTGTCTCCAATGAAGACCGGCCGGATAAAACGAAGACGGTCGTAGCCGTAGGACATGGCGTGCGGATTGATAACGGTCGCCGTCAGTCCGATCGCAACGCTGAAGATCAGCGTACCGTGAGCCATCCTTTGGCCAAACGGCTGGGTCTTGCACCATTCGGCATCCATGTGGTGCGGGAAGAAGTCTCCCGTCTGCCCCGCATGGAGAACGATGTCCGCTTCCGTTACGGTGCGCCCGCTGGTCCGGCGCTGGGCGCCGGTCTCGTAGTCTTCAAAATGCCGCTCTTCTATCATTCGATCCCTTCACGGTTTTCCGCCCCGTTTCGCTGGTTAGGAAGGATGAGGCTAGCACGCTTCGTGCGTCCTCGCGTATTATTTGCAAACGAAATCGATTATTATTTCCCCGCGAGGACGAGAGGGCTTCCGCGCCAACAGAGCAGCAGCGGTTCGAGCCCCCGAGGGAAGTGCGGCTTTCACCAGCGAATCAAAGGCGGTTCAGTGGTTCAGCTCAAAGGCATCACCTGGCGGCACACCCGCGGCTACTTGCCGATGGTTGCTACGGCCCAGCGTTTTTCAGAACTCAACCCCAATGTATCGATCGAGTGGCAGACCCGGTCTCTGCAGCAGTTCGCCGATTCTCCCATTCAGGACCTTGCGCAGCGATTCGATCTGCTGGTGATCGACCATCCATTCTGCGGGTATGCCGCCGAGCACGATGTGTTGCTGCCGCTCGACGAATATCTGCCCGCCTCCTTTTTGCTCGATCAGGCAAGCCATCCGGTCGGGCGCTCCCACGAGAGCTACGGTTATGGCGGCCACCAATGGGCTCTGGCGATCGACGCCGCTACGCCGGTGAGCGGCTGGCGGCCGGATCTGCTGGAACGCGCGAAAGCTGTTGTTCCAGCCACATGGCCGGAGTTGATTGACCTGGCCAGGGCTGGGCTGGTCGCGGTCTCCGGCATTCCCATCGACAGCCTGATGCATTTCTACATGATGTGCGGAGCGCTGGGGGAAGATCCGTTTCAAGCAGAGGGCGCCGTCGTCTCTCCTGAGACTGGTGTACGCGCTCTCCAAATGCTCCGCCAGCTCTTCGCTCTCTGCGACCCGATTTGTCTGCGGCGCAATCCGATCGCGACCTGGCAGGCCTTGTCCTCCGGGAACACAGCCGCCTACTGTCCCTTCGCTTACGGATACTCGAACTACTCTCGCCGAGGCTATTCCGAACAGACGCTTAAAGCCGGCGGCCTGGTGGCGATGGAGGACGGAAGGGCGCTCCGTTCCACGCTCGGCGGAGCGGGGCTGGCGATCTCGTCGCGATGCACGGAGAGGGAGACGGCTGCGCAGTATGCCCAGTTCGTCGCCGGCGCCGAGTGCCAGACGAATCTGTATTTCACTTCCGGCGGCCAGCCCGGACACCGTCGCGCGTGGCTCGACGAAGAGGTCAACCGCCAGAGCAGCGGGTTTTTTCAAGATACTCTCGCCACTCTGGACGCGGCCTATCTTCGTCCCAGATTCAACGGATATCTGCAATTTCAGGACGAAGCTGCGCCGGTCGTCCACAAGTACCTGACGGGTGAGGGCGAGGAGCTCTCCGTGCTTCAGGATCTCGATCAATTGCTCAACCGGTCCCGGAGCACGGCCCGTCACGGAGAATTGAAGATATGAAGCCTCTGGAAGGCTTGTTTGTCGTTGATTTCAGCCAGTTTTTGTCGGGCCCTTCTGCTTCCCTCCGTTTGGCGGACCTGGGCGCTCGCGTCATCAAAATTGAGCGTCCGGGTTCCGGAGATCTCTGCCGCGCTCTCTATATCTCCAATCTTGAGCTCGACGGGGATAGCACGCTCTTCCATTCCATCAATCGGAACAAGGAGAGCTTTGCCGCCGATCTGAAGAATGCTGACGATCGCGCACGCGTTTTAAAGCTCGTGGCTCAAGCCGATGTCATGATCCAGAACTTTCGGCCCGGCGTGATCGAGAAGCTCGGGCTTGATTACGAATCTGTCCGGCGCTGGAACGACCGGCTTGTCTATGGAGAGATCACCGGTTACGGCGGCAAAGGACCATGGCGAGACAAACCCGGACAGGATCTCCTGCTGCAATCGCTTTCCGGCCTTGCATGGCTGAACGGCAACGCAGATCAGCCGCCAATGCCTTTCGGTCTCTCGGTGGTGGATATGTTCGCCGGAGCCCATCTGGTTCAGGGTATCCTCGCCTGCCTGGTCCGCAGGGGAATTACCGGAAAGGGCGGCAAGGTCGAGGTAAGCCTGCTGGAGTCGATCCTTGACGTCCAATTCGAGGTGCTGACCACCCATTTGAATGATGGAGGGCAGCTCCCCCAGCGAAGCACGATCAACAACGCACATGCCTATCTCGGTGCGCCGTACGGTATCTACGCAACGGCCGATGGCTATCTTGCGCTGGCGATGGGATCGATCATCCGGCTGGGCGAGCTTCTAGGCTGCCCGCCCCTGCTGGCGTATACCGATCCCAAATCGCTGTTCACATTGCGGGATGAGATCAAGGCAATCCTGGTGGCGCACCTGAAAACCCGGGGCACAAAGCACTGGCTCTCAATTCTTGAACCTGCGGATATCTGGTGTTCAGACGTCTACAACTGGCGGCAGCTCATGGAGCAGGAGGCATTTCAATCGCTGGACATGATTCAGGAGGTCAAGCGCAGCGAAGAGATCCACTTGCGCACCACTCGCTGTCCCATTCGGATTGATGGAGAGATCCTCAAAAATCCGAAGGGGGCGCCGCGGCTGGGTCAGGATACCTTGCGGCTGACGGAGGACTTTGCGCTCGCTGCACCGGAGGCGCAGGCTGCCGGCGAGTCAACCAGTGAGCGGAAGCGGCCGTGAGCCGGCAAGAGCGATTCCGGGTCGCGATACGGAAGTTTGCTCCGTTCGAGTCGGCGATCCAAAAGCAGTGGGCCGCCTTTGAAACGCTGGAGAAGACCGGCCTACAACTCGAGACTGAGGCTCTCGACCTTCATCCTCTATCCGAATCCCTCTTCGGAAACGAAGGACTCTTGCGCGGCGCATGGGATGTCTCTTTCATCAGCACCGACTGGCTGGCGCTCATCGATCAGACCAGATCCGTCGTGGATCTTGCCCCTTTCCTCCAGGCCGATCCGCCCGAAGGCTATCCCTCGGGCTGGACCCCCTCGCTGCTTCGGATGCAGCAGTTCGGGAGTTCCGTCCTGGGCGTCCCTTATCACGACGGACCGGAGTGCCTGATCTATCGCAGGGATCTGTTGGAAGATCCCCAGGAGCAGGCCGCCTATCTGCGGCGCTTTGGAGCACCGCTGCAGGCGCCCCGGACGTGGGATGAATTTCACCGCATAGCCCGGTTCTTCCACCGGCCGGAGCAGGGGCTCTACGGAACCGCCTTCGCCGCCTATCCGGATGGCCACAATACCGTCTACGATTTTCTGTTGCAGCTGTGGACCCGGGGTGGGGAGTTGTTCGATCCCGCAGGCCGGATTCGTTTTGCCACGCCGCAGGCGATCGAGGCGCTTACCTTTTATCGCTCCATGCTGCAAGACAGCGCCGCCGTGCATCCCCGGTGCCGGGAGATGGATTCAGTTCAATCAGGGCTGGCGTTTGCGGCCGGCGAGATCGCCATGATGGTGAACTGGTTTGGATTTGGCGCAATGTCGGAGACAATTGCCGAGTCGCGCGTAAAAGGCCGCGTAGGCATCGCCGAGATTCCCCACGGAGAAGGAGCGTCGTCCGTCTCTCTCAGCGTATATTGGATTCTTTCGATCGCCGCCGGCAGCCCGCATATCGAGATCGCTTACCGCTTTCTGCGGCATTGCCTGAGTGAGCGCATGGACAAGCTGCTCACCCTGGAGGGAGGGATCGGCTGCCGGAGATCAACCTGGAACGATGCAGAGGTCAACCGGAGCGTTCCCTTGTACGGCGAGCTGGAGAAACTCCACGCCGGCGCGCGCGAGATGCCGCGCATGGTGAAGTGGCCGCAAGTCGCGGAGATCATCGATCGGATGGTTCTCGAGGCGATCCATACTTCGGAACCCATCGAGCAGATTGCCGGCAGGGCAGAGTCCAGCACCGGCCTTTGCCTGGAGAAGAGCTGAGAGAATACCCGGAAGGCCCTCCTATGAAGATGAACAGCAAGTTTTCACGAAGAAGCATGATCCAGGGGCTCCTGGGATTTCCCGTCGCGTATGCAACCGGCTTCGCACAGAGCCATTTTGCGGGCCTGGCGGAAGCAGCGGCTTCCACTCCTCTTCGGGCGATTGCCAGCCAGCACCGTGACGGGCGCATCCAGGCGTTCTGCATCGATTTCAACTGGACGCAGGGCGGAGTGTTTGCAGCGCCGGGACAGTGGGCGGATGCAGACCCGGCAGCGCATGTCGATTGGTACAGCGCCGCCGGAGTCAACACGATCCAGACCTTTTGCGTCTCCTGCAACGGATATGCCTGGTACCAGGGCGGCAAGATTCCCGCTCAGCCCGGCTTGAAGCACAATTTTCTCAAGGAAGTATGCGAACGCGGCCATGGTCGCGGCCAGAAGGTGATGGGCTATTTCTGCATCGGAGCAAACAGCCGATGGGAGAAGCTGCATCCGGAAGAGAGCTACGCGCCGGGCTCGCACCAGCCAAATATCGTGTTCACCGAACGCTACCTGGATTATCTCGATCGTGCCATCACCGAAGCGCTCAGGCTCACGGGAATCGACGGTTTTATGATCGATTGGCTGTGGACGCCTTCCGGTGCTCTTCAATGGCTCGATTGCGAAAAGGAGATGTATCGTCAATTTTATGGCAAGGCGTTCCCGGGAAAGCAGAAGGTGAGCGCCGAAGAAGAACTCGACTTTCGACGGCGGTCGATCGACCGCTGCTGGACGAGGATCCATCTCGCGGCCAAACGCGAAAATCCGCAATCGATCGTGTGGCTCAGTTGCAATAACCCCAGTGACTCAACAATTGCCAGTTCCACGCCCTTCCGTCAGGTGGATTGGCTGATGAATGAGAATCCCGATCCTCACACCTGGCAGGGAAGGGGAGAGGTGGGGCGGCAGGTGCGGCTGATTCAGTGCGTGGTCGGCTGGGGAGCGAAGGATGATGCGCCGGCCATCCTGCAGCATCCCTCTCTCGGAATCAAGGACTTCTATGGGTTCTCCATGCCCGGCAAGAACTCGCTCCCACTGCCAGTAGAGACTTACCTGAAGCGGCCGATCGGTTCCTTTGAAGGAAATGATAAAAACATCGCTACCGTGATTCGCTACTTCAAGGATCTTCCGTTCGATTTCCTGGCCCGGTAGAGATCGGCCCGGCGGCGCCGCATGGCTGCCGGATCAGCGCCCATGCCGCGGTTCGGAAACTCCGGAAAGGATGAAACACATGGCGAAGAGGACAGCGCTGATCGCCGGAGCCTCTGGAATCGTTGGGCTCAACCTGGCAACTCACCTGGCGCAGCGAGCCGGCTGGAGCGTCTATGGCTTGTCGCGCAATCCGCCGGCCTTGGACGGCGTAACGCCGGTAGCCGCCGACCTGCGGAGCCGCGACTCTCTGCGGGCTGCATTGAAGGGCATCTCGCCGTCCCATGTCTTTCTCACGACGTGGCTGCGCCAGCCGACGGAGGCGGAAAACATCCGCGTGAATGGCGGGATGGTGCGGAATCTTCTGGAGGCGGTTGCGCACTCCAAATCCGTGCAGCATGTCGCGCTGGTAACAGGACTCAAGCATTATCTGGGACCGTTCGAAGCATATGGCCGGGGCGAATTGCCGGCGACGCCGTTTCGAGAGGATCAGCCGCGATTGCAGGTCGAGAACTTCTACTATGCGCAGGAGGACGAGGTCTTCGCGGCCGCGGAGCGCGAAGGCTTCGGTTGGAGCATACACCGGCCCCACACCATCATCGGCTATGCAGTGGGGAATGCCATGAACATGGGAGTCACGCTGGCGGTGTACGCAACGATATGCCGCGAGACCGGGCGGCCGTTTCAGTTTCCCGGCTCCGCGGTACAGTGGAGATCCCTGACTGACATGACGGATGCAAGGCTGCTTGCGCGCCACCTCGAATGGGCAGCCACCACGCCCATGGCTCGCGATCAGGCATTCAATGTGGTCAACGGCGACGTCTTTCGCTGGAAGTGGATGTGGGCGCAGATTGCGCGCTACTTTGATCTGGAGCCCGCGCCATTCACCGGCGAGGCTTTTCCACTCCAGGTTCAACTGGCGGACGCCGCGCCGGTCTGGACGGAGATCGCCGTAAAGTACCGGCTGATTGAACCGAACCTCGACGTCCTGGCCTCTGCATGGCATACGGACGCCGATCTGGGGCGCCCCATCGAAGTCGTAACCGATATGTCGAAGAGCAGAAAGCTTGGCTTTCTGGATTACCAATGCACGGAGGAGAGCTTCTTCGCCTTGTTCGATCACCTGCGCAGCGCTCAGGTGATTCCTTGAGCAAGGCGGCCAGGAGAACTGCTATTTCTTCAGGTTTATCTTGAGCAGACGGTCGCCCTGATACGCCCCGATGTAGATCGAGTTGCCGACTTCCACCGCGACCGAAGCGCCTGCGATCAACGGATCATCCGCAGGGGATTCATAAACCAGCCTGGTCTTCATGGTGCGGGCATCGATCTCCGCTACTCCGAACTGCTGAGCGCAAAGATGGCCGCTGCCCGCCGGGCATTGGTTGTTCTCCGCCCCTTTGACTCCGGCGGCCAGGATCAAAGGAGTCTTGATCCCACGGTTCAGCTTCGGATCGATCCAGGAGATGTTATCGGGCATGAATTGCACTGGGACGGCACGCATGTCGCGGCTCTGTTTGAGATCGTATTGGTGCACTTCGCGCGCCGTCCACGCGTCGAGATACATGAAGCGGCCATCCGGACTTGCCAGGATGCCGTTCGGATATCCCACCCGCGTCCCGGGCAGTTCCTGCTCTCCGCCGGACCGAGTCCATCGCACGACATAGCCGATCGGCTTCCCGCTGTAGCGCAGGAGATCATCCTTCAGGTCGGTCATGAGAGCGGTCGGGTGGCTCGCGAGAAAGCCGCCATCCGGCAAGGCTGCCACGTCGTTGTACTCCTTGGGAGAGACGACGCAGCCATGCCAGACAAGCGCCCATCCCGCTCCTTCATGTTTGACCTCGAACATCTCCATGGATTCGCGGCGATTGTGGTTGATGACATAGAGCTCGAGCAAACCGCCCGTTCGTTTCGTCAGCGAGATGCCATGGGCGACAAGTCCATCGCCCATGGGCCCCGGGCACGAGGGACTTCCCCAATCCGCATGCGGCGCTACCGTGACCGGCATGGGGATGAAGGTTTTGGCCGCGATATCGAAGAGCGCGATCCCGTGCCCCTTTCCCATGGAGTCGGCATGCTCAAACTGCGCCACGATCAGGTACTTCCCGTCCGGCGTCGGCTCCAGATCTTCAGGGGCGTGTGTGCCGCACAGGATCTCCACGTTGCCATGCGTTGTACCGCACGCAGCCAGTGCGGGCGTGGTCTGCGGCGCCGGCTGGGCGTGGGCGCCGGCCGCAAGGATCACGGCCAGGGCCAGCGTCAGGTAGAAGGGAAGCAATCGCCTGTATCTCATCCGTCGGTGGATTCCTCTCGCTCTCCAGTCCATCGCAGTTGGCTGCCTTGGAAAGCCTTGCCGCAGGCAGGCTGCACGCTGGAAGGATGATGCTACCAGAGGTCCGGCGTGGAACAGCAGGACCGGCACGCCGGAAGGTCGGTTCTGCGGCATTCTCGCGCGATCAGAGCCCAAGCTCGCTCAGAGTCCAAGCTCGCTCAGACCTGGGTGATCGTCCGGGCGGCGTCCAATCGGCCAATGAAAGAGGCGTTCGGATTCCTGAATGGGAACGTCGTTGATGGAGGCGTACCGGTGATGCATCAGCCCATCGGAACCGAACTCCCAGTTCTCATTTCCGTACGAGCGCTGCCACCGTCCCGCCTCGTTGTGCGATTCGTAGGCGAAGCGAACCGCGATCCGGGCATCGCCAAAGGTCCACATCTCCTTGATGAGCCGGTACTCCAGCTCCTGTGACCATTTACGGGTGAGGAAAGCGATGATCTCGCTCCGGCCGTTCAGGAACTCGGATCGATTCCGCCATTTGCTGTCGACGGAGTAGGCGAGAGCTACTCTTTGCGGGTCTCTGGAGTTCCAGCCGTCCTCGGCGGCGCGAACCTTCAGGATTGCCGTGGCGCGGGTGAAGGGGGGGACGAGGGAGGGCGGGGAACTGGAGGTCATCGAGGGCTCCTTGAGAGTTCGCAGGAGACAGGTCTGTCTATCTCTTTCCGTAGGATGGATATAGACAGACCTGTCTGTCAAGTTATTCAATAGACAGTACCACGGATCTCCCTGCCCACAGCCAGACTCTCGGCGCCCGCGAACCCATCGTCGAGACGGCCGAAGGCTCTTTTACCGCAACGGTCTTCGCGCACCTGCTCGTGGCCGTTCAGATCCTCATCGCCCAAGGCCAGCCCGTAGATGCCCTGTGCCAGCGATCTCCGATCGCTGATGGCTGACCAGCAGCGGCGAACGGCCATCGGTGAAGCAGCAGACCTGACGGCCCGGCAGGTTGATCTTGCGATCCACTTCCCGCAGCAATAACGGCCCGCCGTCGATCGACACTTGACTAGCCGTGAACCCGGCTTCCACGCGACGCGAAAAATGGGCTGTAAGTGAGAACGTTGGATACACTCTGTCTGCAAAGGCCGCTCCTCTTCGTGGCGATCAATTACGTCAGGACAACGCAGTTATGCCACCAAAACAGCGGCTATTTGCCACTTTTTCCCCTGTCGAGCTCTACTCCTTGTCTACCGCCCGTGGGAAATGCGGCAAAAGGCCCATCCGCACTACAAATGCAGCAGCCGCCGCGCCCGCGGCTTGGTTCAAAGGCGCATCTCGGGAGTGACCAAGCCCTATCAAGACGCCGCTTTGCAGTTGCCGATTACAGGCAGTCCGGTTCCGTGCCCTTCGTGCCAATTCAGCACGCGTAGCGCTCGAAGCGTATTCCAGCGACTCGGCCTACCATCACCCTCTTCGAGTTCGAAGTGGACCTCGCCTGCATGCGTATTCTCCAACAACCAGCTGTGGTCCGGCTGTTGTTTGGACCGCAGCAGCTGAAGGGCTTCCTCCAAGCGGGAATCAGGGACATCGCCTACTGCACGGAAATAGTCCAGGCCGCGCAATACGTCATAATGCCAACGCGGCGGAAAAGAAAACTGCAGCCATGAAGAATCGACGACTTCACCGGTCGTTTTACGTCGGAAGAGCACCCTTTTCAGGAGGTATTCTTCCCCGCGCTGCCGGGCAGCCCTGGACTGTGGCGACCCTCCGGTTGTCCTCTCGTAGGCCAGCAGACCCTCTAGGACGTTGATGGTGGTCGCAAACGACGAACAGACCGAGCCCTTCTCCACCTCACAGTTCCAGCCACCATCTTCAAGCTGCTCCCCAAGCAGGCGCTGAACCAAAGCACTCATATCACGTCCGAAGTAGACGCCGATCGTGACGGTTCTGCCATTGATGCACGGCTCGACCTCCCCGCAGAAGAACGGCTCTCTCGCATGTTCCCATCGGCAGTGCTTCTCGACTCTGCGGATTGCGCGTTGAACTCGATCAGAGTCTGGAGCGATCCCGAGATCTACGAGCAGTTGAAGGGTCGGCAGCGTTGAAGTCCAAGGCTGGCCTTGGTTCTCTCGCCGCCAATTCGAGGTATTCGCCGGGAAACATGCCCCTCCGGCCCACTGACCATGATCGTCCTGCAAGGAGAGTAAGCGCGCGCCCCAACCTTCGTTGGCAACCCGCTCCCGTTCGGCTGAAACCTCCTCAGGCGGCGAATGGAAAATATCCCGCATTACCTGCCAGCGAATCGCAGGATCGGAATTCATGAGCCACTCGAGCACCGCCATGCTCCAGAGTCTAGCGCGAGGATCAGTACCCGTAAACGGTAGGGCTCTATCGGGGCTGTTCCCCATTGTCTGGCTCATCGTTCAGAACGAGTGTAGACAGACCTGTCTGTCAAGTGATCCAATGAGCAGTATAATGGATGTCGCTGCCCGCAACCAGACTCCCGGAGCGCGCGAGCGCATCCTCGAGACGGCCTCCAGGCTCTTCTACCGCGACGGTCTTCGCGCAACCGGAGTCGATACGATCATCGCCAAGTCCGGCGTGGCGAAGATGTCCTTCTATCGCCATTTTCCTTCGAAGAGCGATCTGATCGAAGAGTTCCTGCGCAGACGTCACGATCGATGGACGGTCTGGTTCACCAAAGCGGTGGAGCGGAGATTGAAGAAGCGGGGCGCGGGCATGGAGGTGGTGGCCGACGCGCTCCGGGAATGGTTTGCAGAGCCGGATTTTCGCGGCTGCGCCTTCATCAACGCGGTCGCCGAGACGCCTCTTCGTCAGGCGGAACAGAATGCCATTGCACGCCAACATAAAGAGCATCTCCGATCTTTCCTGGAGAAGCTCGCGGAGCGCCTCAGTTTGAGCGACCCGGAAAACTCCGCTGCGCAGGCAATGATTATCATCGAAGGGACGATTGTCCGTGCCCAGATGACCGGCGATCCGGAGGTGCCGGCGACCTGCAGACAACTGCTCCAGTCGATAGGAGCAAGCAGCCATCGCCCCGCCCTGGGCAATGCAGGCAGCCTAGGGAAGGGAAGGAAGTCCGCGACGAAGAGTTCGCGGAAGAGAGCCTGACCTCACCGTTTTTGAACCCCGGAGAGGATTCCCTGTGACGAGAAGTCTTTTCGATGATCCGATGGAGCCGGAGTCGTTCACCGAGGACCTGGCGCCGGGCGCCGTTGTGCTGCGGGGGTTCGCCATTCCGGGTCAGGGCCCGCTGCTCGAATCGCTCCATCAGGTGATCGCCGCCGCTCCGTTGCGGCACATGGTGACGCCCGGCGGCTTTCGCATGTCGGTGGGCATGACCAATTGCGGCGCCGTCGGCTGGATTGCCGATCGTCGAGGATATCGCTATGACGAGAGCGATCCGGAGAGCGGCGGCCGCTGGCCCGCCATGCCGGAGAGCTTTTTACGGCTCGCGACCGGTGCCGCAGAGAGCGCGGGCTTTCCCACCTTCGCTCCGGATGCGTGCCTGATCAACCGCTATGAACCGGGGGCGAAGCTCTCGCTGCATCAGGATAAGGATGAGGCGGACTTCCGCCAGCCGATCGTATCGGTCTCGCTGGGGCTGCCGGCGGTCTTTCAATTTGGAGGAGCGGCCAGGAGCGATGCGATCCTGCGCATTCCGCTCACTCATGGAGATGTCGTGGTATGGGGCGGTCCGGCGAGGCTTCGATACCATGGAGTGCTGCCCCTCAAGCCGGGCTCGCATCCGCTGCTCGGCGGATACCGCTTCAATCTCACCTTCCGCAAAGCGAGATGACCAGAAATGCGGCCCACAGGCAGCCATCGCTCCGCTGGCGGTCCTGCCCTCCGCACGTTCGCCGGGAATCAACGATAATTGGATTCTGACAAAAACCCTATGAACGAACCCGCGAACGCGACAATTCTTCTCTTTTGCTCCGATCCCATCATGCGGCAGGTCCTCGCGGAGGTGCTGGAGGCTGAGGGGTATGTGATCTTGCAGGCCGGTGATCTTGGCAGGGCCGTGGATTGGCTGGCCAGAACCGTGCCCCATCTTTTGATCGTGCGCCCATACGTGGACAACCATACGGGACACGATGCCGCGCTCTACCTGCGGACGAAATGTAACGGGCTGCCTGTTCTTATCGTGGGCGGCTATCTCGATGACGATCGGCTGGACTACCGCTCGTCGCTGCGGTCTTTCGAGATTTTTCCCAAGCCGTTTACCGCGCCGGAACTGCTCGAGAAGGTGCGGGAGGTGTTGCGTTCGTCGTCTTCTCCGCCGGCATCCAAAGTTGCGCTCCGCGAAGTCTAAGCCCGGCTAAATGGATTCGACGGCGGCCTTGAGCCAGATGCTCACGGCAATTGCGCCGGGGTCCAGATGGCCGAGAGCGCGCTCGCCGAGATATGCGGAGCGGCCGCGGCGAGGCAGCATCTGCGCGGTCTGCTGCGCACCGCGAAGAGCTGCATTCACCGCGGCACTCAGAGCTTCTCTCGCCGGCCGTCCATCGCTGCCTTGATCCTTCAGCGCCTGCGAGAAGGGAACCAGCGCGTCCAGCATCGTCCGGTCTCCGGCATGCGCGCCGCCTAACTCGCTGACGGCGTCGCAGCCTTGCGCGAGTGCTTCTGCCCATTCCCGCAGTCCCAGAGGGCCGCGCCCCGCAAGCGCGCTTGCCGTGCGGAGAAACAGCACCCCGTAGAACGGACCCGACGATCCGCCGAGTTCCCCTTGCAGCGTATGACCGATCGCCTTGAGAGCAGCCGGAAGATCGTCCAGCGGATAACCGGGAAGAGCCTCTTCCACCGCAGTTGCGCCGCGCGCCATGCTGATGCCGAGGTCTCCATCGCCGACGGCCTGATCCAGCCTGGTGAGCAGCGGCTCGGATTGAAGCAATGCGGCACAGGCTGCACGAATCGCTCGATCCGCCGGCTTGCCACGGATCAATTGCCGAGAGACTTGCGCGGGGAGCTTTGCCGGCTCCGCCTGGGGCGAAACACTCTCCGGCGCGGGGGGACGCCGGGGAAAGTTTGGCCACGCCGGCGCGGAGGTGGCTGCATCGAGCAGCCGCAGCCGTTCCTCGTCCACGGAGAGAAGCGTGAGCGAGATCCCCGCCATATCGAGCGAGGTGAGCATCGTTCCCGAGTACAGCCTCTCTACCTTAAGACCGCGAGAGGTGAGGATGGAGAACGCGTCGTGCGCCACAATGTCGATCTCCATCGCCGTCGTGGAACCGAGATTGTTCACGAGGACCGCGACTCGATCGCCGGAGCCTAGCGCGCGTACGGAGGTGATTCTGTCCACCAGAGTCGAGACGAGATCACGGGCAGACATCAATGGCATGCGCTGAACTCCTGGCTCTCCGTGGATGCCCAGTCCCAACTCGATTTCTTTCTCGCTCAGAGAGAACCCAGGCGCTTCGAGGCTGGCCGAGGCTCCGGCCGAGAGAGCAAGGCCCATCGTGGCGAGTGCGCTCGCCGCCGTGCTGGCCGCGGTGCTCACCTCGTCGAGGCTTTTGCCTTCGGCTGCGCTGGCTCCGGCGATCTTGTGGATCAATATGACGCCTGCCAGACCTCTTGCCTCGGCCAATTGGCGACGGCGTTGCTCCGTTTCGCTGTTCGGCTGCCCGCTGAGCAGCGCGACATCATCGGCCACAATCACCAGTCTGACGGGAATGCCTTCGGCGCGCGCCATCTCCGCAGCCAGGCCAAAGTTGAGCCGATCGCCGGTATAGTTCTTCACGATCAGCAGGACGCCCGGTTTTCCCGCAACCGCCTTGATCGCCTGGAAGATGGAGTCCGCACTCGGAGAGGTGAAGATCTCCCCGGCGACCGCGGCGCTCAGCATGCCGGGAGCCACATAGCCGGCGTGCGCCGGCTCGTGCCCGCTGCCTCCGCCGGAGATGAGCGCAACCTCGCGGTCACGAATGGTTGCGAAATCAGAGCGCACCATGACATTCCAGGGTGAGAGCCGTACGAGGCCTGGATGGAGCGCTGCCATGCCTTGCAGCATCTCCTCGATCACTGTTTCGCGGCGGTTGATCAGCTTTTTCATCGTGAGAGGTCTGGCCGGCGCATTGGATGCGCCGATACAAGCCACAATACACCGAGGAGCTCTCCCTGTGCGTGCGCGGGCTTGCCGTTCTGCTTGCCGGGCGCGGACCGCAGAGCGGTACGGAGGCGGCAACGCAGCTCAATCCACTACAATGAACGGCGAATTGGGCGCCGTTCCCCTCTTTCAGAAAGAAATGAAATTGACGCTGTCTCTTTGACTATGAAAAAGCTCAACATCGCCTCTGCAAACTCCCACATCGTTTCCCGCGCAGGATCCGCTGGCTGTGCTTCGCGCAGGCGAGTCCCGGCTCTGCGAAAGGCGGCGGTGATCTCCTGTTGCGCCGCGCTGTGGCTCGCGGCTGTTGCGCCCGCTGCATATCCTCAGGCGGCGGCGCAGAACCTGACGGCAGCGGAGAAATCCGCGGCTGCCGGCGATGACGAAACACAGGTGACCCAGCCTGCGAATCTCTCGCCCCGGCTCAGCCGGCATGCCGTCGCAGACGCGATGCGGCTGGTCGCCGATTGGCAGCTCCGGCGCGCCGAGCCTCGCTTCAACCAGGATTGGACCTTCGCGGCTCTTTATGCCGGATTCATGGCCGTGCCCGCGGAGGTGAGCGGAGCAAAGTATCAGGAAGCGATGCTCGCCATGGGGAAGAAATTCGCCTGGCAGCCCGGCCCCCGGCCGGAGCACGCCGACGATCAGGCGATCGGCCAGACTTACATCGAGCTCTACCTGAAGTATCGCGACCCCGCCATGATTGCACCCATTCGCCAGCGCATGGAGAGCCTCACCCGCCACGTGGACGATCCGGATAAGCTTCTCTGGTGGTGGTGCGATGCGCTCTTCATGGCGCCTCCTGTGCTGAGTGATCTCTACGCGGCCGATCGAAAGATCAGCTATCTGGACTTCATGGACCGGGAGTGGTGGATCACGTCCGGCAAGCTGTACGATCCCGTGAACCATCTCTTCTACCGGGATGCCAGCTACCTGAACAAACGTGAGTCCAATGGAAAGCCGATCTTCTGGTCGCGCGGCAACGGATGGGTGATCGCCGGGCTGGCGCGGGTTCTTAGCGAGATGCCCGCCGATTATCCTTCGCGCGGCAGGTATGTGACGCAGTTCCGGCAGATGGCTTCCGCCATCGCGGCGCTGCAGGGACGCGATGGACTGTGGCGGCCGGGGCTTCTCGATGCGGAGGCGTATCCGCTGCCCGAGGTCTCAGGTTCGGCTTTCTACACTTACGCACTGGCCTATGGAATCAATCATGGCCTGCTGGACAAGACGAGATACCTGCCCGTGGTCCAGAAAGGCTGGGCGGGACTTCTCTCGCATGTCTATGCCGACGGGCGGCTGGGATGCATTCAACCCGTAGGCGCCGCGCCGGGGGCATACACAGCTGCTTCGAGCTACGTCTTCGGAGTCGGCGCGTATCTCTTTGCTGGATCTGAGGTCTACAAGCTCTCCACAGCTGTCGGCAAGAGCAGAGCAGGCCGATGAACCGGGTGCGATACCGAAGCAGAAAGAGACAAGGAAAAGAAGGAGAGTTGCGGTGATTCTCGACTCGTTCAAACTGCAGGGAAAAAATGCTTTGGTAACCGGCTCCTCCCGGGGACTCGGCGCAGCCATCGCCGTGGCCTTCGGAGAAGCCGGAGCGAATGTCGCGCTGCATGGCTCGCAGCGGATTCCGGAAGAGGTGGTGCAACGGGTCGCCCGCACCGGCGTGCGGCATATCGAGCTGATCGCCGATCTGCGCAATCCGGAGAATGTGCCGTCGCTCATCGAGCGGACGGTGGAGGCCTTTGGGTCGATCGACATTCTGGTTAACAATGCCGGAATGATCAAGCGCGCCCCGGCGGCCGAGACTCCTCTGAGCGATTGGCTCATGGTGCTGCAGACGAATCTGACCAGCGCCTTCCAACTAAGCCAGGCTGCGGGCCGGCATATGCTCGCCCAGGGAAGCGGCAAGATCATCAACGTCGCCTCTCTCCTGGCTTTCCAGGGCGGCATCCTGGTCCCGGCATATTCGGCGGCCAAGGGCGGTCTCAGCCAGCTCACGAAAGCGCTCGCCAACGAATGGGCGGCCAAGGGGATCAATGTCAACGCGATCGCACCCGGCTACATGGATACCGACAATACCGAGGCGCTGCGCAACGATCCGGTGAGGTCCAGGCAGGTGATGGAGCGAATTCCCGCCGGGCGCTGGGGCAGGCCCGAAGACATCGCCGGCGCCGCGGTCTACCTCGCCTCCCCGGCGAGCAGTTTCGTGCACGGGCATGTGCTGGCGGTGGATGGGGGCTGGCTGGCGCGCTAGAGGTTGCCTGGCGGATTCCCGCCGGAACGAGCAGGATGTTCTCCTGAAAATAGATCGCATCAGGATATAAAAAAACATCGTATTGCGATATAATAATTCTTATGAAATCCGCTCTCGGCCCCCGGCCCACGCGCTCCCCGCACGACAATGGGCGGCCGGTCCAGGATGTCATCGAGGAACTTGCGCGCTTCCGGTACGCTCTGCGCAAGTTTTTGCGCTTCAGCGAAAAGGCCGCCCGGAAATGCGGAGTCACTCCGCAGCAGCATCAGCTCATGCTTGGGATCGCCGGTTTCACCGGACGCGGCTGTGCTTCCATCTCCGAACTCGCCGAGTTTCTTCAGGAGCGGCATAACTCCGTCGTAGGGCTGATCGAGCGCGCCGTGCAAAACGGACTGGTGCGCCGCGAGCAGGACACAACGGACCGCAGGATCGTAGTCGTGTCTCTCACCGCGCGCGGTCACGAGATCCTCTACGAGCTCACCAAGCTTCATCAGGAGGAGGTCAGGCAGGTGAGGGCGGGCCTTCTGAGCGCCGCCTCGATTCCCAAGAGAGCGCCCGCGAGCGGCCGCGAGGCCGCGGCGAAAAGGAATTCAGACCAGCAGCCGCGAAAGAAGAAGGCGAACGCCTGACCTCCTGGGCTTTCGAGTCTCCCGCAGATTGCGGCGGGAGATCTGGCGTTCCATGGTTTCCCCATATTCAGATTTGAAGGGCATGCGCAACCGAATGGCTGACGAACGAAGATCAAGACGGCAGAGGTGGATCCTGCATCATCCTCTTCTGCGCAAGTATCTGCCTCTGGTTCATGAGGACCTCACGGCGACCTACTCTCGCGACCTGGTGAAGTGGCTGATTGTTGCGCCCATCATCGGAGTCGTGACCGGCCTGACCATTACGGCCATTGCTGTGATTATCCTGGGCAAGCTGTGGCCTGCCGTGCTCGCCTATTACCTCGGCCATCACTGGGCCATCGTTCCCGTCACGGTGCTGGGCTTCACGATCGCCGGTCTGATCATGCAATTTTTGACCCCCGACCCGGATGAGCACTCCACCGAGGAGGTCATCCGCTCCTACCATGAGCACCAGGGCGATATCGACATGCGGCCCTTCTTCCCAAAGTTGCTCGCAGCCATTGCGACGGTAGGGTTTGGCGGAAGCGCTGCGCTCGAAGGGCCGAGCATCTATGGCGGCGCGGCTATCGGCTCATGGCTGTGGACCAGGCTGCGGCGCTTTCGGCTCGATGCGCGCGACCGGCGCATCATGCTGATCTGCGGCGCCGCCGCGGGCATGTCTGCGGTCTTTCGCGCTCCGCTGACCGGCATCGTCTTCGCCCTGGAGATGCCCTACAAAGACGATCTGGCGCATGAGGCCCTGGTGCCTTCCTTGATTGCGTCCGTGATCTCCTACGTCACGCTCGGCTCGTTCCTGGGCACGACCCCGCTGTTTAACTTCTCCGGGGTGAGGAGCTTTGCAGGGAAGGATCTGCTCTGGTGTGCGCTGCTGGGCCTGATGATCGGCTTGATTGCCATGGCCTTCGTCGTAACCTTTCGTCGCGCGCGCGTCTTCTTTGTCAAATGGTCGCTTCCTCATACCCTCAAGCTCGCCATCGGCGGCCTCCTCACGGCGCTCTGCGGGGTGGTCTTCCTGCACGTCTACAATGGCGTGCTGGTGCCCATGGGACCGAACTATGAGGCGGTAGGCGACATCCTGCTCCATCATCACAGCAGCGCGGAATTGCTGCTCTTCAGCGCGCTCAAGCTCATGGCCACCGTCTTCACTCTGGGAGCGGGCGGCGTCAGCGCCCTGTTTGTGCCCCTGTTCCTTACCGGCGGGGCTTTGGGAACGGCATTCGCTCAATCCATCGTGCACAGCCCCGCAACCGGGCTGTACGCCGCCGTCGGAATGGCCTCGTTCATCGCCGCAGGCTACAAGACCCCCCTCGCGGCGGTCGTCTTTGTTGCCGAAGCGACCGGAGGCCATGCCTTCATCATCCCGGCGCTGATCGGCGCCGCGGTCGCTTATGCCGTCTCCGGAGATGCATCCGCCTCCGGAGACCAGCGCCTGCACGAGGGCGTGAAGGTGCAGGAGTTGAAGAATGTCTCAGTGGCTGAGATTATGCAGCCCCAGATGATTGCGGTTCAGGCATCGTTGAGCCTGCGTGAGTTCACCAGCACGCTCTCTCCCCACTCCAGGCACGAGGTCTTTCCCGTTTTTGAAGGCCAGCAGCTCCTGGGCGTGATCGCGTTGTGGTCGCTGGCCCGCGTGGCGCCGGAAAAATGGGCAACCATGAAAGTTCGAGATCTCACGGAGAATAGGATCAGCAAGGTTGCTCCCGACTGCGACCTGATGGAGGCTCTCCGTTTGCTCCTCAGCGAGCGCGCGCAGCCCATGCTGCTTGTGGTCTCTGCCCACGGCAGGATGGAAGGCATTGTGACCAAGACAGATATTCTGCAGGCGCTCAAGACGCGAAGAGATGAAGATGCCGGGCCGGTTCATGAGACGGCATTGGAGATCCCTACCCTGGCGAAGTGAATTGGGGAGCCGCCCGGGCGGATGAGCGTAGCTGCGAAGACGTTCGAGGAGGCTGATGATGGCTGATCTTCCCGCACCTGCCGTGATGAACGGCTCGGAATCTTACTCGGAGAAAAAAGGGCAATTCGGAGTCGCGCTCGAGCCGGCAGTCCTCAAAATATGCGGCTACGCGCTGCTTGTGGGCTTGCTGAGCGGGCTGGTGGCGGAGGGGCTGCTTGAGCTGATCTACTTTTTTACGAATATCTTCTTCTTTGGCAGGCTCTCGTTCCAGAACATCAATCCCGCGCACAACCACCTGGGGCTCTGGGTCATTCTGATCCCCCCGATCGGCGGTCTGCTGGTCGGCCTGATGGTGCATCTCTGGGAGCCGACTCTGAAAGGCCACGGCATCCCCGAGGCAATGGATGCGGTGCTCTTCGGCCACAGCCGCATGCGGCTGCGCGTCGCGGTCTTAAAGCCCCTCGCGACGGCCTTCGCCATAGGAACAGGGGGCCCCTTCGGAGCTGAGGGCCCCATCATTCAGACCGGCGCGGCCATAGGATCGCTCTTTGGTCAGGTGGTGAATCTCAGTCCCTACTATCGAAGAATCCTTCTGGCCTCGGGCGCGGCCGCGGGCATGGCTGCCACCTTTACCGCTCCGCTGGCTGGAATCCTCGTCGCCGTAGAGTTGCTGCTCTTTGAGCTTCGCGCCCGGTCTTTCATCCCGGTCGCGCTGGCGGCTGCCGTTGCAACCGGCGTCCGCATTCATTTCGCCGGATGGAATCCTCTCTTTCCCACGCCCGCCTTCCGCCTGACAGGAATGAATGAGTTGTGGCTGTTCGCTGTGCTCGGAGTCCTGATGGGGATCACCGGCGTCGTCATGATCCGCGTACTCTCCTGGCTGGAAGATGTCTTTGACGCCCTCCCGGTCAAGCATGCCCTCGTCTGGTCCCCGGTGCTCGGAGCGTTGATCCTCGGAGTCATCGGATACTTCTATCCCCAGGTTCTGGGCACGAGCTATGACACGATCCGCGATATGCTGAACGACCGGCTGACGACCGGCGGCCTTTTGGGGATCTCGGTCGCGAAGTTCTGGGCGCTGGTGATCTCTCTCGGATCGGGAACGACGGGCGGCGTCTTCGCTCCATCCCTGGTGGTCGGTGGAGGCCTCGGCGCAAGCTTTGCCGTCGCCTGCCGGCACTTCCTTCCGCATCTTGTCAGCAATCCGGCCTTCTACGCTCTCGCGGCGATGGCTGCTTTATTCGGAGGCATTGCCCGGGCTCCCTTTACCAGCATCGTCTTCCTGTTTGAACTGAGCCATAATCCGAACGCACTGCTTCCGCTCATTGTCTGCGTCATGATCTCCGACGGCTTCGTGCGCCTGTTCAGCCCCGACTCCATCATGACCATCAAGCTCGTCAAGCGCGGTCTCATCGTTCTCCAGGATTATTCGGTGCCTGTCCTGATGCGGGCGCGCGTTGACCAGGTGATGCAAAAGCAATTTACTGCGATCGAGGCGGAGGATGAGCTGCGCAGCGTCCTGGCTCACCTGTCGCCTGGGCATGTCGGCCTCATGCCGGTTGTTGAGAACGACGGGACACTGGTGGGCATCATCGAGGCGCATGATCTCTTGAAGGTAGAGCCGCCCGACCATCACTTCAGGATGCGGGAGCTCGCGCGGCAGGACTACGTGCTGGCCTTTCCCGGCGAATCTGTCGATCGGGTGCACCGCGACATGATGCTGAAGAATGTGGAGAACATCGTAGTGGTCGAATCGAATACAGCGCGCAAGCCGATCGGCATCGCCAGGGCCAACGATCTGCTGCAACTACGGCGCTGGCTGATGGAAGAAGAGACTCTGGAGACACGGCGCAAAGCTGCGCAAAGGCCAACGGACGCTCTCGAGCCCTGATCGCAAGTCATTCAGCCTATGCAAATGTGGGGAGCAAAGAACGCTTTCCACATTTGCATAGCCGCGACGGCCGCTGCGGAATCTCCAAGGCCAAACCAAAACCGACGTTTGGACAAAAGAGTGGAGATACCCGGGGGGCTCTGGGTTTCGTCGCGCTGTTCGGTTGCTGCGATGCAGCGCCGCCCTCATTTTGGGCGCGCCGAGCACGTTTGTAAGGTTGTATGCCGTCGTCGCCATTCCGATGTCGGCCCTCGGCGCCGGAAGGCCTCGCGCCCGAACAGGCTGCCATCGCCTTGATTGTTGACGGCGTACTTGACGGGAGCGCGCGGTATCATGCCTTCCGCCTCGCAGTGAGCGCTCGGTTCTTCATCGGAGGAACCGGTCGCTGCTCCCGCTTCGCCATCACTCCGTCCGCAGCGCGGCCATTGGGCTCACCCGCGTCGCGCTCCTTCCCGGCCCCAAGGCTGCTCCCAGCGCCGTCATTAGCAGGAGCGCCGACACCAGCACCAGGCTCGCTGGATCCGTCGGCCTCACCCCTACCAGCATGCTCTGCACCAGATGCGCCAGCACCACGCCCAACGCAGCACCAAACACAATTCCCACACACGCCACTTTCAACGCGTGCCCCAGTACCGACCGCAGAATCGTCCCGCGCTCCGCACCGAACGCCATCCTCACTCCAAACTCAAACCTCCGCTGCGCTACCGAGTACGCCATCGTCCCGTATACACCCAGCATCGCCAGCAGCAGCCCCATGCCCGCAAACGACGAGATTAGCGCCGCGCGAAACCTCTCCGTTTCCACCGACTTGTCCACCATCGCATCCATCGTCGTGTATCGTCGCGCAATCAGAGGATCCACCCGCGCAATCCTCTCATCCACCGCATTGATCAAAACAAGCGGCTTTACCGCCGTCCGGAGCACCAGGTGAATCTGGTTCGCATAAAACGGATGCTGCGTCATGGGCATATACAGCGTCGCCCCCGGCCTCTCCGCCGGAGACTCCTGCCGTACATCCCCTACCACGCCTACCACCGTCATCCACTTGTCGGAGTCAAGACCGCACCGAATCTGCTTGCCCAGCGGGTCCGCATTGCCAAAGCTCTGCCGTGCCAGCGACTCGCTGATCACCGCCACCATTCCGCTTTCATGCGTATCCTCTGATCGAAAGTCCCTCCCACGCTTCAGCGGAATCCCCATCGTTTTGAAGTACCCGGGGCTCGCCACGCTGAAGTGAGACCACGCCGGATGATCCGCATCCAGCGGCAGCCCTCCTCTCGTCTCGTAGTAGCCATTCGACCCGTAGTTCCCCGTAGGCAGTCCCATCACTCCCGCAGCCCGCTCCACTCCCGGCAACTGACCCAGGTCTGCAAATAGTTGGTTGAACATCCCGACCGCGCGCAGTGAAGTCAGTTCCTTTGTCGCCGGAGCATCCGCGTCCACCACCAGCATCTGACGCGTCTCGTACCCCATGTCCGTTGCCTGCAGTGTCATGATTGTGCGGAGCAGCAGGCAAGCACCTGCTGCCAGCACAAACGTCGCCGCCACCTCCGCCGCCACCAACCCATCGCGCAACAGCCCTGAACCATGCGGCGTTATTCCTCGAGAAGGGTCGCTCTTCAGCGCCTCCGCCGGATCTACCTTCGCCGCTCGCATCGCCGGCAACATCGCCGACACGACGGCCGTCATCACCGCCAGTCCCAGCGCAAATCCCAGCACCCACAGATCCAGATGAATCTCGCTCGTCCGCGGCAGCTCCTTAGGAGCCATCGCCACCAGCAACCGCACAGTGGGAAAGGCCAGCATCACTCCCGCCGCGCCTCCCATCCACGCCACCAGCAGGCTTTCCAGAAACACCGGCTGCATCACCCGCCACCGGGAAGACCCCAGCGCCCTGCGTATCGCGAGCTCCCTCTGCCGCTCCATCGACCGCACCAGTTGCAGGTGCATTACATTCACGCACGCAATCAGCAGAATCAGCCCCGCCGCCGACCACAGAAACATCAGCGTTGGACGAGACTCTCCCGTGAGCGCCTCCTTGAGCGGAACCATCGTCAACAACTTTCCCCGGTTATCCTCCGCGTACGCCGCCTGCAGCCGCCCGCTCAGCCCCTCCAGCTCCGCCTGCTCCTGCCTGACGCTGGCGCCCTCCCGCAGCAGAGCCACCGCCCTGTAGTTAAACGCGGTCCGCGACTTTGACTCCGGGGCCATGGGCGAGGCCATCCACACCTGCGTTCCGTTCGGATAATCGAAACCCGCCGGCAGTACGCCCACAATTTCCGTCGGCTCGCCCTCCACCAGCATGACCTTCCCCACCGCCGCCTGCGCTCTGCCGAAGTTGTCGCGCGCGAACCGCTCGCTCACCATCACTGCATGCTTCGCATCTGCCTCTGTGTACAGTCTCCCCGCCACCGGCCGCAGTGCAAAGACTCGCGCGAAATTTGCGTCGGCCATCGTCACCACCGTAAACGCCGCATGACCGGCTAGCTGCACCCCAAAGTTTCCGCCGCCGTACAGGCTCACCGCCTCCAACCCCTTCGCCTGTTCCCGGACGTCGACTCCGTCCGGCCCAGTCACTCGAGGGACTGCCCTCCCGATCTGACTCCGGTATGTCTTCAGCAGCGCCAGCCGATCTGGGTTCCGGTAAGGCAGCGGAGCCATCAGCACCCGCTCCACCACTGTGAAGATCGCAGTGTTCGCCCCGATTCCCAGCGCCAGCGTCAACACCGCCGTCACCGCAAATGCCGGATGCTTCCACATCTGCCGCGCTGCAAAGCGCAGATCGTCCATGAAGACCTTCACGTCGTTCTCCCACCCATATTCGCTCGCCCGCTCTCGCGCAACGGCCATGCTGCGCGCCTCTCCACGAGCCGCTCTGTTCGCCTCCTCCGCAGAACGTCCGCGCTCTCTCCACTCCGCCGCCTCCTCCTCGAAGTAGTGCGCAACCTCGTCGGCAATATCCTGCGCGCGCCCAGCCCGGTCCCTCAGGTTGCGCCAACCATGCCGAAGCTGTCGCCAAAGAGACATCTCTCAGCCCTCCATCTCCAGCAGCCGCGCAATCGCGCCCGATCGCCGTTTCCAGTCCGCCGTCTCCACCTTTAGTTGCTTCCGCCCCGCCGCCGTCAGCGAATAGAACTTCGCCCTCCGCGAGTTCTCCGTCTCCCGCCACCCCGAGTCCAGCCACCCCGCTCGTTCCAGCCGCTGTAGCGCCGTCAGTAGCGACCCAGGGTTCACCTTGAACACACCATCCGAGATCTGCTCGACCCTCCGCGCAATCCCAAACCCATGCAGAGGCCGCAGACTTAGCGTTTTCAAAATCAGCAGGTCAAGCGTGCCCTGAATCACATCGGTGTTCGCATCCGTCATAGCCCCAAACACTAGGTCCTCTACCTTATGATTGTCAAGATGTGAGCGTCAGAATCAGGCAATTGACTGGCTTCGCGCTTGATTCAGGTCTGCCGCGCTTCGCAGCGACAAAT
>DASYYO010000188.1:0-9359 GCA_035933805.1 Acidobacteriaceae bacterium | reverse complement strand
TCAATTCCGATCAGGCCGGACTGATTGTTCGACGAATGAGGATCATCGTCGATGTAGACCGCCATGAGCTGCCCATTGATGATATGCAGAAATGTTCCACCGCGGGCAATAATCTCATACTGGTTCCAGTCGTTGATCTTGACATATCCGCCCAGGGCATCCCGGTTCCCGATATTGGCTACCAGCCGCGCGTTCTTGCTCCCTGGCACAGACATGGTTACTTGTCCTCGCCAGGCGAGGATGCCCTGGTAGGTATTCTCCGAATAAAACTGACCGGTATAGGAGAAGCTTCTCGGGTTGACGGGATACCAGAAATCAGCCTGAGGACCGGTCATCATCCAGGCGAGGTTTGGCTCGGGCTGCCCGGGACGCGCTCCCCGGATCCATGGGAGACCTACGGCGCTCCGGTATTGGATGCCGCTTCCCCCTCCTTTCTCGACCTTGATCTCCAGCTTGAGGTCGAAATCCTTCGCCTCCTCGCCGTGATAGGAGATGTAACTGTTGTTGCGAGGCTTTTCCGCCGTCGACTCTCCCACCATGACGCCGTCCTCGACACGCCATGTCGCCGGATCGCCATCCCACTTGTCGAGAGTCTTTCCATCGAAGATCTGGACAAAGCCTGCGTGATCGTTGAAATCGAGCGGGTCAGGCTCGTGAAATTGAATCACGGCGTGGCCCGGGTGGGAGGCGGGAGCCGGTGGTTCGGGCTGCTGGCCCGTGGCAGAGTGCAGAAGCACCGTCGCTGCCGCCCCAATGCCCAATCCCCTCCAAAGCGGAATTCCGGAGCCGCGGGGCAAGCTCAAAAACTCCTGAAATCGAGACATGGTCCTTCTCTCCGAAACAGCTCAACTGGTGGACGGTGGAAATTCAGCAACCGGCGTGACGGCCATCCCGCTAGACGAAACAGCGCGTTGCGCCGGGAAATCCGGGCTCGATGGGAACGCCTGGAAGATCCGCAGGAATCGTCGGAGCGGCACGGCCAAGCGCAAGCTCAGCGCCGTGCCGCTCATGTTACCAGATCAGCTTCGGCACGAATTGAAGGTTCCGTTATCAAACGATGTGGAGGTCACGGTCTCCACGTTGCTGGTGCTGATATTCGCTGCCGGCTTGCCGAAGTTGGGGTGGTTGATGACATTGAACGCCTCAGCCCGGAACTCGCCCTTGAGCCTTTCCAGGATCGCGAAGTTCTTGATCGCAGAGAGGGCGAACTCGGCAGTTTCAGGACCGCGGAGAACATTTCACGTCACTATTCCCTGATGCCCGGCGGCAGGCGCCACGTAAGCCGTCGGGGCAAACCAGTGGGACGGATCTGGCCCAACTGAGCGCCTTCCATTCTCTGTGCGGCCGACCCCAGCGAAACCGGGCTCCCCGGCAAGCTGCGCGAATCGGCTACCCGAACGTAAAACGACTCATTTTGGGTCGGATATATGATCCGTGGGATTCCTGTTTCAGGTAGGATTTGCAACATGGCGCCAACTCAGAAAGAACTGGCGAAACTCGCTGGTGTCTCGGCGGGAACCGTTTCCAATGTGATCAGCGGCTCTGCCAACGTCAGTGAGAAGTCGCGGCAGAAGGTCCTCGAAGCCATTCGGGTCTTGAACTACCAACCCAACCTGATCGCCCGCAGCCTCAAGACGAATCGAACCCATACCCTTGGCATTGTCGTCCCGGATATCACGATTCCCTTCTTCCCTAAAATCATTCGCGGCGCTGAGTGCGCGGCTCGTGAGCGCGGCTACTTCCTAATCGTTCTCGACTCTGTCGGCAGCCCGGAGCGGGAGGCGGAGATGATTTCTCTGCTCCGCGCCCAGCGCGTCGAAGGTATCCTGCTGGTAACAGCGAGCGGGAAGGAGTTGTCCTCCGGACAATTCGCGTCGCTGACCTCGCATTCCCCTATCGTCTGCCTCGACCGTCTGCCCGTCGATCTCGACGTTGATTTCGTCTGCGTGGATGACTGCGGAGCTGCGGAGATGGCCGTCGCGCACCTGATTGAGATGGGCCACACCCGGATTGCCTGCGTCACCGGGCCTCCGTCGCTGCTCAATGAGCAGGAGAGGCTCCTCGGGCATCGCCGGGCTTTGCGAAAGGCCGGAATTCCCAGCGAGAGATCTTTGATCTGGAGCGGGAGCTTTGAGCAGCAGCACATTGCCCGCATATGCCAGCTCGGGTTCCAAGACAGCGCAGTACGGCCAACCGCTCTATTCGCGACCAATGGGGTCACCGGCCTCGCCGCTCTGCGAAGCCTCTACGCCATCGGCCTGACCACGCCGGCCGATTTCTCCTTTGTCACCTTCGATGAGGTGATGGCGGAAGACTTCTTCCGGCCCGGAATTACCTCCGTCGTCCAGCCAACCTTTGAAATGGGCTACCGCGCAGTTGAGGTTCTGCTGAGGCGCATTGAGAAGGCAACGGCGGAATGCCCGCGGGAGAAGTTGCGTCTCCCTGCGATGCTCAACATTCGAGAGTCTTCGAGCGTCCGCCTCCCCGGCTTGCCCGCAAGGAGCCTGTCGATCCATCACAAGAAGACGCGCGCTTCCGCGCGTTGAAGCCCGGAGGATTGGCGATCCCGCTCCCGCACGCTCGTTCCCGGCTCGCCACAGGGTTTGACATGCCACGACCCCGCAAAATACAAGTGAGTCGTTAGAGATCACCTTTGCGATCGAAAGAACCCAACACGCACGCTCAAGCGCATCCTCCCAAGGCGGCGCCGTCCAAGCCCCTGCTCGAGGCCCGTGCCATTACAAAGAGCTATGCAGGCGTGCAGGCCCTCAAGGGAGTGTCTCTTGAGCTCCTGGCAAGGGAAGTCCATGCATTGGTCGGGGAGAACGGCGCGGGAAAGTCTACCCTCACGAAAATCATTGCGGGTGTCGTTCCGGCCGACTCCGGAAGCCTCGAAATCGAAGGGAGAGAAATCGCGCACAACAGTCCCCACATCGCTCGTTCACTCGGCATCGCCGCCATCTACCAGCAACCTTCGATCTTTCCTCATCTGACGGTTGCGGAGAATGTCGCTCTGGCCCTGGAGAACGGCGGCTCGTCGTGGCGGGTCAACTGGAGCGCGAGGGACGCGCAGGCCAGGGATCTGATCGAGCGGCTTGGCGCTTCGATCGACCCCGGCAGGCTGGCCGGCACGCTGAGCATGGCGGAGCAGCAGATTGTAGAGATTGCCAAGGCCACCGGCGCCAGAGCCAGAATTCTGCTCATGGACGAGCCGACTGCGCTCCTCACCGATCGCGAGGTGGACAATCTTTTCGCCTTGATCCACCGGTTGCGGGAGGAAGGCGCCGGCATTCTTTATATCTCGCATCGGTTGGAAGAGATTCTCAGCATCGCAGATAGAATTTCCGTCTTGCGCGACGGAGAGAGCATCGCCTGCCGCAAAGCGAGCGATGTAAGCCGTGCAGAGCTGATCCATCTGATGGTGGGCCGTTCGATCGCCTCAATCTTTCCCAAGCGAGCGGTCCCGATCGGAGAGGTTGCGCTCGAGGTCCGCAATCTGGAGAACCGCGGCCTCGGTCTGAAGAATGTCTCCTTCTCCGTGCGCTGCGGTGAAATCTTCGGATTGGCGGGTCTTGTCGGGTCGGGGCGGACCGAATTGGCTCGCACGCTCTTCGGGATCTCGCCCTCTGACTCGGAGATCTTTTTGCATGGCGAACCTCACCGCATCGGGTCGCCCGAGGAGGCGATCCGCCTGGGAATCGGCTACCTTCCCGAAGACAGGCGGCAGCATGGCGTCATTCTGGAGATGAGCATCGCGGCAAACATCAGTATGGCGAGCCTTCGCTCCATCTCCCGCTGGGGGTGGATTGATCGAGAGAAGGAACTCGACCTGGCTGAGCGGTATGTCGGCGATCTGCGCATCAAGACCGCGTCGCTTTTTGCCGAGGCCGGAGCTCTCTCCGGCGGCAATCAACAGAAGGTTGCGCTGGCGCGGTGGCTGGCCATCCATCCACGAATCATGATCCTGGACGAGCCGACACAGGGAGTAGACGTAGGCTCGAAGTCGGAGATTCACGATCTCATCGTCCGCCTGGCTGAACAGAAGATGGCCGTCATCCTGATCTCGTCAGAGCTGCCGGAGATCTTAGGGATGTGCGACCGGATCGGCGTTGTTCACGCGGGAACGATCGCGGGGATTCTCTCCCGGCAGGAGGCGAGTCAGCAGAGGATACTCTCGCTCGCCCTCGGCCACCCAGACGGCGAGACGCCGAACGCAGGAAAGCCATGAAGGCCTACACCCGGGAGATGGCCGTCGGCGCTACGATCCTGGTACTGATGGCCATTCTGGCGTTCGGCACACATGGATATTTCACCCGCGAAAATCTCACCGACCTGTTTCTCGACAATATGCCCGTGATGTTCATTGCCGTCGGAATGACGCTTGTCATTTTGACCGGGCAGATCGATATCTCGGTCGGCTCCGTCTTCGCCATCTGCAGCGTGACATTGGGCTTGCTGGCACGGCACGGGCTTGGCGGCACAGCGGGCGCGCTCGCCGCGTGTCTGGCCGGAGCCGCCTGCGGAGCGCTCAACGGCGCGCTGGTCGCCTACGTTCGGGTGCCCTCGATCGTGGTGACCCTGGCGACGATGGTCGCCTTTCGCGACGGACTGCGCTGGCAGACGCAGGGCTCCTGGGTGGGCGATCTTCCGCCGGATTTTCAATGGCTCAGCCTGACCCAGACCGGATACACGATCGCGGCCATCGGCCTGGTGGCGCTGGTGGTCGCCGGAGCAGCGGCCGGGCTCCGCTATCTGCGGGCGGGACGGGCAGTCTATGCGACGGGCTCCAATGAAGCCGCGGCGCGCATTGCCGGGATTAGTACGGAGCGCGTCGTCTTCTCCGTCTTCCTGCTCACCGGTGCGCTAGCCGGACTGGCGGCCACGATGAACTCCGTGCGCTTCCATCAGATTCCCAGCAACTCCGGACTCGGGCTCGAGATGACGGTAATCGCCGCGGTGGCGGTTGGCGGCGCTGCTATCACCGGCGGGTCAGGCACCATCCTTGGCACCGCTCTCGGCGTTGTTCTGCTTGGTTCCATCAGCTCTGCGCTCACCTTTCTCGGCGTCAGCGCCTATTGGGAGAAGGCCATCCAGGGAGCCATTATTCTGAGTGCCGTAACCATCAACGTCCTCGGCAGTCATCGCAGCAAAAATGAGATTCCCAGCAATGCGCTCTCGGGCTAAGCTCGCCGGCCCATCCCGGACCCAGCATGGCGAGTGGGTGCTCACGGGCGCTCTCTTGCTTGAGCTTGCCGTCTTCTCCGGAGCTGCGCCCGGCTTCTTCACGTGGGTCAATCTGTTTGAGGTGCTTCGCTTCAGCGTCGAGCTCGGCCTGCTGGCGATTGCGCTGACTCCCATCATCATCACGGGCGGCATCGATCTCTCTGTGGGTTCCACCCTGGGCCTGGCTGCGACTGTCCTTGGGGCGGCGTGGACAACCGGCCATGTTCCGATTCTTCCAGCGGTGTTTCTTGCTCTGCTTGTCGGGTGCGCCTGCGGAGCATTGAATGCGTTGCTGATCGCCGGGCTCAGGCTGCCCGCCCTCATCGTCACTCTGGGAACATACTCCCTTTACCGGGGAATCGCCGAGGGAATGACCCACGGCGCGGAGAGCTACACCGGATATCCGGAACCGTTTCTGTTCCTTGGCCAGGGATACTTCTGGAAGGTCGTTCCCATCCAGCTTACGGTTTTCATCGTTGTGGCTCTCGCCTATGCCGTTCTGCTGCACCGCTCCACACTGGGCCGCTCGTTTTATGCCATAGGCTTCAATGCCGAGGGAGCCCGCTACGCAGGCATCTCCGTACGTAGACGGCTCGCTCTCCTTTACCTGCTCTCCGGAATCGTCTCGGGCGTGGCCGGCGTCATTTTGGTGGCACATCTCGGATTGGCAAAATCCGACCTGGGAACGGGTTATGAGTTGACCGCGATCACAGCCGTCGTGCTTGGCGGTACCTCCGTCTTTGGAGGCCGGGGTACGCTTGCCGGAAGCCTGTTGGGAATTTTATTTCTCTCCACCTTGGAGAATGGCCTGCATCTGCTCGCTCTGCCATCAGAGTTGAACGGCGTCTTAATCGGCACATTCCTGCTGGCTATCGTCTGCTTCGACCGCTGGCGCGCCACTCGGAAAATCGCGGCGACGACAGGACCGGGACCGGCCGTCGATATGAGAAAGAGAAGAATTGCAGCCCCGGCCGCTGCGCTGCTTGCCCTCTTCGTCTTCGCCGTCTTTGGCAGCCGACTGCTGCATCGCTCCCGCAGCCAAGACGGCGCTGCGGCCTCCCGAGCCGCGGCCGGAGCCCGTCGTCTGGTGATCGCCGTCATGCCAAAGGCGAAGGGAGATCCTTACTTCATCAGCGCACGCGCAGGAGCGGAGGAGGCGGCACAAGCTCTCGGCGTCGATCTGATCTGGGATGGACCCACCAGCCTGGACGCCTCTCAACAGAATGAGCTGATTGAAAACTGGATCACGCGGGGCGTGGATGCAATCGTCGTCGCCGTCGAGAACAAGGGCAGCATCTCCACGGTCCTGCGCAAGGCTCGCCAGCACGGAATCCCTGTTCTCACCTGGGACGCGGATGCCGAGCCCGATGCGCGAAACTTCTTCCTCAACCAGGCTACCCCCGAGGGGATTGCGGACGCATTGACCGATGAGGCTGCGCGTCTGCTTTCAGCCAAGGGTCAGTTCGCCATCATCACGGGAGCGCTGAGCGCAGAAAACCAGAACGAATGGATCAGCTTCATCAAGAAGCGAATCGCGGAAAAATATCCCCGCCTTACGCTGGCGACGGTTCAACCGAGCGATGACGACCGGGACAAGGCCTTCTCGCAGACTCAGACGATCCTCAAAGTCTTTCCCGAGGTCAAGCTCATCATGGACATCTCCGCACCCGCTGTTCCCGGGTCGGCCGAGGCGGTGCAACAGTCCGGGCGGAAAGATGTAGCTGTCATCGGCCTTTCCCTGCCGGCGATCTGCAAGCCATATATCCAAAGCGGAATCGTCCCGACGATTATTCTCTGGAACACCCGCGACCTGGGCTACCTGACGGTGTACGCCGGCTGGCTCGCGGCGCAGAAGAAGATTCCGGCAGGCGCAACCACCGTCTCCGTAGGACGTCTCGGCCAACTTCAAGTGCGCGGAAGCGAGATTATTCTGGGCACTCCGCTGACCATCAACAAGGCCAACATCGACCATCTCAATTTCTGAGAAGGACCGCGCCGGGCAGACGCTCCCTAGCTCAAACCGCTCGCCCGAATCGCGCTCGTCACCTCTTCCTCCCCATCCAGCACGCGCAGCTCGAGGTGGAACTCACGCTTCTCCCCGGGCGCAAGCATCTGCAGAGTTCCCCGCCGGCGCTCGGCGCTTCTTCCGAGGACTCTGCAATTCGCGGGCTCGAATGCCAGCACAAAATGGTTCGCGCGGGTCATCTTCCATTGCACGAACTCGGGGAGGGTCTCGCTGCCGTAGCTCAGCGACACGCCAAAGTCTCTTTTGCCGGCGTCGCTGACAAGAATCACCGTCACCCTGCCTGACGAATCGGGCTGCATCGTATGGAAGTAAACACGCTCGTCTGCGTCCTTCTCCGGCGCTTCCATCTGGCTCCATCTCTCCACGCTGCGGGCCGATGGTTCGTTTGCCGGTTCCACCGATCGCGAGGGAGCATAAATGCGGCTGAATTCGGTGAGCAGCGGGAATCCGAAATTGAAATGGTACAGGAGCATCAGGGGCGACTCGCGAAACCCGAGATTCTCGACCCGATCGTTCACACAAAACGAAGCGCTCTGCAGCGATGTGGTGATCGTCCTCTGGAGCAGCAGGTTCGCGCCGTGTACGGAGGCCTCGCGCACCTCCCCTGAAACAGTCAGAAGACAATCGTCTCCTTCCCAACGCTCCGACCACCCCGCCGATTCCGCGGGCGTATTCGAGATTGCGCCGTGCAGGCCGAGGCTCTCGCCCTGGTCCTCAGAAGGTGCTCCTGCAGTGCTGAGGCCGCACGTGGCGAGCAATCCTCCAGGAAAGCTCTTCAACCAGTCCAGGCCGCTCGCGGAGAAGTAAGCGGGATGAACCATTCCCGTAGGAGAGTGCCAACTGAGCGACCGGCCCAGAAAGCTAGCCTCGAAGATGTCCATGCCTCGATCGGGAACCACCCACAGCTCCAAACCGCGCGCCGTACGGACGCGCAGCGTGGAGACTCCCTTGGCCTTTCCGTCAGCATAGGTAAAAGGGCAGATTCCGCCTGTCTGCGATAACCTTCCGGTGCGCTCCAGCAGAAATTCCCGGTAGCCCGGCTCCATCTGAGATGCCATTGTCTTTCCTCAGCCGCCGTGTGCCTGGCTCAAGCAGGCAGAGGGCTTCTCCCGAAGGTCGCTCCCCCGCGGTGCGGAAGTTCGCTGGAGCGGTTTGGATTTCGGCGGCGGGCGCAACGCCCAGGCTCGCCCACGATTGACGGATCAGGGCAATTTCTTCAACCAGACATTCCGGTGAGAGATCTTCACGTCGCCCCCGCCTTCAATCTCAAAGGCCAGCAACCCTTCGGCCCGATAAAATTCTTGGTCTGTATCGACGAGCATGGCCATCACGTGCCCATTGATGATGTGGATCATCGTGTTGCCGTCCGCGATGACCTCGACCTGATTCCACTCGCCGGGCCTGATATAAGACTTCAATTGATCCGGGTCGCCTGTCATGGCGAGAAGCTGCGGCTTCCGGCCCGGTTCCGTCGCCACCATCTGCCCGCGCCAGGCAATGATCCCGCGTGGGCTGTCCTGCTCGTAGAGCTGTCCGGTGTAACGGTTGTTGAAATCGAAGTCGGCCTGGTAGCCCGTCAGGTTCCACTTGGCATATTTCTGGCCGAGCGCCTCTCGCTGCTTCAAACTCTGCCGCTGCTGTTCGCTCATTCGTGCGAGGCTGTCGGCGGGAATCTCTCGGGTCCTGGGAGGAACGCTGGCGCTGCGGTACTGGATGCCCCCGTTGGCGCCCGATCCTTCCAGCTTCATCTCTACCTTGAGCATGAAATTGCCAACAGTGCCGCCCCGCCAGATGATATTCGTCGTCCCCGAGGGGTGCTCATCGCTGGACACGCCCACGATGGCTCCATCCTCGACATGCCAAACCTCAGATGGGCCGTCCCAACCCTTCAAAGTCTTGCCATCGAAGATCTGCGTCCAGCCGGCGTGGTCGTTGAAGTCGATGGGCTCGGGCTGCACAAATCGGCTTGGCGGCGCGGAGGCCGGGGCTTTTTGGCAGACAACATACCCCGTCGCACAGAGTCCGCACAGGGCAGTGGCAACGATCGCATATGCCAGGGAGCGGCGTCTCCGGACGGCGCGTGAATCGATAGTCTTCGGTGTCATAGATC
>DASYYO010000132.1:0-4800 GCA_035933805.1 Acidobacteriaceae bacterium | reverse complement strand
GCGTGATTCTCGGCAGTTCGATTATCAGGCGCCTTCCGGCCCGGCAAGACGCCGCAGCGGCGGACGATGGGCTACGGCCCCGGCCACATACACCCTGGTTGCCGTCAATTGCCTGGTTTATCTGGCGATGATCCTGCAGGGAGTGTCGCCGCGAAACCCCACCGTCTCAGATCTGCTTCGCTGGGGTGCAAACTGCGGCCCCTATGTGCTGATTGACCATCAGTGGTGGCGCCTGATCACGGCTGCTTTCGTGCACGCCGGACCGTTGCACATTGCGACGAACATGTGGTGCCTGTGGAACCTCGGCCTGCTCGGCGAGCCATTGCTCGGCGCCGTGGGAACCGTCGCTGTCTACCTGCTGACCGGGATCGCGGGAAATCTGCTGAGTGTAGCGGTTCATCCCGGGGTGGCGAACGGGCCGGCGGGAATTGTCGGCGTGGGCGCCTCCGGTGCGGTCTTCGGCCTGGCCGGCGTGCTGATCATGCTGCTCAAGTCGCCGCTTCTCCCTGTGCCTCCGGGAGAGTTGCGCCAGCTGCGGCGCAGCGTGATCTACTTCGCCGTTCTGAACTTTGTTCTCGGCGCCTCCAGTCTCTTTTTCAGCAGCTTCATTCAAATCGACAACATGGCGCACCTCGGCGGATTTCTCTGTGGTCTCGCCCTCGGTCTCCCGCTTGTTCCCAGGATCGGTGCGCCCAAGCGCCAGTTCCTCTTCCGGCGCAAGTTGGCCTACGGCGGAATGTCACTGCTGCTGCTCGCTTTTGCCTTTGGGCTTGCCTCCTTCTGGAGATAGACAAGCCCTCGTCGCGCGGAGACTGGTTCCGTGCGACAGGGAACAATCCCGGCGTGCGGCGCGGGAAGGCAGCCTGGCTTGGCGAGAAAGTGAAGGCCTGCGGACCCGTCCTACCTGACCGCCGTCGCCGCGAACTTCTTGACCATCGCGAGCAGCAGCTTCCTGTCGCTGTCGTTCAGGTTCGAAGAATAACGCCGGATCTGGCTCAGGAACCGCAGTTCGTCGTCCGTAAGTTTCTGAGTGTTCATCTCACGGCCAAGTGAATCTTCCGCGAAGAACTGGGCTAATGGCATGTCCAAGGCAAGAGCAATTTTGGCAAGAGTGTCGAGAGAGGGAACGGTGTGGCCATTCTCTACTCGGGACAAGTAGCAGCGCAGCAATCCGGTGCGCTTTTCGATATCTCCCTGCGATAGCCCCTTTTGCAGGCGGTATCCACGGATCGTCGTTCCAATTTTCATAAGCTATGGCCTTCATTTACACTTTTTCGTTGTTTTGACCAAAAGCATAGCGGATAAGGGTTGATATTTTGGTGTTAGCTGCATGGTTAACACGTCCGGCAGACGGCAAGCAAGAGGTTTTTTCGGTTTTGCCGGAAAGCCATCCCGATATGAATCTGAAGGGATTCATCGCTTAAGCGGATCGCGACTGGAGCGGCAACCTTCCGCAGCGTCGCTGGGAACGGCCGCGCCCGGCTTGGGGGATGCCGGGCGCAATCGAGGATCTGTCCCGGAATCAGAAATGAAAGCCGAGTTCTGCGGTCAACGCTCGCGGCGTGACGTAATGGGTTCCGCTGAAGGTCGAAAGAAAGTTGTAAAGAGCGTACTTGTTTGCGATGTTCACGCCGGTCAGGCGCAGGCTCCACTTGTACCGGTCTCCTTTGAAAATATTGTCCTCTCCAAAAGACGCGTCGAAGAGGTTTCGCGGTTGGATCCTGGGAGGCATTTTGTCGTTGTTGCCCGTGCCCGGCGCTGGAATCTTCACGAGCTCCGAGGTGAACTGCGAAGCAAGGCAGGGGCTCGGAAGAGGGGTTGTCGGAGTGGCCTTCACTCCATTGCAGGCGAGTCCGGCCTGGAACTCTTCATCTGCGGAGAGGCCGCTTAGATCGATCGCCGGCTGTCCATTGAGAAAGGTGGACGTGTCGCCGCATGCAGTGTTCGGATCATTGGACACGGGATTGAAACAGGGAACAGTACCGGCGACCATTCCGCTGTCAAATCGCCAGTTGAAGCCGATCCACGGGCTCAGAAATCCCTTTCCCGGAAACTGATACTGCACGTGCGTCGTCTGGTTGAAGTTTTCATCATGGTCGATGCGGAAGGGATAGCCGCTCTGGCCGACGGTAGCTCCGGCTCCGGCAACCTGGGGCGGGAAGAAGCGTGCGGCCACGGAGGACATCACTGCAAATGCGCTCAGGTTGTGGAAGTTCGGCACATCCACCCGCAGAGCAAAGCCGGGAATCTTCGAGTTGTGCCAGTCGATGGGAAAGGTGATCGGGGTATTTCCCAGTACGCTGAAATCGAAGGCATTGTGGGTGTATTTCCAGATGTAATCCCCGCTGAAGACCAGATTCTTGCCGAATGCCTGCTGCAGTCCGGCATGAAACTCATTGCGAAATCCGGGTTGGAGAATACCGGAGACGTTGGGCTTGCAGGAGAGCAACGGGGAGAGAACCGCGTTCGAGCATCCGTTGCTGGAGAGCACGAGATTCTCATTGAACGGGGTCTCCAGCGTCCGCGCGTAGGAGATGCGCAGGACGGTATTGGTGGCTTTCACCGTATAGGCGCCCCCCAGACGAGGCTCTGCCTGGCTGGCCGCGGTAAGGCCGTTGTAAAGGTCGCCGCGGATGCCGACGTTGAAGAGCCAGTTTCCGGTCTTGATCTGGTCCTCCACATACAGCGCCAGTTCCTTCACATCTGTATGCCCGAAGAAGTGAAACATGCCTCCGCCGCGGGTGAGGTCATACGGGGCGAGAACCGCTTTGTAGGTGCCGGCCGGGTTCACCGCCGGATCATTGGACGCCAGGCCCGCCCCGGCGCACTGCGAAGGGTCCGAGAAACCCGGCTGCGGAACGTTGTCGATGAGGTTGTTCACGCAGGGCGAGTTGTAGCTGGCGTCGACGATCCCGAGACCGTCATTCTCTCTCAGAAAGGTCTGAGAATAGTTCAGGCCCGCTTTGATATTGTGGATGCCCTTGACATAAGAAAAGTCCGTATGGATCCCCGCGTTGGTGAGGGTCCTGTATTGCGAAATCGATGCGGTCTGGAGATTTGCGGGTCCGAGATCGGCCAGGGGATTGCCGCTGGGGAAATAGCTGAATGCGTCGCGCCGGATATACGCCCCGAAGTTGAAGACCGAGTTTGCATTTACGACGCGTGTGTAGGTTGGCGCGATATTGAACGTCTCGATCTTCGAGCGCTGGTCCGTATTGCCGACGTTGCCGAAGACCGGGTTGCTGCCGATTCCTCCGCTCACAACGTTCTGCACATTCAGGTTCTCGTAGGCGTTCGGCGTCTGGAACCACGACCGGCTGTAATTCAGGTTCAAGTGGACAGAGTCCACCGGGGTGAACTGATCGTCGACGCGGTCGAAGACGTTCTCTTCGTTGCCCTTGCTGTGGAAGACCACGAACTCCGGAGGGTCGAGGAACCGGCCCGTGTTCAATCCGTCCGCCTCAAGAAAGTTTCCCCAGTTTTGTCCGCCATAGCCGACATCAACGCCGGCCGTGGCGGATCCGAAGCTTCCATAAGAGCTGGTAATGCTGCCCGTGGGCTTGGTATCCCCCTGGCCGGACCGGGTGGTCACCTGGATCACCAGGCTGGTCTTATCGCCATATTCGGCCGGAGGCGCTCCGGAGATAACCTCGATCGACTGGATCGAGTTGGATGGGATCTGGTTGGAGAAGACCTTGCTTTGCTGATCGGTAATCGGCTGACCGTCGACGGAAAAGGAATTCGAGGCGTGATCGCCTAGGCCGTGAAATAGACCATTGGAGTCCGCCGAGACCCCTGGAGACGAAAGCGTGACGAGCGAACTGACGGAAGAGGACTGGCTTTCCAGGGGAAGCTTCTCGATCAGGTTGCGATCCAGGTCGGTGTGAAACGTGGGATCGTTCTCTACCAGGTCAGATCCCCCGGTGACGGTGACGGTGGTCGAAGCCGCGCCAACCGTCAGGCTGATCTTCAGGGTGACGGCTACGTTCGAACGGACTTGTACGTCCTGTGCGTAGGAGGCAAATCCTCCGGCATCTACTGTGAGGTGATAGGGATTGAGCGGCAGGTTGGTGAATTCGAAATGGCCGGCGGCATCCGTCTGCGCTTTTCTGGAGAGGCCGCTGACAGGGTTCTCCAGAGTAACCGTAGCTCCAGGGACGACGGCTCCCGAGGTGTCAACGACGGTTCCAGCTACGGTCCCGGAGTTCCCGGAAGACTGGGCATAGACGTTGAAGTGGAACGATAAGAAAAGCAATGGAAACAAGGCGTAAACCACACGCCGGATAGACGAGTGCATGCACGAACCCCCTGAGCTTTGACCTGGTTTTTGGTTTTAAGAAAAAGCAGGGTTAGACGGGGGTGGTCTGGTGCGAAGCGAGAAGACAAGAAAACGCTGGACGTGCGCGCAAGGCAGGTCAGCGAGGACCGCCGACACCTCTTTGACGTCCGCGGGCGCAGCTACGGGCGCCGATGGGGAGGTTGTTGCGTGCGCGGTGACGCAGAAGGAGCAGCCGGCGCGGGTGAGGTCGCCGGAAGCATGACTGTGGGCAACGGCTAAGCTGCTGGCAAAGAGGACGAGCGCAGTGCAAAGCAGCGCGAGGACCAACCGCCAGCGAGATCCTTCACGCGCGTTGACGCCCGGGCGCAGCATAGTTAGACTCTATCGCACCCTCGGCTCAGGCCGCAAAACGGATCCGCCTTGGAGAAACCTGAGCGAAGCTCAGGTTTCAGTTCATGTACAGGCCGCCGTTGACATCGAGCACATGCCCGGTGATGTAGCCGGCCTGCTCGGAGGCGAGA
>DASYYO010000128.1:0-1587 GCA_035933805.1 Acidobacteriaceae bacterium | reverse complement strand
AGATCAGCGGCACCGCCATCTCGGAGCGCGTCTCCGGATTCACTACCAGATAGCGCGGGTCCCTGCGCACATCTCCGGCATGGATCAGACGGCGTTCCCGGACGGCCGATCCTACCAGGCCGCGGTTCAGGGGAATCTTGTCTGCTGGCGCGACCGTGTGCCCGAAGCGGATCGCATACTGGGTCTCGAGCACCTGCTCGCGCTCGTTGACCAGCAGGATGCTGAACATTTGATAATCGATCAGCCGCCGCAACAGTTGCCCGATGCGTTCGAGGAGGGGGTCGAGATCCAGGATGGAGGAGACTTCGCGCGCCACCTCGTTGAGCACCGTAAGGGTCTGGGCCTGCCGGGCTACCCGGGTGTAAAGCCTGGCGTTTTCAATGGCCTGAGCAACCCGGGAGGCGGTCAGCTCCAGCAGGTAACGATGTTCCTGGTGGAAGTAGCCCACCTGCTCGGCCTGAATATCGAGCACACCGATTACGCGATTTTTAGCGATGAGGGGCACTGCCAGTTCGGAACGAACGACCGGGTTGGCGCTGATGTAATGGTCGGAGAGCCGAACATCGTCGAGCAGAATGGATTCGCGAGAGAGCGCCGCCTGCCCGACGACTCCTTCGCCGACCCGGATTCGCATGCGCTCGACCTCCGCACTGTGCCCGATCTGGAAGCGCATGCGCAGGTCGTTGGTGCGCTCATTGAGCAGCAGGATGGCGAAGATCTTGAAATCGATGACGGCGCGGACCAACTCGGCGGTCCGATGCATCAGGGTCTGCAGGTCGAGCGTCGTATTCAGCGCATTGGCAAGCCGCATCAGGAACTCGGTTTGCAGGGGGTCTACCCGGATGCGGGGTGGGGGAGGCGCGTCGGAAGTGGGCCGGTAATCTCCCTCAAAAGAGTGGGCAGCGACAGGCTGCACCGGCCGTTTGTCTGCCTCAGGGTCTTCCGGTGGTTTGGCGACCGCTTCGTTTTGATTTCCAGGAGAACTCATAAAGGAACGACCGTGCCATCATAGCGGACCGGCCGCCCCGGGGGGATTGCCCGCGAGTGAAACCGGCCTTCGGGGTGAACCCTCTTTCGAACCCGGGCAGTCCATTGTTGCGCGTTCCCCGCCTTCCGCTCCAGCCCACCTTCGCTGGGCCGATGGGAGAAGCAGCCGGAGAACAGGACTCCCCGCACCTGCCGATACTATGACTGTGTCATACCTGAGAGCGAGTGGGTGCCGATGGGAGCGGCTTCAGCCTTCGAACTCGCGGAGAATAGCCACGCCGGCGCTGGCGCCCAGCCGGTTGGCGCCGGCTTCCAGCATCGCGCGGGCATCGGCCAGAGTGCGGATACCGCCCGACGCCTTCACCCCGCAGCGGCTCCCCGCGATGCCCCGAAGCAGCGCAACGTCCTCAGGGGTCGCTCCGCTGGTGGAGAATCCGGTGCTGGTTTTGAGGAAATCCGCCCCGGCGGAGATGGCCATCTCGGCGGCGCGCAGCTTTTCTTCCACGTTCAACAGACAGGTCTCCAGGATCACTTTGACCAGCGCGCCGCTTTCGCGGGCGATCTGCACGACGCCGCGAATGTCCCTCTCCGCCTGTGCAT
>DASYYO010000086.1:0-5968 GCA_035933805.1 Acidobacteriaceae bacterium | reverse complement strand
CGCCGCTGCGGAGTCCCTGCCGATCGCCGCCGCCAACGCCGGGGGGCTGCTGGGCTGGGCATGGGGCTGGGTGCAGGCGCAGCCATCGCACAGTCGATGGCCGGCTCGCTGCCCGCCGTTGCGCCGGCTATCTCAGCTTCGCGAAGCACCGGCTCTGCATCCAATGCGGACAGCCGGTTCCTCAGCAGGCAAAGTTCTGCCCGGAATGCGGGAAGGCGCAATGAACTGCCCCTCGTGCGGCGCTCCGATGCATCTCAAACCGGGGGAAGACAGCCTGCAGTGCGAATACTGCCAGAGCGTCTACTTCCCGGAGAAGAACGATGACGGCGTGCGCGTGCTCGGCGTGCCCTCAGACCAGGCATGTCCCGTCTGCAACATTCCTCTCGTCGAGTCCGCCATCGCCAAGGTCCGCATCCTCTACTGCACGCGATGCCGCGGCATGTTGATTCCGATGGATGTCTTTCAGTCTTTGATTGACGAGCTGCACGTCGAAGAGGGCGGAAGCATGGTTCAGCCCGCCGCCGATAGCAGAGATCTGCGCCGCGGCCTGGATTGCCCTCGCTGCCGCCACCGCATGGAGACGCATTTCTATGCGGGACCGGGCAACGCGATCATTGCATCCTGTGAGCCGTGCCTTCTTAACTGGCTCGATCATGGCGAGCTCAGCCGCATCGTTCACGCTCCCGACGACCGCAACCCGGCGACGACGCTCGACATCTCCTCCCACGAATAAGACGACCGCGCTAAGCGCCGCTCGCCTGCGATCCGATGGCGACGACGAAGTATTGCGCGGGCTCCGGACCAGGGTTGTGCACGCCATGCACTTCGCCGGAATGGATGTAAGCCGCGGATCCGGGACCTAGCCTGGTCGTCTTGCCGGCGATCGTGACGTCGACTCTTCCCCGTGAGAGGAGGAACATCTCCTCATGGACGTGGTGATGCGGAGGGTGTGGCTGGCTGCCCGCCGCCAGAGTGGTCTCGTGCACCTCCAGAGGGCAGCCGGCATGCGTGAGCCCGTTCAAAATAGGGCGCGACACGTTCTGGCCATTGGTGTGGACAGGCAGTTGATCAAAGGGAGTGGCAAAGGACTGGATCGGTTGATCGGCCGCGGCCTCCGCCAGAGGAGCCGCAGCCATCGCGCCAATCATCCAGGGCAAGGCCTGGCAAAGCATTCGTCTGGAGTTATCCATTCTTTCCCTCATAAGAAAAATTCTCTACCAGCCTACACCGTTCGTCTCGCCTCCGGTCCCCGGGCACTGCCTGTCCATCGGGGATTACAATTCCCAAAGCCGGTATCAAAAAGCCAGTGATTCAAAGAAGAGGTGCTCCCATTCATTCCATTTCCCTTCCCTCGGTGCTGGAAAGCAGCGACCTTGCTCTCGACCAGGTTCTGACCCACGCTCCCGGTCCAGGCGGGCTGCTGCCTGTCACGCCGGAGATGCTGCTCAACGAGCCCTCCGGAAATCTCTTCGGGCTAAGCCAGAACGTGGGCATGGGCTGGGAGCCGGCCAATCTGCTGGGCCCTGAGGTTCTTATTCTGAGCACCCACGGGGGGCTGCGCGCCGACAATGGAAGGCCCATCGCGCTGGGCTACCACACGGGACATTGGGAGGTCGGGCTGCTGGTGGGCGAAGCCGCGCGTGAGCTGAAAGCTCAGTCTTCCGTCCCTTTTGCCGCCGCTTGTACCGATCCGTGCGACGGACGCACGCAGGGCACCACGGGAATGCTGGACTCGCTTCCTTACCGCAATGATGCGGCCATGGTCTTTCGCAGGCTGATGCGCTCGCTGCCCACCCGTATGGGAGTTCTGGGCGTGGCTACCTGCGACAAGGGCCTGCCGGCGATGATGATGGCGCTGGCCTCGGCCGGAGCCTATCCTACCGTGCTGATTCCCGGCGGAGTCACCCTGCTGCCCGAGCACGGCGAAGACGCAGGCAAGGTGCAGACGATCGGCACTCGCTACGCTCACCAGCAGATCACGCTGGAGTATGCGGCGGAAGTAGGCTGCCGCGCCTGCGCCACACCCGGCGGAGGATGCCAGTTCCTGGGGACGGCGGCAACCTCGCAGGTGGTCGGGGAGGCGATGGGGCTCTCTCTGCCGCACACCGCGCTCGCGCCCTCAGGCCAGCCCATCTGGCTGGATGCGGCCCGCCGCTCAGCTCGCGCGATTCTGCGCCTGAACCAGATGGGGATCGGGACGCGCGACGTGCTCACCCAGGCAGCGATCGAAAACGCCATGGTGGTCCACGCTGCCTTCGGCGGATCCACCAATCTCCTGCTGCACATTCCGGCCATCGCATACAGCGCCGGGCTCAGGCGGCCGGCCGTCTCCGACTGGACGCGCGTCAACTCCGAGGTTCCCCGCCTGGTGGATGCTCTTCCCAACGGTCCCCGCAATCACGCAACGGTGCAGGTTTTTCTCGCGGGCGGAGTCCCTGAAGTAATGCTGCATCTGCGGCGCGCGGGACTGCTGGACACGACTGTCACGACGGTCAGCGGACAATCGCTCAGCGACTCTCTGGACTGGTGGGAGCAGAGCGAACGCCGGCATCAGCTCCGGAAAAATCTGACGGACCGCGACGGGATCGATCCCGAGGATGTCATCATGGCTCCGGACCGTGCCCGCTCGCGGGGACTTACACCGACGATCTGCTTCCCGGCCGGCAATCTTGCTCCTGAGGGCTCCGTGGTCAAAAGTACGTCCATCGATCATTCAGTCATCGACGAGGACGGAGTCTATCGCCATACCGGACCGGCGAAGGTATTCGTATCAGAGGAAGCTGCAATTCACGCCATCAAGAACGACGCCGTTCATCCCGGCGATGTCATGGTGCTGGTCTGCGGCGGCCCGGCGGGCGCCGGCATGGAGGAGATCTATCAGGTGACCGCCGCACTCAAGGTCCTCGATGGCGGCAAACAGATTGCGCTGTTGACCGATGCGAGGTTCAGCGGCGTCTCCACCGGCGCGTGTCTCGGCCATATCTCTCCTGAAGCTCTCTTCGGCGGTCCGATCGGCAAGGTCTACGAAGGCGACGAGATCGAGATCGTCATCGATCGCGAGAAACTGATCGGCTCCATCAACCTGGTGGGAGATGCTGAAGGCCGCTTCAGCCCGGAGGAAGGCGCCCGGAGGCTCGCCGCGCGGCCCTCGCGGGCGGATCTTGCGCCCCATCCCGCCCTGCCCGCCGACACCCGCCTGTGGTCCGCTTTGATTCACGCGAGCGGAGGAGTGTGGGGCGGCTGCATCTATGATGTGGACGCCATCGTCGGCAGGCTGCATGGAGGAAGGGACTAGCGAGATTTGCAACAGCAGCGGAAACCGGGGAGTCTATGGCGAAAGCTGACCCAAAGGAGCCCTACAATCTGCAGCGCTTTCTGGATGCGCAGGACGGCGTTTACGATCAAGCCTGTTCAGAGCTGCGTCAGGGGAGAAAACGCGGACATTGGATGTGGTTTATTTTTCCGCAGATCCAGGGCCTCGGACATAGCGAACTTGCCGCCAGATATGCGATCTCCTCGCGAGGCGAGGCCGCAGCCTATCTCGCTCACCCGGTGCTCGGCCACAGGCTGACGGAGATTACGCGTATCGTGAATCTCGTCGAGGGCCGATCGGTCGAGCAGATCTTTGGCTATCCCGACGACCTGAAGTTTCGCTCGTCCATGACTCTCTTCGCCCAGGCAGCCTCCGGAAATCCGGTCTTCCAGCAGGCTTTGGACAAGTACTTTGAAGGCCAGGGCGACCGCATGACACTGGAGCGCTTATAAGGAACGCTGGCAGGGAGCGCTCCTGCGATCTTGCAGGAGGCCGAAGGAGCGGCAGAGAAATCCGCCCCTCCGGCATTCTGCCGATTCGTCATTCTGTGGAGACGCTGCGCCAGAGATCGATGCCGCCTTCCTTCGCGTGACGGTCAATCTCGCTTAACTCCTGGGGAGAAAACTCCAACTTTTTGAGCGCATCCAGAGAGTTGTCCAGTTGGGCGACGTTGCGCGCGCCGATCAGCGCCGAGGTCACCCGCGGGTCGCGAAGCACCCATGCAATCGCCATCTGGGCCAGCGTCTGGCCGCGCGAGGCGGCGATGGCGCTCAGAGCGCGGACCCGCTTGAGATTCTCCTCGTTCAAAAACTCCCTGCTGAAGCTCCCGTCCAACTGCGCGCGGGAGTTTTGCGGCACGCCCGAAAGGTACTTATCGGTCAGCAATCCCTGGGCGAGCGGAGAAAAGGCGATGCAGCCGACCCCAAGATCGCTGAGCGTATCCAGAAGCTTCTCCTCGATCCAGCGGTTCAACATGGAGTAGGAGGGCTGATGGATGAGAAGAGGCACCCCTTCGGCGCGCAGAATGTCTGCTGCGGCTCGGGTGCGCTCCGCGCCATACGAGGAGATCCCCGCATACAGGGCCTTCCCCTGGCGGACGATCTGTATCAATGCCCCCATTGTCTCTTCCAGAGGAACTTCGGGAGTGGGGCGATGGGAGTAGAAGATGTCGACATACTCCAGCCCCATGCGCTTGAGACTCTGATCCAGGGAGGCGATGAGATATTTCCGCGAGCCGCCGACGCCGTAAGGGCCGGGCCACATATCCCACCCGGCCTTGGAGGAGATGATCAGCTCGTCGCGATAGCTCTGAAAGTCCTTTCTGAGGATCTCGCCAAAGTTCTCCTCCGCCGAGCCATAGGGCGGTCCATAGTTGTTTGCCAGGTCGAAGTGAGTGACACCGCGGTCAAAGGCGCGGCGCACGACCGCGCGCCCGGTCTCAAATACATCCTCGCCACCGAAGTTCTGCCACAGGCCCAGCGAGATGGGCGGCAGAAGAAGACCGGAGCGGCCACAACGGCGAAAGCCAGGATGATCGTAGCGTTTGGGATCAGGTTGATACATCATTGCATCCTCCAGGAGTAGATAGCTCTCGGGTTTGAACGGATCTCCGGTCGCTGCCGGCCAAGCCTAAAGCCTAGGCTGGCCTGCGGACCATCCGCGCCGAAGGGAAAGCTGCTGATTGAAAGGTGAGTTCAGAGCGGATTTCCTATTGCTATGCCCCACCGATCTCTGAGAAGTGCGGCTTTTCTTGATGAAACCCGCGTAAAGGGCAGCGGTTCCCCGGTACACCTAGAGGAAATCCGCTTTAATTGGCGCCGCCGACGAGACCGCGATCCTTCAGCATGGGCGCGACGCTCGGCTCCGCGCCCAGCCATGCGGCATACATTTTGGCAAGGTCTTCGGTGTTGCCGCGTGACAGCACCATCCGCCGGAAGCGATCGCCATTCGCCCGGGTCAGCCCCCCATGATCCTCGAACCACTGGTAGGCATCGTCATCCAGCATCTCGCTCCACAGATAGGCGTAGTATCCGGCCGCGTACCCGTTTCCCCAGATATGCATAAAGTAGCTGGAGCGATAGCGGGGCGGCACACAGCTCAGGTCTAACTTCGTTTTCTTGAGCGCCTCGGTCTCAAACGCGTCGGGATCCTGCAGGGTGGCACCAGCAGGAAGCGTGTGCCACTGCATGTCGAGCTCCGCCGCAGCCAGAAGCTCGGTGAGCGCATAGCCCTGGTTGAATTTTGCCGACTTCTTGATTTTGGCCGCCAGTTCCGCAGGCATCGGCGCGCCAGTCTCATAGTGTTTCGCGTAATGCTCGAAGACCGCGGGATAGGTCGCCCAATGCTCGTTGAACTGCGACGGGAACTCGACAAAGTCCCGGGCCACGGCGGTGCCGGAGAGGCTGGGATATTGGGTGTCCGCGAACATGCCGTGCAGTGCGTGGCCGAACTCGTGAAACATGGTGGTCACGTCGTCGAAGCTGAGGAGGGCCGGCTGGCCGGCGACAGGCTTGCTGAAGTTCGCCACGTTGTAAACCACCGGCAGTGTTCCCAGCAGCCTGGATTGACCGACGAAGACATCCATCCATGCCCCGCCGTTCTTGTTATCGCGTTTGTAGTAGTCGCAGTACCAGAGCGCCAGAGGCTTCTTATCCG
>DASYYO010000067.1:0-2616 GCA_035933805.1 Acidobacteriaceae bacterium | reverse complement strand
TGCGCGCCGCGCGTCTGATTGGCGAGGCTTCCTGCATTCTGCACGATGACCTTGTCCCGCAGGAAATTCTTGGTCTGTCCCGCCCCGGCGCTCTCGTGTGCAACGTAGGAAAGCGCTGCGGCCAGAAATACATCGAACAGCGGGAAATCCACCGGCTGATGCTAGAACATGCAAAGGCGGAGCACATGGTTGTGCGCCTCAAGAGTGGAGATCCGGTGGTATACGGTCGCGCCGGCGAAGAGATCGACGCGCTGCAAGAGGCAGGTATTCCGTTCGAGATTGTGCCTGGTATCACCGCAGCGTCAGCGGCGGCTGCTGCGGCTGGGCTTTCGCTCACCGACCGCCGCCGTGCGTCCCGCGTCCTGTTCACCACTGGCCACCATGCGCAGCCGGGTCTGGATCCGTACCCGCGCTATTCTCCGGGGACAACGGTGGCGTGCTATATGCCGGGCAGGGATTACGGCAGCACCCGCGCGGCCCTGATTGAAAATGGCTGGCCTGTTGACACAAAATGTGTGATTGTCTCGTCCGCTGGCCGCCGCGACCGGCAGATGCGCTGTATTCCGGTTCAGGATTTAGCTGCCGCGGAACCGCTTCCAGCTCCAGCTATCCTTCTCCTTCTGGCTGAAGCATAACACCCGGAAACCGCGGGAGATCACAGGAGAGGCACGTCGGATTCCGGCTATCCGTCAGCAACGTAACAGTCGCCAAAAACAGCCACCGCAGGAAAAAATGCCGCCCACTCTGAGCAAGCTAAGCAGTATCAACTTCTGAAAATTGTTGTATTTAGATGGCGCGCCCTGAGAGATTCGAACTCCCGACCTACTGATTAGTCCGTTCTTAGCCCAATCGCACGCAGTTGCATGTTGCTGCATGCAAAATAGGACCAGTACGTTATGTGGACGGTACAGGCGAATGTGCTCAGCTTGCTCTCACGAGCACGGCACAACCCTCCTACTCCGTGATCACAGCCTGAGCAGTGGCGGACATCGTCTGTGCAGCAGCGGGCAGAAACGGGACCATGTAGCTGAACTGATACACCTGCACGAGGCAACCGGCCTTGTTTTTGGTTGTGCCGCAGATGCTGCTGTTGCCATTGATGTCTTCCCCAGCCACTGCGGGCTCACCGTCACGTTGGCTTTCGTTATGGCCGGCGGAGTGAGGCTCTGGACGTAGGTCTGGATATCGGACTTCGATGCCGTGCAGCCGAGCGGAGCGGTATAAGTCGTGCCAGTTCAAGAGCTGCAACTGCTGGTCCAGCCGGACCCGTGCACTTCAGCAAAGCGAGCACCCTGCTCCGCCGCAAACGAAATGAAGTGATAGGTGTAGAGCGCTCGCGAGAGATCCATGACGACGAAAAGGAGCGAAAGAGTGATAACGGCCGAGATGGCAAACTCGATCAGGGTCTCTCCGCGTTCTGCGCGGCAAAGGCGGCAGATGGTAGCGAGCCAACTCATATCAATCAGTCCCCGCGCGCATAGTTACCGTGGATGACATGGGAATGGTTGAAGGAATGCCCGGCCAGGGAAAGATTGGAGTGTATTGATCCGAAACCGTCACGCTGACGTAGTCAACCTCATTCATGCTGCAAGCCGGAGGGCGTCGTACAGCTGTCCGGACCCGGAATAATTGGCGTCGAACCGCTGAAGCACTCGCATCCCCAGCTCGCGGAGGCTGAGAAGTTCGTATCGGAGGCGATGTCATGCGCGGCCGCTTTGGCCGCGTTCTCCATCCCCGTGGTATCCGCCGGGTGAGTCGAGCGGCAAGAGCACAGGCCCAAATGGCATAGCGCAACGGCGGGCGTACCCGCCGCCGATCGCTTGCCTGGGACTGCGGCGCCTGATTAGGTGCCACGAGCTGACCCTTGCTGACAGGTAGCTGAGATCGTTGCATCCTTTATTGCCTCTTCACTGCAACTGCTGTTCATCTCACCTGAGAAATCTGATCCTCGCGCCCCACCTGAGCATTACCTCTCGATTGCCCGGCCACGCGTAAAACCTCTCCTTACACGAGAAACAGCGGTAGGCGTGTATCCCCAGCACGCGAAACGGCCACTCCTCGAATCGTCGAGGGGAGCGGCGCACCTCGGCCCGACAGGCGGGACAACGAACTAGCGGCTTCCGACGAGTATTCATGCCCATGAATGTCGCGATTTGCGAACACGCGTGTCTGCACCGGACCTTGGCGATTTCTGGTGCCGCAACCGCTCTATGGATGCCAGGCGTGCCTGGATGATATCCAGCATCCACATCGCAACAGCGGCCTCCTTCTGGTCGAAGTCCAGGGAAAGCCGGCGAAACACCAGATCGAAGTACCGCTCCTTTCCCTGAATAAGCGCGCGCGTAATTGTCTGCAAGTCATTTTCCGCGCTGATGAGGTCGAGCGAGGCATGGAGATTCAGCACGTCGGCGACGTATCGGTTCGGATCGTCCCATTTAGGGTCACTCATTGGCCATCCTCCGTCGGGCCTGATAAGCTTCGTCTGCCTGTCAGCATGAGAGGTCGGATTGGCGGTTACGGGCGTCATCTACGGAATGGCACAACCGAACAAAAGAGAACGCCCGGGCGCGCGCCGAAACAGCAGCGGGACCGCGAAGCGGCAGGCAGCCATCAATT
>DASYYO010000037.1:0-3282 GCA_035933805.1 Acidobacteriaceae bacterium | reverse complement strand
CTTTGCCAATCACCCGGCCCGGCTGAGCAAGCCGCTGCTGCGGGGCGTCGATGGCCAGCTCAAGGAAGTCAGTTGGGAAGAGGCTCTGGAGCACACCGGCAACCGGCTGCGGGAGATCCGGGAGAGCCGCGGCGGTGAATCCATCGGCGTCATCGGCTCCAACCGCACTACGAATGAAGAGAATTACCTGCTGCAGAAGTTTGCCCGCACGGTGCTGGGAACCAACAACATCGACCATCACCGCACAGCCGATTATGTCAGCTTTGTCCGGGCTCTCGCCGGTCATGGCGATCGCGCGGCTTCGCTGCGGGATGCCGCCAGCGCGCCGGCAGTCCTGCTGCTCGGCAACGATCCGACGGAGCAGCATCCGGCGCTGGCCTGGAACCTGCGCACGAACGTCCGGCTGAACAAAGCCAGGCTCTTCGTGGTGAATCATAAAAAGATCAAGCTGGTCCGCCAGGCCCGAAGCGTACTGGCGATCCCGCAGGAGGGCTACGGCGCCGCGGTCGAATTTCTCGCCGGCAACGACTCCGCCCTCACCGGCTCGCAGGATCTGGAGCATGCGAGGAAATTCCGGGATGCGCTTCGCGCCGAACCCAACCTGCTGATCGTCTTCGGCTCGGAGTACCGGGGCGGCGACATCGCTTCTCTGGTCAAATTCGGCCTGGGGCTGCCGAATGCGAAGTTTGCCTGCCTGGGAGATTATGCCAACTCCCGCGGCGCGGCCGACATGGGCCTCTTCCCTGACCTGCTGCCCGGCTACCTCCCTGTGGGCGAGGCCGGCGCCTTCACGGAAGAATATGGGGGCCTTGCGCCGCAGAAGCCGGGAAAAGATCTGATTGAGATGTTCGACGCGGCGGGGCGCGGGGAGCTGGCTGCGCTCTACGTCGTCGGCTCGAACCCCATCGCGCGGTACGGTGTCGAGCGCGAGGCGCTCAAGAACACGTTCCTCGTCGTCCAGGATATGTTTCTCACGGAAACGGCGCTCGGAGCCGACGTGGTCCTGCCGGCCGCCAATCTCTACGAGAAATCCGGCACGGTCACCAATACATATGGCGACCAGCAACTGGTCAGCAAGGCGGGCGACTTCCCCGGAGTGCGCACGGACTTCGAGCTGATCGTGCGCATTGCCGCCAAGATGGGCGCGGATCCCAGGAAGCTGGTGCCCTTCGGCCGCGGTGTCCGGGCGGATATGGGCCAGAGCCGCGGCGCACAGTCTGGCGAAGCCGATCGCCATGCCGTATGGCTCGTAGCCCAGAACCTGGAGCCCAGGTTGAGCCCCTTCGATCCGTTCGCCATCCTGGACGAGATCCAGCGCCTGGTGCCGGGATATGCCGCCTCACGGCTGAATCTCATGTCCGCCCAGGACGTTCATTTGCAACCGAACCTGGTACAAATAACCTCCTCGCCGCGGCGCGACCTGGTTCTGCCGTCCGACGATACACTGTTTACTTCGGGTACCCTGGGCCGCTATAGCGCAAAGCTGCATGCCGTCATGGAGTCGCGCGAAGTCAGAACCAGCGAAACCGCAGCGGATTGAGCTCTGGATGTAGCACCACGCACAACCAAAGACATTGTCCGGATTGGGAAGAAAGCGATAGGAAGACGTGAACCTGCTGACCTTTTTTTTGCTGAGCGTTCTAAAGATAGCCGTGGTGCTGGTGATCTATCTGACCGCCGTGGCCTATACGGTGCTACTGGAGCGCAAGGTGGTCGGACGCATCCAGAATCGCTGGGGACCGAGCCGCGTAGGTCCGTTCGGGCTCCTGCAGCCGCTGGCCGACGGCGCCAAGCTCTTTCTCAAGGAAGACCTGATGCCAACCGCGGTCGACCGGCCGCTGTACGTTCTGGCGCCCATGATCGCGTTGAGCTGCGCGCTGATCTCGATTGCCGTCGTCCCCTTTGGAGCGCCGATCCGGTGGCATGGGGTCGACATGTTCCAGATCTCCGATATCAACATCGGACTGCTGGTGATTCTCGGCGTCACCTCGGTGGGCGTCTATGGAATCGCCCTCTCCGGCTGGTCTTCCAATAATAAGTACTCGCTGCTGGGCGCGCTGCGCGCCAGCGCCCAGGTGATCAGCTACGAGCTCGCCCTGGGGCTTTCCCTGATCGGCGTGGTGCTGCGCGCCGGCTCCCTCAGCCTGCGGACGATCGTTGAGAGCCAGGCGGCGCACGGCCTTCTCTCCTGGAACTTCTTCGGCGGCTTCCAGTTTGTGGCTTTCTTCATCTATCTGATGGCCGCATACGCGGAGACCAACCGCTCTCCCTTCGATCTTCCCGAGGCGGAGAGCGAGCTCACCGCCGGTTACCATACCGAATACAGCTCCATGAAATTCGCCATGTTCTTCATGGCGGAGTACGCCAATATGATCACGGTGGGCTGTGTTGCCACCCTGCTGTTTTTCGGCGGCTGGACGAGCCCTTTTGGCAATCTGCTGCCCGAACCCGGCAGCCTCTTTCTCCAGGCGATTCTGCCGGTCTTCTGGTTTGTCCTGAAGGTGCTGTTCTTCCTTTTCCTTTATATCTGGGTGCGGGGAACGCTGCCCCGGTTCCGCTACGATCAACTGATGGCCTTCGGATGGAAGTTCCTTATGCCGCTGGCCGTCGCCAATATCATTGTGACCAGTCTGTGGCTTGCGCTGCGCACAAGCTAGAGCTTCAACGTGTTCTACAATTTAGCTGCTGATCCTCGTCTGGCCTGACATGTATCTGACTCTCTTCCTCATTTTCGGCGCGTTGTGCGTGGCTGGAGCCCTGAACCTCCTGTTCCAGCGCCATCCGATCAACAGCGCCCTCTCGCTCATCGTGGTGATGACCTCGCTGGCCGTGCTGTACCTGCTGCTTGGGGCTGAATTCCTGGCCGCCGCGCAGGTGATCGTCTACTCCGGCGCGATCATGGTGCTCTTTACCTTTGTCATCATGCTGCTCAATGCCGGCGAGGAGCAGCGCACCCACGGCAGCGGAGCAGCCTATGTGGTGGGCATACCGGGGGTCGCCGCTCTGCTCGGCCTGCTCACGTTTATCTTTCTTTCCGCGAGCGGCCGCCTGGCCGACGCACGGCTGGGAGATTATATGGTGACCACGCACGACCTCAGCAAAGTGCTCTTCCGCGACCTGCTGCTGCCCTTTGAGGTCACCTCGGTCCTGATCCTGATTGCCATCCTAGGCGCGGTCGCGCTGGCCAGGAAGGGGCACTGACAATGACGACCGTTCCTCTGGCGTATTACCTGGTGCTCAGCGGAATCCTCTTCTCCATCGGCGTCACGGCCTTCCTGATCC
>DASYYO010000030.1:0-7546 GCA_035933805.1 Acidobacteriaceae bacterium | reverse complement strand
GCGGCGGGCAAGGCTACAGCGATCAGAGGCACGATGAAAATGTTGACTGGGAGGGCGAGCAGCGTAATGCGATGGAAGTAGACGGCCATGGGCAAGGACATTGCCAGCTCGATGCACGCCGAGACCAGCAGGAGTTCGCCTGCGCGCAGCAGGAAACGGATCGCAGCCGGGAACCAGAAGTGAGCGGCGAGCCGGCCGGTCAAAGGCTGCAGAGAGCCGGAGATCAGCCGCAGGGTGACGCGGAACTGGGCGATCCTGGGGGGAAAAGCCGGGTCAGCCGCGAGCCGGCTGAGATTGCGGGTGGCGCGAAGGTACGGCGCAAACGTATGTTCAGCGATCGGGACGACAATTCCGGCAATGACCAGAACGGCAAGCAGAGTCATCTGGAAGCTGGCCTCGAGCAGCGATCGCGGATTCCAGGCCAGCAGGCAGAGTGCGGCAAATCCAACGGCATTGAGGCTGTTTCGCTCTCGGAATAGCAGCCGCGCGACTAAAAAGAGTGCGACCATCCAGAAGGATCGCTGGACAGGCGCTCCAAATCCGGTGAGGAGCGCGTAGGCAAAGGAGCAGGCGATCGTGAGGGCGGTCGCCAGGAGAGCAGAAGACCGGAGCAGGGCCGCAATTGCGAAGATGAATCCGGCGAAGAGGGCCAGATGCATCCCGGAGACGACCAGCAGGTGGAAAGAGCCGGTCCTTTCAAAGCCAACACGGGCCTGGCGGTTGAGGTAGGTGCGGTCCCCCAGAACCATCGCGCTGAGCATGCCTGCATCCTCAACGCTCAAGCGCAGCCAGCGGGGCAGCCCGGCGGCGGACGGGCCGCTGGCAAAATCCATCAAACGCTGCGTGCCCGCCTGCTGCAGTGCGTGCAGGCGGCAGGTCAGGCTCGGATGGCCGGCGGCATGAAACTGATGCAGAGCCGAGCTCCTGAGGGCCCCGACTACACCGACTCCCTGGCCTGACAGCCACGCCTTCGAGTCCCAAACGCCAGGGTCTTCATATCTCTCGGGCACCCGCATCACCAGGGAGGCGAGGATAGAATCCCCGCAGCGAATCTCCGGAAAGGGCTGGCCGGACGGGGCGTAGATAGAGGCTCGAAGGCCCCCGGCCACGGGCATGCCATCCACCGAGGCGATGCGGATGTCTACGCTCTCGGTTCGTTCCTCGCGAACAGCGGTAGAGAACGGCCTTGTTGAACGGGTGAGGAGCACCGGGGTGGTCCGGTCGACATGGCCATCGATGGTGTGCATATCGCCGCTCTCCGCGAGCCAGGCCAACTGCCGCTGCGCGTCCGGTGCGATCTGGACCTCGTTGAGAAAGGCGCCCAGGAGCACCCAGCAGCAGGCCAGGGGCAGCCAGGGAATGCGGCCGGCGACGCGGATGGCCAGCAGCGTGACAGCCCCAAGAAGCGCACCGGCTACCAGCAGTTGGCCGGGCATGATCCACACCCGCTGCGCGATCAGGATGCCAGAGCACAGGCAGAGACCCGCAAAGAACGCGGGAGCGCTTTCCAAAGACAATCTGTCGACGGCAGAACCCGTGGCGCCGGGGAGGAGTGCTTGAGCGGACGTGCGAGAGCCGGGCCGAGGGGCAACCGCAGTTGTGCTCACGAGCCAACCCTTCTCTCATCCGGGGCTTTTGCCGCGCGGGCGAGAGCCGTCTTACCCCCGCGTGAGGGTGGTGACGCTTTCCAGGTGGAAAGTCTGGGGAAACAGGTCCACCAGGTACATGGTCTCAATGCGATATCCGGATTGTAACAGTGTCTGCAAATCGCGAGCCAACGTAGCCGGATCGCAGGAAACATAAGTAATTACGGGTGCGGCGATTTGCGCCAGCAGGGCGCAGACCTCTTTCCCCAGCCCGGCGCGCGGCGGATCAACCAGAACAAGATCGGGCCTCTCCATCCGGGAGCCCAGGCGGGCTTCTCTGCGTAGAAAATCGAGCGTCGTCGACTGAACAACACGACGAGAGGCGGCCGCCAGGTTCCGCCTGAGATCCGCAGCAGAGGCGGGCGCTGCTTCAACGGCCGTGATCTGCTCGAAGTTGAGGGCCAGAGAGAATAGCCCGGCTCCGGCATACAAATCCCAGGCCAGCCGCCCGCGGCGAACGGCTCCCGAAGGATCACGAGCGACCAGGTCGACCAGCCCGGGGATCAGGAAGCGATTGACCTGAAAAAAAGATCCGAGGCTGACTTGATAACTGCGACCCGATACGGAATAGAGGAGAGAGGGCTGTCCCCAATGGCTGAGGAGGCGATCGCCCTGTTCTCCGGAGAAGAAAGCTCCGACCCCGGTTAGCTCGGGTAACTCCGATTGGAGGGTTGTGGAGAAGTGATTCAAAGACTCCGGTTGGAGCCGCTTTCCCGAACGGCCAGGAGCAGAGTCCGTCCAGAGCGAGACCAGCAGGGTGTCCTGATTGCTGTTGGTGAAGAACTCGATCTCCGTCCAGCGGCCGGGCAGTCCGGTTTTGGCCCCGGTCCTCAGCACCGCGGCGATGGCCCGCTCCAGTATGGGAGCCGCGATCGGGCAGTGGGTTACGGGCAGATTCCGGTGCGAGCTGCGAACGCGGTAGCAGAGGCGAAAGCCCTCCGCTGCGCCAGCCTGCGCACCGGAGTGTTGGTCTCTGGCAATATGAAGACGAATGCGATTGCGATAGCCCCACGGCTCGGAGTCAAGGCTGCCGATAATGGCGGGCTGCTGGTCCAGGCGAGCACGCTCCAGTGCGTCGCGCAAAATCGCCCGCTTCATCTCCAGTTGATAGGCGGGGCCAGCGTACTGATAATGGCAGCCGCCGCAAAGAGGGAAATACTCACACCCCGGGGGGATTCTCTGCGGAGAGATCTCAAGGACGGAGTCGATCTCGGCGGTGGCGAAGCTCTTCCGGTCGTCGGCCAGGTGTGCCTCGACCAACTCTCCGGGCAGGGAATACGGGACGAAGACGGCTTTGCCGGCCAGACCCGATTGGGACGCATCTTCCGGGATGTGAGCGAGGCCGGCTCCGCCGTAAATCGCCTTCTCGATCCGCAGCTTCATGATTGGCTCATGTAGAAGAGGCTCAGCCTCGGCAGAAGGAATTTCTCGAGCAGCCGCTTGTGGAGAAACTGCTGTTCTACCTGCCGGATCTGCATGGCCTGCATCCGGCCGCGATAGGGAGCAAGTTCTCCCGCAGCCTGCTGACGCAGCGCCAGCAGATCCTCATCGGGCAAAGTAGAGAGGAGAATTGCGAAGAGCTTCTCCTCCATCGCTGTGAGTTTGGCCTCAAGCTCCTCGAGGTTCGGTTTGGTCATCCGGATCTCCCCGGAGAGGGACTCAAGCCGCCCCGCGAGCTCAGCGACAGATGCAGCCCGCGGAGAATATCGAAGTTGCTGCGCGCAGCTTTCGAGATGCATGGCTATCCGCTCCTGCTCAAAGCCCTCCTGGGCGGCATCCGGTTTGGGCTGTGCGGCGCCGACAGAGGCTTCTTTCATATCTTCGACGGCGGCGATCACCTCTTGCGCGCAGTACGCGAGCCCGTTTACGCGGCGAACGCGGCCCTTGTTCTTTCGGGCTTCATACTTGTCAAATGCGGCGTCGATGCCGCGCAGGACCGCTTCCAGGGGGACGCCGGCCTCGCGCCAGGTCTCGATCAGCGCCCAATCCAGAGTGGAGAGCAGCAGCAGAGTTCCGCGGCGTCGCTGAAAATGATCTTCGATCTCGGTGAAATAGTTGAAGTAATTCTGCACGCTAGGGCCTGGAGAAGGATTTTCCGGTGGAAGGGGCTCAAGCTCGTTGGAAGAGGACAGGCCGCGACGGCCCTCAGCCGTGCCGGGCGCCGGCTTCGGCATGCTTCGCCTTGGCGGCGCGATTCCGTTCATAAACCAGGCGCAATCCTTCCAGCGTGAGCATGTCGTCGATCGTAGCGATGTATTTGGACTCGGCAGCAACCATGCGGGCCAGGCCGCCGGTGGCGATCACCTTGACGAGATCAGAGGGGTCTGCGGCATGCTCTTCCCGCGAAGATGTCTCGCGCAGAGAAAGCTCCTGGAGGATGCGTTCGAGAATGCCGTCCACCAGTCCCACATAGCCGTAGTAGAGGCCGCTTTGCAGATGCGCGACCGTGTTGGTGCCGATCACCTTTGCCGGCTTTCGGATATCGACCCGGGAGAGACGAGCCGCGCGGGCGAAGAGAGCTTCCGCCGAGAGGCCGATGCCGGGGGCGATCACACCGCCGATGTATTCTCCCCTGGCTGAGACAACGTCAAAGGTCGTGGCTGTACCGAAGTCGACCACGATGCAAGGGCCGCCATAACGTGAATAGGCCGCGACGCCGTTGACCAGCCGGTCGGCGCCCAATTCGGCGGGATTATCCACCAGAATCGGCATGCCGGTCTTGATCCCCGGCTCAACAAAGATCGGTTTGATGTGGAAGTAGCGCTCACAAACCTCGCGAAGCACTGATTCCACCGGAGGCACGACCGAGGCAATGATGATACTGGCGACGTCACCCGGATCAATCTTGTTCAAAGAGAAGAGATTGAGGAAGAGGACGCCATATTCATCAGAGGTCTGGTGGTGAAGCGTGGTCGTGCGCCAATGCGCAATCAACTGGTCGGAAGGCGGGCGGTAAAGCCCAAGAACCGTGTTGGTGTTGCCTACGTCTAAGGCTAGCAGCATAGGAGACTAGCTTTCCCGGACGCCGCCGGAGAGCACCGTGCGGAGGCCGCCGGCGGTTTGCACCCGAAGAAAGCCGCGAGTATCCAGGCCCGCAGTCGTCCCCGTGTACCCCTCGGTCTCCTCGACATGCACCCGCTTGCCTCGAATCCACGAGGAAGAGGCTTCCAGCCGGTTGAGAATCCCTGAAGCCGCCCCGGCAGTATTCTCATCGAGCCAGAGCGCTTCCTGGTGAAGCGATTGTAACAAAGCGAGAAGCAGGTCCTGCCGCGCCCACGAGCGGCCGGTTTCAATTTGCAGAGAGGTGGCCGTCGAGGCCAGATCCTCAGGAAACCTCTCCTGGTGCACATTGATTCCAATGCCGATGACGGCGTGGCGCACGCGGGTGACCTCCGCGTTCAATTCGGTGAGGACCCCGCAGAATTTCTTCTTTCCGAAGAGCAGGTCGTTCGGCCATCGAATATCGGCTTCGAGCGAAGTGACCTGCTGCACCGCCTGCCGTACGGCGAGGCCGGCGGCGAGAGAAAGCCAGAGAACATCTGCGGGGGCAATGCGGGGCCGCAGCAGCACAGTGACATAGAGACCCGAGCCGGGAAGGGAATGCCAGGTGTGGCCGCCCCGGCCTCGGCCCGCGGTCTGCTCGTCCGCGAGGTAGACCGTGCCTTCGGGGGCACCCTGCTCAGCCTCCTGCATGGCAAGAAGGTTGGTCGAAGGGAGCGAGGCGAAATACCTTATTTTGCCGGCGAACGGGGCGGAGACAAGCGCCGCGTCAAGCGCCGGAAGATCGTAGCGATCCTCTTCTGCGGGATTCACGAGAGCCGCTCCTAGAAAAGCTCCGCGGTGATCCGCATGGAAAGATCGACGGCGGTCGCCGAGTGCGTCAAGGCGCCGACGGAGATGTAGTCGACGCCGGCAAGCGCGTACTTGCGGATGTTCTCCAGTGTGATGCCGCCCGAAGCCTCCATCGGGATGGAGAGTCCTCGTCCCCGCACGATGGCGACCGCTTTCTTGATCTCAGATGGAGTCATGTTGTCGAGCAACAGCGATTCCGCCCCGCCGTCGAGCGCCTGTTCGAGTTCTGCAAAGCTGCGTACTTCGCACTCGACGGTTTGGCCCGGCTTCCGCTCGGCCAGCGCCCGCGCCAGCACTTTGGGGAGACCGCCGCCCAGCGAAATGTGATTGTTCTTGATCAGGATGCCGTCGGAGAGATCGAGGCGATGGTTTTGCCCGCCTCCGCAGCGAACCGCGTATTTGTCGAGCACGCGCAGCCCGGGAATCGTCTTGCGCGTGTCGAGAACCTTGGCCTTGGTGCCGGCGATCGCATCCACATAGGCCCGGGTCGTGGTGGAGATGCCGCTCATGCGCTGCATCAGATTGAGGATGACCCGCTCGCAGGCAAGAATGGCGCGCGCGTTATGGCGTACGACCGCGACCGCCTGACCCTTTTTCACGCGAACGCCATCGAACATCTCCGGATGGTTTACGACTTCGAAGCGGTTTGCGCCGCGCTTGTCCAACCGGCCAAAGATCTCAAGAAAACGCGGAATGGCGCCCAGGCCGCAGATCACGCAATCCTGTTTGGCTACGACAATGCCCGACGCGCGCAACCCTGAGTCGATGGTGATCGCGGTGGTAACGTCGCTGGTTGCCTTATCTTCGACCAGGGCCTGTTCTAAGATCGCCTCGACGCGCTTGCTCTTCCAGTCCATTCGCCTTCCCTTGTTCGAGTGAGCTGACTATCGTTCGACGTTGAGGCTGTCGAGAGCGGCCTGGGTTTTAGGAACCAGCGCGCTCAATTCTTCTGCGCGCCGGCGCAGCCCCTCGACGACATTCGGCGGCGCTTTGGAAAGAAAGCCTTCATTCTCCAGTTGGCGTGAAGCGTTTGCCATCTCCTTTTCAAATCGCGCGAGTTCTTTGGCGAGACGCTCTCGCTCCGCGGCAATGTCGATCTTACGCTCGTAGACGATCGCCACGTCGAAGTTGGCGGTGCTGCGGCCATTCGCGCCATCGAGCGGCCCTTCAACTTCGACAATCTCCGAGACGCGGGCAAGGCGCTGAATGAATGCGATGCAATCTGCAGGCGTGCGATAGCGGCTGAGACGCGCCGGCACCGTTGCCTTCTCCTCCACTCCGAGGTCCTTTCGCAGAGCCCGGAGAGTGACGATAAGCTCCTGGAGGACACTCATTTCGGCTTCCGCCGCATCATTCGAGTGCTCCCCTCCCCGGGGGAAGCGGGAGAGCGCAATCGACCGTACGGGAGGCGCGCCATTGTAAAGGGCATGCCAGATCTCCTCTGTGATGAAGGGCATGAACGGAGAGAGCAGGCGAAGCGCTGCTTCAAAGACGCTGAGCAGGGTCGTGAGAGCGGCATTTGTGGCGGCTCGGTCCGCTGACTCGGAAAAGTCAAGCCGCAGTTTTACGATCTCCAGGTACCAGTCGCAAAAGTCGCCCCAGAAAAACTGATAGACCAGGTTTGCGGCCTCGTGGAAGCGATAGGTCTGGAGAGCCTGGTCGACAGCGATCACCGTGCTGTTCAACCGCGCGACGATCCAGCGGGAGTCGAGGGGTGCGCCTTCGGGCGCAAACGGCTCCTCCGGCAGATCCTGCGGGTCGACAACCATCCCTGCCTCGGCTGCCCGGTCCAATTGCATAAAGATGAAACGGGCTGCGTTCCAGATTTTGTTGGCGAAAGCCCGGTAACCATCGGTTCGTTCCTCGCTGAAGGCGATGTCAGTGCCCGGCGAAGCCATCGCGGCCAACGTAAATCGGACCGCATCTGTGCCGAATCGCTTCACAATTTCGATCGGATCGATGACATTGCCCTTGGTCTTGGACATCTTCTGGCGGTCAGCATCGCGAACCAGAGCGTGAATGTAGACCTGGCGGAAAGGCACAGCATC
>DASYYO010000434.1:0-10392 GCA_035933805.1 Acidobacteriaceae bacterium | reverse complement strand
AACCACTTCAATGTCTATCTGCGAAAGGGACCATTTGCCCCCTGGTACCTGATCGACTATGAGCGGAACGCAATCGCTCCGAACGCCATGGGCAAGTTCGAGGATCTGCTCGTAGCAACGGCCAAGAGTCCGGCAATGTTGTTCTATCTCGATAACCAAACCAGCATCGGACCCGATTCTCTGGCCGCGACACGCGCGCGCATGAACCCGAATTTCAAGAACAGGGACATAGGGTTGAACGAGAACTACGCACGCGAGCTGATGGAACTCCACACCCTGGGAGTGGATGGTGGATACACGCAGAAAGACGTAACCGAAGTCGCCAAGGTCTTCACCGGCTGGACCATCAACGAACCGGGCAAGGACCCCGGCTTCACCTTCAATCCGCGGCGGCACGAGCCTGGCCCGAAATACGTGCTGGGCCGCACAATTCAGGAGAACGGGGAGAAGGAAGGACTGGATGTGCTGCACATGCTGGCCACCAGTCCGGCGACTGCGCGCCACATTTCCCAGCAGCTCGCTGTGCGTTTTGTCAGCGATAACCCGCCGCCAGCGCTGGTTGATCGGATGACAAAGACCTATCTTGCGACCAGCGGAGAGATTCGCGAGGTGCTGCGCACGATGCTGGACTCTCCGGAGTTCTGGTCAAAGGATGTCTATCGCGCCAAGGTAAAAACTCCGGAAGAGTTTGTGGTCTCGGCGGTGCGCGCGACCGGCGGCGAGGTGGTGCGTCCGGCCGCCTTGCTCAATGCGATGAATCAGCTCGGGATGCCTTTCTACGGCTGTCAGACGCCAAACGGCTACTCATGGAAAGCGGAGGCATGGGTCAACACCGGGGACCTTCTGGACCGCATGAATCTCTCTCTGGCATTGGCTGCTCACAGGCTGGGAACGATGACGGATCTGGATGCGCTGCTTCGGATGGACGGGCGCAACTCCACCACCTCCAACCCCAGCACCGTGGATCAGAAGGAGCAGGATCTTGAGGAGATACTCCTGAACCGCGCGCTGGCTCCGCAGATGCGGAACGCGGTGCTGCAGCAGCTCGCGGATGGCGCCGGAATTACGCCGGCAGGTTTTCCCGCGCAGCCGCCGGCAAATCAGCCTCCGGGCAAAAATGCCGGAGCGGCGAGGCAGGCTGCGCTGGTACAGATGATCGATCTTGCAGCGCCCATTCCGCCTCCTGCCGATAAGCAGACGGCTGTGCTGGCCGGTCTTCTGCTAGGCTCACCGGAATTTCAAAAGAGGTAGCGCGTGGCTCTTTTTCAATAAGGGCCGGACTCTGGCGAGTGCATCCGCTGCATCAGCAGAATGGAATCGCTCTGCCCGGCAGAGCTGGGTCATTGGGTACCCGGAGGAGTGGAGCCCCCAAACGGACTTGCCGGCGCGGCCGGAGAGTTGCCCCCGGGGGAGCCTGGGCTGCTTGTTCCGGAATTTCCCCCGAATCCGGAGCCTCCGCCGGGGCCAGAGCCTCCCCCGAATCCTGAACCCCCGCCGAATCCCGAACCACCGCCAAACCCTGAGCTGCCGCCGAATCCTGAGCTGCCGCCCATGCCCGTGGGACTGCCGCTCATGCCGTTCGGAGCGCCGATTCCGCCGGTTGCCCCGCCTGGTTGAACTGCACCGCTCTGTCCCATCATGGCCCCAAGGTCCTGGTTGGGGTCATAGACGAACTCCCATTGGTTGTACTTGGTTTGCTTCTTGAAGCTCTTGATCGAGGTCTTCGCCACCGGCAGACCGACACCGACGATAGGAGCCCCGCCCATGGTCGCTCCCGGAGTTCCGAAGGCACTGCTACCTGTTCCACCGACACCGCCCGGGGTGCCCGATAAGCCGGGCGAGCTCGTTCCACCGGAAGAGCCGATCCCCCCGGAAGAGCCGGCCGAGCTTGAGCTGGTTGGCCCCAGCGAGAATCCGGATGAACCGCTGCTATTCGGATCCGACGGATTGGAAGAGGGAGCTCCGGAAGAAGGGGAAGAGCCAAAGCTTGAACCAGAAGAGCCAAAGCTTGAGCCGGAGGAGCCGAAGCTTGAGGATCCGGAGGAGCCAAAGCTTGAACCGGAGGAGCCGAAGCTTGAGGATCCGGACGATGCGCCGCCAGCTCCAATACCAGCAGCGCCTGGAGAAGAAGCAGGCGAGCCAAAGCCCGAACCTGAAGCCCCCATGGGGCTGGCCGCGCCGGCCGGCGTCGATCCCGGAATGCTTCCGGCTAGAGGCTGCCCGAAGGGACCGGTTGGCGGGACATGCGCCTCGCCCAAGTGGATGATGCGCCAATCGTCTTTTCCCGTGATCGGATCCAGATATCGCTTCCGCAGAAATCGCTGCCCGTTGCTGTTCACCAGTTGGTCAATGGTATTCGGATAGCTGCCGAACTTGCGGTAATAGACTTGGATGGCACGCTCGAATTGCATGCCGCGGTGCATTGTCTCAATCTCTTTTTCCCGGCGAAGATCGGTTGCCACGGTAGGCGCCGCGATGGACAGGGTCAATAGAACGAGCGCCAGCAGGAAGAGCACGGCGAGCAGAAGAAAGCCGTCTTCCCTTCCGGTGCTGAGTTTCTCCGGGGTGCCTGCTGGCATCTGTCGCGGCTGGAGCATAGCCAATCTCACTGCATCAAAGGTAGCGTCTGCGTGTTGCGATAAGGCAGGTCTTCGATCTGGACTGACGCTGCGCCGATCTTGCCGACGCGATAGCGCCGATCCACCACATCGCCTTCCGATGCAATGAAGATATCGTCTCCCTGCAGCAGGAAGACCTGTTTGTGGCCGTTCTTCTGGGCCGCATAACCGTAAAAGACCATGTTGATGGGCGGCGGAGCAGGAGGAGCAGCCGGACCAGCGGCGGCCGCTGACGGCCGGGCAGAAGCCACAGCCTTGGGAATGACCGGCGGAGCCGAGAACTGCGAGAAGATGTTTCTACCGTTTCCGGTGTACGCGAGGGATTCGGCCTGCCGCATGATCTCCGGATGCAGAGTGGGATCCAGAGAAGAGGCGGAGGCTACTTTGGAGGCTTGATGAGCGTAGGGCAGTTCGGCCGATTCTGGAGCAGACGCCGAAGGCTCCGGGCTGCGCGGTGCATTGATGACTGTGGGAGGCTGCACGACCGCAGGCCCGGAGGGGCCGAAGGTCTGCCAAAGAAAGCGCACCAGCATGAGCAACATGACAGCGCCCAGGCCCAAGGCCAGATACAGCTTTTTCTTGTCTTCTGCTCCGACACGGAGAGCCATCAGCGCTCCTCTCCTGCAGGGGTATCGCTCTGGTCGCCTTGCGGCGGAGTGAGCTGGTCAAGATCCGCGCCGTGCAGGTAAGTGGTCAGGCGAAGACGCAGGTTCACCAGGCCTCCCTGCTGTCCGGTGAGAGCCAGTCCGTTGATGATGAAGAAGGTCTTGCTCCGTTCCAGGCCGTTGATAAAGTGCATCAGCGGCGCATATTCCCCGCTGAGACTTGCGTCCAGGCGCACTTCGAGCAGCCCAGGAAGAGCCGGGGTTTGCGAGTAAGAGATGCGAGTCTGCCGGACGTTATTTTGGGCCGCGAGATCATTGACCGCCGCGGAGATGGTTGAATACGCGCCGGGGAACCGCTTCTCGTAAAAATCGCCTTGCTGCTCTCGCGCCTGGCTCACCTTCCCGGGTAGACCGAGCAGCGGACGCAACTGGAGATCAAGCGTGCGATACGTCAATCGTTCCTGGGCCATCTGTTCCGGGCTGGCGTCCCGCAGAGTGTGCCAGGCCACAATGAAGCGTGTCAGGAGAACTGCGTTCAAAATGACAAGCGCGCCGAGAATGAGGAAATGCAGGTTGAGCAGGCTGAAGGTCTTCGACCGGAGCTGCTTCATCGGGCGCCTGCCTTTCCTGGCGAAGCGACAGCGCGAGGCGCCCTTCCAGATTGCTTCTTCGCCTGAGCCCGGGCGAGGCTGCTCGCTGCCTTTCCGCCGCTCTTGGCCGGGCCACGGTCCGGTGTTGTTTTCCCGGCAGGCGGCAGCGGATTGTAGTCCGCCAGAATGTCGAAGTTGACGCCGCTCGCGGCACTGACCTGCTCGAGGCCGCGGCCGCCTTGCGCCGATGCTGCGGACTCATCGGCGAGGCGAGGATAGAGAAAACGCCGCGAATGTTCCAGGTTACGAATCAACTCCACCGCCCGATCGTGCTGCCCGTTGACGCGGAGGCGAATGGTCACATTGCCGTTGCGGGAGATCACCGGCTCGATGTTTTCTACTTGCACGCCGCCCGGCAGAACGTTTTCCAAATCCATCATGACCGCTGTCCAGGAGAAAGCCTTGCGCTGGAAGAGCCCATTCAGGAACTGCGACTCGCGCAACACCGATGCATTCTGCGGCAGCCGCATATCGGATTGATACGTCTGCTGCTCGCGCTGGAGAGCTGCAACGCTCTGTTGGGCGGCAATCAGACGTGCGTGAGCCGCTTCTGCTTTTTGAGTCTCGGTGCGAAGTAGAAACCAGAGCGGTACGGCGAGAACGGCAAGTACGGCGATCAGGAGACGCAGCCGTTGATAAATCGGGCCAAGCTCGACGTAGGGATGAGAAGCGAGGTTCAGCGAGATGCGCATCAGCTTGCGAGCGCTCCTACCACGCCGGCCAGGATCCCACGCGGCAGCGAAGGAGCATTGACGGTTCTGAGTGCGGGAACCAGGTCACGGGCTGGGATGGGGAATTCTCCGAGCAGATGCTCGAGTTCTTCTGCGCCGCCGAATCCGCAGGCAAGCAACTCGCGCGGCGCAGAAGCAAGCGAGTCCTCAAAATAGGCGATCGCTACGCTGATCGACTGCTGCAGTTCGGCGATCGCGTGCCGTTCATTCTCCTCCGGAAGCAGGTCCTTCTCGGTCAACTCGAGGGTGCGATGGAGCAGCAACTCGTTCTGCCGTGTGATGGCTGTGGTCACGGAGTTCGCACTGCGATTGATCACCAGCGACGGCTCACTCGTGCTGACCGCAGCCAGCGCGGCCAGCGTGCTTGGAAGTACGGCGCCCGGCTCGTAGCCGGCTTCGCGGACCGCACTCTCGTACTCGGCCAGAACGGCGCCTGGTGCGACGGCAACCAGAATGCGAACCAACCCGTCCTGGGCGGGCATCACCTGATAGGTGACTGCCGCGTCGTCCACTTCGAACGGGACGAGCTTGCGCAACCGAAATCTGACGACCGGAAGCCTGTCGGCGGCCTTTTCCGGAAGGCTGTCGAAGTCCAGGAGCAGCACGCGGACGGAGGCGTCGGGAATCACCATCGTGATCTGGGTTTCGCGCAGACGAACCGCGTCGAGAGCCTGCCGGAGTGCGCTTGAAACAGCCGCCCGATCGTGAAAGACGGGAGTTTTGAGACCAGGGGAAAAGGTACCGGGACGCAGCGGCACAAAGGACGAAAAGATCTCCTGGTTTCCCGTGCCGGGACGCGCGGATACCACTCCAGCGTGCGTAATCTCGCACGCCAGGCGCGGACGGAGCGCGGTAGCCTCGGATGGAAAAATGCGCGTGCCAATGCTCACTAGCGAAATGCCTCGACGAATGTGACCTTGTTGATTTCCTTGAGCGTCGTCAAACCCAGCCGGACGCGGTCCATGGCCGATTCTCGTAGAAATTGCATGCCTTCCTGTTGCGCCAGCCTGCGTACCTCGGAACCCGGCTTCTTTAACAGGATGATTTCCCGGATGGGGTCGGTGAGCTCGAGCAGCTCATGGATCGCAGTACGGCCCCGGTAGCCCGTTCCTCCGCACTCGATACAGCCTGCGCCTTCATGGAAGGCAAAGCCGCTCCACTGGTCAGGGTCGAGTCCGCTGTTGCGAAGGGTCTCCTCGTCATAGTGTACGGGATGGGAGCAATGTTCGCAGATGGTGCGGACGAGGCGCTGGGCGAGAATGCAATTCAACGCGGAGATGAAGTTATAGACCTCGACGCCCATATTGAGAAAACGGCCAAGAACATCGAAGACATTATTCGCGTGCACTGTTGTGAAGACCAGATGGCCGGTCAGAGCGGAGTTGATGGCGATCTGGGCAGTCTCCTGATCGCGAATCTCGCCTACCAGGATCTTGTCGGGATCATGCCGCAGAATGGATCGCAGGCCGCGAGCAAAGGTGAGCCCCTTCTTCTCGTTGACCGGAATCTGCGTGATGCCGCGAATCTGATATTCGACTGGATCCTCGATCGTGATGATCTTGTCTTCATCACTCTTGATCTCGTTGAGCGCGGCGTAGAGAGTGGTCGTTTTGCCGGAGCCTGTCGGTCCCGTGACCAGGACCATTCCATAAGGCTCGCGGATATAACGGCGGAAGCGGCGCAGATCATCCTCGGCAAAGCCGACGACCTCCAGCGTGAGCTTCTGGAATTTCTCGCTCATCGACTCTTTGTCGAGAACGCGAAGCACGGCGTTCTCTCCGTGAACCGTGGGCATGATGGAGACGCGGAAGTCGATCAGGCGGCCTTTGTAGCGAACGCGGAAGCGCCCGTCCTGCGGCACGCGGCGCTCGGCGATATCAAGCTCGCTCATCACCTTGATGCGCGAGAGAATGGTCGAGTGATGTTCGCGGGCGATCGGCGCCATCGCAGCCTGGAGCACTCCATCGATGCGGTACTTGACCATGAGGCAGTCGTCATAGGTCTCCAGGTGAATATCGGAGGCGCGGCGCTCCAAAGCAGTGAAGATCGTCGTATCTACCAGGCGAATGATAGGACTGATGTCTTCTTCGGAGGTCAGCTTTTCGATCGAGATATTCTCGTCGGGATTTTCCTCCGCGGAGATGACGTCGAAGGTAAGCCCTTCCGAAGCCTCGTCGAGCACACGCTGTGACTGCTCGGTCTTCTTGAGCAGGTCGTTGATCTGCGAAAGAGTAGCAACCCGGGTAACGACGCGCTGCCCTAACAGGCCGCTGATCTCATCGAGCACCATCAGCCGGCTGGGATCAGAGACGGCGATGATCAACCGGTCTTCGAGCTGCTCCAGCGGCACAAAGTTATAGCGGAACATCATGTCCACCGGAACGCTGCGGAAGAGCTCGTGCTGAATGCGAAAGTTCTTGAGATCGACAAACTCGCAGCGATAGCGCTGCGCGAGCGCACGCGCGCGAGCAATTTCATCGAATTCCGCCGTCTGCGGAGGGACCAACACGATGCTGTCAGCCACGGAACCTCCTGGCGAATGTATGACGAAACTGTGGGTCAGAAGGTAGCTTCAAAGCGATTTGCCTTTCAATGCGGCCCCATACTGCTGGCCTGTCCCAGGGAGAAGATAGGCAGATACAATGCGATCAGAATTACGACCACAACACAACCCATCACGATCAGGATGGCGGGCTCGATCAACGCCAGCGCGGCGGTCAGCGCCGTTTGCACGTCTTCCTCGAAAAACTCGGCCACGGAGTTGAGCATCTGCGGCAGCGCACCGGTCGATTCCCCAACGTCGATCATCTCTACTGCGAGATCGGGGAAGACTCCGGTTGTCTCCAGGCTGCGCGCCAGGCTTTTGCCCTCGCGCACGCTCCCTACCGATGAAAAGACAGCTTGCGCGATGATCTTGCTCGAGATCGAGCGCGCCGCCGTTTCGAGCGACGGCAAGGGCGGGAGACCTCCCGTAAGCAAGGTGGAGAGCGTACGGGAAAACAGCGCAACCTGGTACTTGCGCCATATGTTGCCGAAGATGGGCATTCCGATCCGCATCCGGTCCACTCGGGCGGCTCCGGCCTCGGTGCGGCTGTAGCGGAAGCCAGAGTAAACGAGAAGCGCAAAACCAGCCAGAACCCAAAGGATGTAGTGCTGAAAATTATTGCCAACGGCGAGCAGCAATCGCGTCGCCGAGGGGAGATTGGTGCCGATCTGGTCGTACAGCAGGGCAAAGCGGGGCACCACGAAGCTGATGAGGAACACGAACAGCGCCATGACCATGGTGATGAGCATGATCGGATAAAAAAGCGACGCAGTCAGCTTCTTGCGAAAAGTAAGGGAGATTCGCTGAAAAGCCAGAAAACGGCCCAACACATCTTCCAGATGGCCGCTTCGCTCCCCGGCCAGCAGGGTGGTCGTATAAATCAGCGAAAATCCGCCTTGCGCTTCAAACGCGGAGGAGAGCGACTCCCCGGTGCGGACGCGTGCGGCGACGTTCTCCAGTTGGGCGCGGAAACTCGCGTTCTTCTGGCCTTTCGCCAGCATCTCAAGGGAGCCAAGGATCGGCAGCCCGGCGCGGATCAAGGTGAGGAACTGCTGGTTGAAGATAATGAAAGCTTCAAGCTTCGCCCGCTTGCGGCTTCCGCCCCCGCGGCCCATTCCACGGGCCCGCACCGAGTACACGTAGTACCCGGCTTGAGAGAAGCGGCTGCGCAACTCCTCCGCGGAGCCGGCTACCTGAATCTGCTCCTGGATGCGCCCGCGCTCGTCAGCCAGCTTGACGACAAACTCTGCCATTCGTTGAATACCACTTTACGGGTCTTACCCGCAGAAAAATTGTCCTATCTTAATAACGATACCAGTTTGCCGATTGGTTCTGAGCCGCTCCAGCAGAAGCTGAACGCCTGCCTTCGTCCGCGACTCATGCGCATACGGCGATGGCTGCTCCTCCGCAGAGCATCCGGTCGGGCAAAGCTGACTCTGCGCGAACGGACGCCCATCCCAACCGCGGGTGAGAACCATCCTGAATACTTCAAGTTACGGCGGCCGCGGCGAAATCCGTCAGGCTAGTCCTCGATCCTCCGCCCGCGAAAGGCCGCCTCTGGGTTGAAGAGACTGATAGACAGACGCCGGGCGAGCGATTTCCGCTCAGCGGAAGATTCTGATCTTCGACCGGCGGCTGGCCTGACTTAGGCCCTAGATCGGGGGCAGCCCGTCTACCACGGGAATCCCGGCAGGCGGGTGGAAAACGAACTCATCGTCGGGAACAGGAGCATTCGGTTGAATGGCAGTGAACTCGAACGCTGTGCGGGCGCCGTCGGTTTCGGTCACAACGATCGAGTGAATGACTCCATCGGGAGTCACTCCCAGGGTTACGCCGGCTACGCGCTCCTGCATGCCTTTGGGGATGCCTGAGAGTTCCATGCCGCCAGCCGACCTGGAGAGGCTCAAGTTGACAAATTCTTTCTCGATCTGCGTGTGGCCCAGCAGAAAGCGGAGCGGCGAACGCACGTCGTCCATTCGTGATGCTGCGATGCGTTGCGCCTGGGCATCGCCGGGGCTGTAAAACCAGCCGAACTTACCGTCGAGGAGAAAGACCTTTCCCGGCGGCTGGGCATAGTTCCACCGCATCTTTCCCGGCTTACGCAGGAGCAGTTCTCCGTCTTCATGGCGCTCGATACCCATCCCCTGATAGCTCTCGGTGAACTGGGCGCGCAGTGAATGGAGGGAGTTGTAATAGCCGTCCACGCGGTGCGCCAGCTGGGCGGCGGAGAGTTGGGTGGCGTCAGGCTCCGCCGCGTGCACGCTCCAGGCCGATGCCAGCAGCATAATCGCAAGGGAATAGCGCGTCAGCTGCCGTCTGAGCCGATCGATGGAATTGCCGCTTCTCACTGGCCCGGCCCGAGGTAAAGGACCGAACGCCGCCGCGATCTATCCCTGCTGAACCCACGGACGGCGATTCTCACTGCACTGGCTGGGTGCAATTGGTTCCCCCGGCCATGTCTGCCGTGATGGCTCCTTTTGAATCAAGGCAGAAACCGCGATGACCGGATTTCCCGACCGACTGCGGAACCGCGGTTGCTTCATAAGAGGTATACATGTCCTGATTGTTCACCGTGACTTTGGTGCAGTTGACGATGTTAAAGGTGTATCCCGATTTTTGACCGCTCGCCAGATCGTTTTGCAGCACCTGTGCCGCTTGCGGGGTCGGCGCGCCCGAGTTGGAGTTGCCTCCAAGGGCGGCCAGGGAGCACGCGAAACCGTTTGCAGGAAAATTGATCTGATATTGGATCTGCGCCTGGTAGATGGCCCGCAGGGATTGCATCGCAGAGGTCTCGTCCGCCTGCGCCTTCATGCTGATGAAGTTGGGAATCGCGATCAGCATCAGGATGATCATGATCGACATGACGATGAGCAGCTCCATCAAAGTGAAGCCGGCTTGGGGGTCCAGGGGAGAGATACAGCCGAAAGGTCTGATCTCCCGGCCTGGGTTCTCGGTACGGTTGATTTCGGTCATGGGATTTCTCTAGTTCCTGCGGCAGGGACGTTATCTGCACGGTTGCGCTTCAAGTCTATCAAGACCGGCGGCTCTTATAAATTTGTATAGCAAGGCGCTTGTGTCCTATAGACGCAGCGTCGCCCGGATCGTTCACCGATGAACCGGGAACGAACCGGAATGAGAGCTGCAGGTGGCTTGTGAGACGTGATCGGATTCGCTGCCGCAGTCTCCCGGCAGCAGGATCCGCGGCCCGGGGTCCGGGCAAAGCACGAATTACTCCATTCTCAC
>DASYYO010000412.1:0-24125 GCA_035933805.1 Acidobacteriaceae bacterium | reverse complement strand
GTTTGTTCGCGGACGGAGCCTTCGCGCGCGCTGCAGGCGCGCCACTGGTTGACCGCAATCGCGTGCGTTTACTGAAGGATGCGCGGGAGAACTACCCGGCGTGGCTCGATGCTATCCGGGAAGCCCGCAAGACGGTCTATTTTGAGAGCTACATCATCCATTCCGATGAAGTCGGCCGTCAGTTTGCGGATCTGCTATGCGCCAAGGCGCGAGAGGGTATTCGCGTCCGCTTGATTTACGACTGGTTCGGGGCGCGGGGCGCATCCTCCCGGGGGTTCTGGCGGCGTATGCGGCAGGCGGGGGTCGAAGTCAGATGCTTTAACCCTCCCCGTTTGGACAGCCCGCTGGGATGGATCAGCAGGGACCACCGGAAGACCATCACGATCGACGGCCGGATCGGCTTTGTCTCCGGGCTTTGCGTCGGACAGAGCTGGGTTGGGGATCCTCAGCGCGGCATTGAGCCGTGGAGAGATACCGGAGTCATGCTTGAAGGTCCGGCGGTTTTTGACCTGGAACAGGCCTTCGCCGCGATGTGGGCCGGATTGGGACCTGGCGTGCCGGCGGAGGAACTCGTCTCGGAGAACGCGGCGATCCCGGCCGCCGGTGAGGTGGCCGTCCGAGTTGTTCCCACCGTGCCAGGCAAGGCCGGACTCTACCGGGTGGATCAACTGATCGCGGCTGTGGCCCGCCGGTCGATCTGGCTGACAGATGCTTACTTTCTCGGAACCGTAAGCTATGTGGAAGCCTTGGGTGCAGCCGCGCTCGACGGGGTTGATGTGCGGTTGCTTCTTCCGCGTACCAGCGACCTTCCCGTAGTTCGCTCCATGTCTCGTGTAGGCTACCGGGCGCTGTTGGAGGCCGGGGTCCGGGTCTTCGAGTGGCAGGGATCGATGCTTCACGCAAAGACCGCGGTGGCTGATGGCCGCTGGGCGCGGGTCGGCTCGACGAACCTGAACCTCTCCAGCTGGATGGGGAACTGCGAAATGGATGTGATCGTAGAAGACGAGATCTTTGCGCGCCGAATGGAGGAGATGTATCTGGAAGATCTGAGCCGCTCGACCGAGATCGTCCTGGGAAGAAAACACAAAGTGCATCCGGCCCATCGGCGCAGCCCGAGAACTAACCCGAAGGGTGCGGCCCGGGGAAGCGCCGGACGGGCCGCAACCGGGGTCCTGGCGATCGGCAGCACCGTAGGCGCGGCGATCGCCCAAAAGCAGACGCTCGGCCCTGCCGAGACCCCGGTCCTGGTAGTGGCCGCCGCGGGGCTCTTCCTCCTGGCCGCGATTGCCGCGCTCTGGCCTCACGCAGTCAGTCTCCCCGCCGCTGTTCTGGCTGCCTGGACGGCATCGACGCTGCTTCTCAAGGCTCTTCGGCTGTACCGGAGCCACAGACGAAGACGTGACGGTTAGAACTGCTGGGGAAACTCGCAACCCCCAGGAGGGGCGCTACTTCTTGATTACCTTTCCAGTGGCGGCGTCCACAAAAGCGACGTAACCGGATTTCTTATCTCCCCACATGAGATACCACACGGGCGTCTGAAACCTGAATGCGTTTCGCAGTTCAAAGGAGCTGAGTTTCTTATTGGGATTCTTTTTCAACCAGCCAGCCGCGTCGGTTGCAGCCGCCGTGTACGCGGCGTCCGAGTCGACATTGAAGCCCGAGGGCTCAATGGGCATCGCGTCGCGTGAGATTCCGCCCCACGGTAGTGCCTGGCGCGCGACAACCCCGCGGTAGATATCCGGGGGGATCTTCGCGATCGAATAGGAATAGACGCGGTACTGACGCAGGCTCGGGGAACCAAAAGTCGCTTCCCAGACAGCCCCTTTTCCTCCTTGGCTCTCATATCCCGGAACATCCCTGAGCGTGAGGCTGAGGGTCACGAAATCCGTAGCCCAATTGCGGGCGGAGGTGTACATCGGCCAAAAAGCTGTTTTGGCGGTCACAGGTTGTGGAGGACCTGCTGGCGCCTTTGCCGCCGTCGTCTCATTGCTGACTGGAGGCTGGGCCGAAGGGGAACAACCTGCAAGAACCAACGCTGCAACCGCCACTGCAATTACCGCGCATTGCTTGAGCACAGCACTCATGGAAGTCCTCCAGGGATTGGGTTTTCTTCGTCATCCTGCCGCGAACGCGGAAGCTCTTGTTCCGTGACCGAGAAGATTCGCGGAATAGGGGGAGGGAAATCTTTCGAGCTGTCTCGCATGCGTATGTCCTCACGCGACCCGGCATTCGCCAGCGCCAGAAAGTATACGCGCCGGAGGCGCCCAGGCCCGCAGAAGATATCAGGGCGTGTAACGCACGTGCTCGATAAGTACAATTCCTGGCTCGTGGTTCTCTACCGCGAGCGCTCCGCCCGCGGGCATCCAGCATGCTAATTTAACTCATCCCCCCTCGTCCCGTCTGTGCGGAATCTGGTTGAGCTGAATGAAACAGAGTTGCCGGGGGCGCCGAAGATCGCGCGAAGAGGAGAAGAAGAGACGAAAATGCGTGGGGCTTTGGAGACTGTTTCGTAGTGCTTTGAATCGGAGGGGTTGGATCAAGGAGAGCTGAAAGCAGCCGGCCGACGGAACCTCGAATGGAGGGTTCAAGCGGGGCACTGATCCATGGCGTAAGAACCGCAAACCAGCAACGGTAATATCGTCAGATGTGGACCTTTGCGCTGCTCAGCTTGCTCGTCTCTGTCGGCGCACTCTTCAGCTTTCTCAGCAGCCGCGTTCTCCGGCTGCCTACTTCGGTTGGCACGATGATTCTAGCTCTCTGTGCCGCGGGAGGATTGATCGCAGGCGGGCAAGCGTCACCGTGGCTCCGCGTCGCCGTCGAGCGGTGGATCTCTGGTATCGATTTTGGCCAGGTGGTCCTGCACGGGATGCTGGCCTTTCTCCTCTTTGCCGGCGCGCTGCAACTGGACATCTCGCAGCTTTCCCGGGAACGAGTTCCGGTGTTGAGCCTGTCGGTTGGGGCTACGGTTGCTTCCACCATTCTGGTGGCGGGGTTGTTCAAGCTGGCCCTTTTCACCATAGGCATCCACCTCAAAACAATGAGTGCGTTGCTCTTTGGCGCACTAATCTCCCCGACAGATCCGATTGCGGTCCTCGAGATGCTGCGCCGCGCAGGTGCTCCTCCGCGACTTGAGGTACAGCTTGCCGGGGAATCACTCTTCAATGATGGAGTAGGGGCCGCCCTGTTCCTCACGCTCCTCAGCGCCTCGGATGGCGGTTTGCTGCCGTCGCTACGCGCCTTCGGCTTTTTGCTTCTGCTCAAAGCGGGCGGAGCGATCGTACTTAGGTATGCCTTGGGATACCTGGTGCATCATCTGCTGTGCCTGGTGGACAGCTACCGGGTGGAGGTGCTTCTCACGCTGGCGCTCGCGATGGGTGGATACTCGCTGGCCGACGTGCTCCACCTTTCTGCCCCTCTGGAGGTGGTGACGGCAGGGTTGCTGATCAGCAGCCGCGGGCGTGCCCTTGCCATGTCAGAGTTGACCCGCCAGCATCTCGAAACGTTTTGGGAGCTCATCGACGACATACTGAACATTATCCTTTTTCTTCTGCTCGGCCTCCAACTCCTGATCCTGCCCCTCACCCACCGATTCCTTCTGGCCGGCCTGGCCGCAATCCCGGTTACCCTGCTGGCGAGGCTGGCAAGCGTCGGGTTTACGACCGGCGTGCTGGCCTTCTTCCGGGAACGGGTTCCCGGGACGGTGCTTGTACTCACGTGGGGTGGGCTTCGAGGAGGATTGGCCGTCGGGCTGGCACTCTCCCTGCCTCACGGGGAGACCATAGAGCGCAACCTTTTACTGGTGGCGACTTATGTTGTCGTCGTCTTCTCAATCGTGGCGCAGGGCCTCACGATCTCTTCTTTCATCCGCAGGTTCGGCCTGGCGGCTAGCCGCGCCTGAAAGCGGATCATCCTTTGGTGGCCGGTGCGATCGCCCTGCAGGGCACAGAAACGGAAAGGGGCAAGATCCCTTAAGGACTTGCCCCTCTGGTCCGAATTATGGAGAACTGGTTCGGATCACCAGTTCCGCACCTGAATGGCAGGCAGATGGGCGGTTCGTGCGAGTTCAGCCCGCGTTTCCCTCCCTCTTCCGTCGTCACCCTGGCGAGGCTTGCTTCCTTGCTGCCATCCGGAGGAAGTTCCGTTACGCTGGATTTCCATACGAGCATCGTTTCCGATTCTCGGGTTGGCCATAGGTTACCTCTCCTCCTTTTGAAAGGCTCGTCGCTCCGGGAACTCGGTCCACGGAGAGATTTCCTTTCGCTAAAGAATAAGAGCATCCGGGGGCAGGAGTGGGTTGGCCACGGCGTGGAAAATTCAGGAAGAATTCGTTTTGTCCGCCGTAGAGCCTTCTCTCTGGTTTCCGCTTCCCGATTTTTTCAGACTGTTTGGGAATAGATCGGGCAGGAGGGCAGGCTCGCGGGGAAGCGCACTGCATTTCGAAGGGGGACGATTCGGCGGATCTTCCTTTGAGCGCCTCACGCGGAGACAGAAGTATCGCCCAGGAAGGTTCAAAGAATCGTAACAATAACAGATGTTATAAGAAAGATTGGCTGCCTCGCGCTGCGACTTTGGTGTGCTTGTTTTGCGCTGAGAGCTCGTGCAGAATTTCGGCTATGTCACGGGCCGGTTTGTGTAGATTTTTTCTATGTCTCGCGGGAGTATCCCTGCTAGCTTGCTCTCCGGCGAGAACAGCGTTTGCTGAAGACCGAAATGGGCCGGATATCGACCCGGCGACGCCCGCGCCTTCCGTCTCGCAATCGCAGACCAAGGCCCCGGCATCGCCGCCCCTGCGCATATCGCAAAAGGGAGCGTACTACCTCAAGAGCGCCTTGTCTTTCCGGAACTTTATGGAGGCCGGCTTCGTCGCCGGAATCCCGCGCATCAATGCCGCTCCGGTGCAGCCGGGATTGCCGGCAACGATCAACGCGCAAACTGGCGAAGCCTACGCCAATGCCATGCAGCAATACGACACGGCGATGAATGGCTGGCGGAGGACAAGCGAGGATTATCTGCGATACAGCGGCCGCCGCTTTGGCGTAGGTCTGGCCACTGCTGAAACCAGGGATCTGCTGAGCAATTTCCTACTGCCCGCGGTTCTGCGCGAGGACCCGCGCTACGAACCCGCCAGCCTTGACCTGGGTTTTGGAAGCAGACTCGGTGCAGCCGCCGAGTCGATCTTTGTCACCCGCAATGACAACGGCCGGCTCACCCCGAACTTCTCGAAATGGATCGGAACGGCAGGGGCGGCGGTCATCGCCAAGCACCTCTATGCCGACCGGCTCGGGGTGCCGGAGCTGGATTCAAACCAATTTGTCTGGCGCTACATCTTCTTCAGCCTGGCCGGGGATGAAGCGACGAACCTGGCCCACGAGCTTGTACGCGGCGCCGTCCGGCAGGATCTACAGCACCTTGAGGATCATGGACCGGCTACCGAAGAGAATTACTATCCGCTCAGCGCCGCCGGCACCTTCGTCCACTGGGCGCGCAGCACCTATTCGCCAAGAAACTTTGTCCAGGGAGCGCTGATTGCAGGCATGCCGAACATCCCCGGAGAGCCGGCCTATCCGCTAAAGCCGGTGCTCAGCACGAGAGCTGAAGAAGTGGCCTATGCCAATGCAGTCATCCAATATGGAGCGGACATGGAAACATGGCGGAGAGGCATCGATGAGAGTGTCCGCTATCATACCTGGCGGTTTGTCGGAGGATTCAGCGAGTCGGAAACACAGCAATTCTTGAGCAACCTCGCCTTTCCACTGGCCCTTAGAATGGACCCAAGGTACATACCGGCAGGTTCGAATCGCCCGATTGCGGCCAGAATCGGGGATCCGTTTGAGCAGTTGGCCGTATCCAGAACCAACGCCGGAACTCGCGTGCTGAACATCCCATTGCTTGCCGGAACTATCGGGAGCGCCTTCATCGCACAGCAGATTTATTATCCCCAGCTAGGCTTGCCCGAACTGGAGAACGGCCGGGTTGTGGGCAAAACCATTGGCTTGAACCTTGCGGCGGATCTTCTTCTGAACATGGTGCACGAGTTCTCGCCGCGCGCCGGCTTTTAGCACCGAGATTTCGCACTCCTTTAGGATCACGCTCGCCCCGGTGTGCTTCCTTATAATCTGCGGCCGGGCATTCCCGTCTCCACCCACCGCTGCATCTCCGGAGTGGGCCACCAGGTAACATGCGCCTGCACCGGATATCCAAGCGCGTGCATCGTTCTCCTGATCCCTCTCTCCGTTTTCGTGGTCCTGCCTCCATTTCGCATCCGCCTTCTTCTTCAATGGGTTGCGTGCGCGGCTGCCGAATCATGCCGTTGGCAAGGAAGACACCCCCGTAACCATCGTAGGGTCTTGTGGAGATCATCGGGAGCGTAACCAATATCCTGGCGGTCGATGACCATAAAGTGGTAGAGAGAGGCTGAGCCGTTGCTATTCTTCACTCGCACCCAATCAAAGAGATGCGGAGAGAAACTTGAAGAAAGCAGCCAAAATCGTTCTTTTAATCCTCGCCGGCACTTCCATCGGATTTGCTGAGACGCCGTAACAGTTCGGCTCATGGTCCGTTTACCGATCCTCCGGTGACGCTGCCGGTAATCAAGTCGTTCTCCTTCAGGCCGCTTCGCAGGAAGCCGGCACCGACGCGCAAGGTCAGCCGGCCCAGGCGAAACTGGACGTCATCTGTAAAAAGGGGCACGTCAGCGCCGTCGCCGTCGAGACCAATGTAGCAATCGAGAAGAGCGCGATGAACTTCAACGGCGCCATTGCCACCACCCGGATCGGCTTCAATGTTGAAGGGAAGAGCGATGCTTCTGAGAACTGGGCCGTATTGGATGGGGGGCACACGTTGTCTCCTTACTCGGAGATCTTCCAGGGGAAAGCCACCCGCCGTTGGGTTGAGCGCCTCGCGAGCATGCAGAAGTTGGGCCTGCAGTTCAATCCGGGCGCAGACCAGGCATCCATGCAGCCAACCTTCGATACGGTCGACCTCTCTGAGGCTCTATCATCCGTGGGATGCAGCTACTGATGGGCGGTGTCTGCTTGATTCGGCATCAGGGGTCGGCCTCGGGTTCTGTGACTGAAACGGCCTCTTGACACCTTGGTTGGATTTCGCGTATCGAGAATGATGTTGGAGGTTCCTATGCTCGTTCACCTTCTGGAAGCTTTCGCCGGCGTCTCCTCTGTCGTACTTGTCAGTCTTTTGATCGGCCTGCTGCGATCGGCGAAAGCCTCATCGCAAGTGACGGAGGAGCGCCAGGAGCAATCACAACCGCCTGAAGATGAGACGGGGGAGGGCTGGCACAAGGTCTCCAATTGGGCATCGTTTGCGAGCGCCTCCTGACGATTGGCTGGACCGGGCATTCAGAGCGCTTCCTCATGGGCGTCCTGCCGCTTATGACTTTGCGAGAAAAGACTGCCGCCCATCTTCGCTTCGCAGCGGGATCCGGCAGGTCAATGCCGCTGCCAGCGGTCCATCCCTCCCCGGCGAAAATTCCCGGATGCGTGAGCAACCCGGGCCCGACCTCTTCAACTCCCTCCGCCCTGCGAAGAATCCGCTAGACTTCCTCTAACCCTCCTCTAAGCAGGATCAGGATCCTCTTTCACATCTTTATTTGCCGCGGTGAGCACAGAAAAAATTGCCGTTTGCAGCGCAAATTTCTCGTGCAGCTGAGCGCGGGCATCTCGACCGCCTGCCGTGGGAACGGTTCGATGCTTCGACCGGCCGTGAGAGATGGAACGCGAGAGATGGAACGCGAAGGTGGCGTCTTGCCGGCCTTTGCGCTCCGGAAGGGTCGCAGGCATAGGGACGAGAGGAGCGCAACAAAATCATGCTACAACTGAAGTGGACTATCAGAGTTACATATTATCCGATAAAAAGTAACTGTTACGAGTATCACTTTGGAACGCTGAGCTGACTCAGAGGGAAACGAGCCCTGCCAATGAAACGAAGTTCTGTCGAATATTCCATAGCCCAGAACTCGCTCCAGCACGAACGGAGGAATGCCCCGGGAACCGCAATGCCCGTTGTCGCGCAAGACAGAGTGTATGACGGGAGAGATCGTGACGAGATTCTTTCAGACGTGTTCCAGCAGGAACAGATGAAAGTAGCTAGCCTCAGCAGGATCATAGTGAGTGTACCACGCAGGATCTCCTGGTGTCTGTGGACTGGGATCGCCTTGCTGTGTTTTTGGGGACCCTCAAGGGCATCTTCGCAGACGATTGCGCCGGCACTCCGCACGGCGCCGAACTTGTCGGCTTTCGCAACCTTTACGGACGTCAAGCCGGATTTCCGATACTACGGGGATCTCGCGGTATACGGAATCTCCGCCGGGGGAATCATCCAAACGCGTCATTTTTACGGCGCAGAGGCGCGGGGAACGTTGCTGCGGATGGGAGGTATGGAGCACCAGGAATCGCTCCTCGGGGGCCCGAGAGCCGCCCTTCACTTCTCCCACCTCACTCCTTACGGTGCGTTTCTCGGTGGAGTAGGAAATGCATGGTGGTGGAATAACCCCAGGCACACGGGGCAGCCGGAGCCAAAGCTCGACGAGGCAATCGGCCCGGAGTGGTCGCTTCTGGGTGGAGTCGACCTTCATTTTAACCGGCGCCTCAGTTTCCGGCTGGGAGAGTTCTCCTATTCCAAGATCTATGTCACGAATCGCACGCTAACCCCGCTCGGCGCCAGTGCCGGGTTCGTCTTCCGCATTAATTGAAAGATGCTTGCCGTTGGCCACGTATGCCAACCTGCACGAAATGCTAGCGGGCAAAAAAGCCCGGCGTTCGCAAAGCTGTTCCAGTAGAGTTGTCCCTTTGCCTTCGCTTTGTGCGGACCTGCGTCTAAGGGAAGGCGTCATTTCAACCCATTGAATTTAGGTCCTTGCCGGACCGTTGAAGGATGACATGCCAGGGGATCTTTTCGTCGAGAATCGCTCCACCCTTCAGTTGGAGCCAGTCTATGCCGGTGAGACCTTCGATGGCTCAGAAGCATGGGGCCCTTCGCAGGTGTTTTCGGTAGCAGCGCTTCTACAGTTTGACGCAGGGCCGTTGCCTGCGTCAGAAGATCAGCAGAATCGCCGCTGGCGGAACGGCTCGGAATGGGAACAGATATCGCTGGCTGTTCATCGGCTGCGTACCAATTGTCTCAGTTACAGATTTGCCAAACGCATCCTCGATGTGTTCATCGTGGTCGCGCTTCTTCCTGCGCTCATCCCGCTCCTTCTGATCGTAGCCGCCATTGTGCGGCTAAGCTCTCCGGGTCCCATTCTCTATCGACAAAGAAGGCTCGGACGCTTCGGGCGTGAGTTCACTCTGTGGAAATTCCGATCAATGTATGTAAGCGGGGATGAAATCCTGCGCAAGCACCTCAAGGAAAATCCCGCTGCGGCTCGCGAATGGGCAGAGACGCGAAAGCTCAAGGTAGACCCCCGGGTCACCAGGCTTGGCAACATGCTGCGCCGGGCCAGTTTAGATGAACTGCCGCAGTTTCTGAACGTCGTTACCGGCAGCATGAGCCTGGTTGGTCCAAGACCGATCGTATCGGCCGAAGTGAATGAGTACCGCGACGCCTACTTTTTCTACGCATCGGCCAAGCCCGGCCTGAGCGGATTGTGGCAGGTCTCGGGCCGGTCTGATCTCTCTTACAATCAGCGCGTCGCCCTCGATGAAGAGTATGTCCGTAGATGGAATATCGGCTTGGACATCAGGATTCTGTGGCGGACCGCAGGCGCCGTCTGGCGTTCTCAGGGAGCAGTCTAGCCGCCTACTCCCTACGGGAGGATGCGAGCAGCGTGTTTTGCTGAGTTCGTATCCGCGGCTGAGCCATGCCAGCGCAGGCGGAAAGACGCGTGGCCGGAGGAAGCCTCCCGGCTTCTTTCCGGTGCGGATCGGACCATTCGCTGGGGGCAGCCCTTCTCTGGAGAGCGGCTGCGTTCGATTGCAAGGCCCCCTGGGTTCGACGTGCGAAAGGGCCGAGTGCCCGCCGAATTCTGACTCCGTCACCGAACCTGACCTGTTCACCCGTTTCCTTTCAAGCGGGGAATCGACGAAGATTCCTTCGCTCCGAAAAAGATACAGTGATGGTGTCGACAACACCGAAGTTGTATCGCGATCTGGATTACGTAATGTTACTTTGGAGTCGTCAGGGCAGGACTTTCCAAGACAGTTTTCATAGGCGCTCGGCGAATGACGAGCCGGGTCCGAGACGGCAGCAATAGAGATGATCCGCATGCACATTGATCCCAATCCGGAACAGGTGATACCCACATCTGCGCAGGCGCGGATGCGAAGCGCTGCTCCCTCCTGGGAAGGGCGCAGAAGAAGCGTGATGATTGCGGGGCTCATGCTGCTGATCAGTCTGTATGGGAGGAGTACGGAACGCCTCTACGCGTCAGCGGGGAATTACAGATGGATGCCCCCGGCGCAAGGGAGCCTGAATTCTCTCGGAACCATTGTGTTTGTTGGGAAGGGAGCCGGTATCCAGCTCCTTGCGCCATCGATCCATGCTCGAGCGGGAGTTCTGCGTTGTGCTTCGGCTGCCTGGGATGGAACGGGACGGCTCCAACTTACCTATTCTCTCGGCGCCGTTTCGGTGCATGTAACGGTGGCGGTTGTCGAAGCGGCCTCCGGTCTCCGGGCGACTGTGGATGCGGACGTGCCGGTAATTCAATTTGTGGACGCGGGTCCCTGGTCGCCTGGGCTGCAGGTGCAGCCGGTGACGATTCCGTACTATACGGGCAATGTAGTGTATGCGCCGGGCACAGGCATGTTTCTCAGTGCATGGTGGGACTGGCACGCTACGCGCGCAACGGCGCTCAATGGGACTGCCGCTCAATATTCTCCGCGCACGGACTCAACTTTGAATGCGGTGCACGAGGTCTTATGGGTTGCCGGTTCGCCGGATGTGGATGCGGTTCTGCCTTCACCCGGGAATCCACCCTCGCCGTACATCGGTGAATTGTCAGGCCGGCTTGTCCTCGATATCTGGACTCGTGACTTCAAGCAGATCCAGCAAGGGCTCGCCGAATTGGGAGATTACGGAATCACTGGCTGTGCCGCTATCATTCACGTCTGGCAGCACGCCGGATATGACAACGCGCTACCCCAGCATACCCCGGCCAACGACGAAGAAGGGGGAGACGCGGGTCTCCTTGCAGCGGTGAATGCAGGCAAGGCCGACGGCTGCCTGGTGGCTCTGCACGAAAATTACGTGGACTACTATCCGAACTATCCGAAGTTCGATCCCGCAGCGGTTGCTTTGAATTCTGACGGCAGCCGGATGCTTTCCTGGCTGAATCAGGCTGGAGTTCGAGCGTATTCGACCAAGCCGGCATGGATGGTGAAGAACGCGGCGACGCAGTCGCCGGAGATCCACGACCGGTATGGAACGACAGCGTCCTATATAGATGTGAATTCGGGCATCTGGCCTTCCAGTCATGGAGACATGGACGCCCATGCTCCCGGCGCCGGCACGCTTGGCGCGTGGCTGGCCGGCGATGCCGGATTATGGTCCTTCGAGCGGCGGGCCCATGATGGGCCGGTCTTCGGCGAAGGAAGATATCACTGGTTCTACAGCGGACTGCTGGACGGCGTGGAAGCTCAATTCGGAACAGGAGGCGTTCTGGACCAGCCTGGACCCCGCGCTCCTCTCTTCGTCGACTTCGATCTGAGAGAGATCCACCCGCTCGAAGTGAACCATGGGATGGGTTACTACCAGCGTTGGCTGGCATCCGGGGAAATGTTGTCTCAGCAGGCGATGGATGCCTACCGGATGCAGGAGGTCGCCTTCGGCCACGCGCCGTTCGTGGGCCAGAGATACTGGAATGACATCCCACATGTGCTGGTGGAGAGCAACCTGGTCGCTCCGGTAGCCGGGCGCTACGGAGCCGCGGCGGTCTCTTCCATCGAGTACCAGGTCAATGGCGAATGGACCACCCCGAGCGAGGCAGCCCAGGCGGCGGTATTCTCGCGTGTTCAGGTTACCTATAACAATGGGCTCACCGTTGTTGCGAATGCGCTGCCGACAAGCCTGATTTGGCAGGGAATCGATCTTCCCCAGTATGGATGGGTGGCCAAGGCGCCGGGTCTCCTGGCTTACACCGCTGTGTGCGGAGATGTCATTTGCGACTACGCGGAGACATCGACCTCGATCTTCGCTAATTCCCGCAACCAGACGGATGCGCGGAATGACATGGGCTATGCGGCCCCGACGCTTCTCAGCATCAAGCAGGGTAAGGGGAGAAGCGTTTTCCTGACGTGTCAATGGAAGATCGATAAGACAATTAACGACAGGTACAAACCTTTCCTGCACTTCGTCAATGAAGGAAAGCCGGAGGAGAGCGGGGAGATCGCCTTCCAGGGAAATCTCGCCGTGGGCGGGAGCCTGTCGGCGCGGAACCCGGGCCAGAGTGTCATGCAAGGCCCCGTGGAGATTCGAATCCCTCCTGCTGTTCCCGATGGGAGCTATTCGATCCGCATTGGACTTTACGATCCGCGCACGAACGACCGGCTTCCCCTTGAGGGAATGGACGACGGCACGCAGCGCTACATCCTGGGCTCTCTGACCATCAGCGGAGGCGGCGCTCATGTGGAGTTCCACGCTGCGCCTTTGAGCGATCCCCGGATGAATCCGCGAGGATCGGTGGTGAATTTTGCGACGGTACAAACCGACGGAATGCTTTCGATCCGTCGCGAGAGCGGGCAATGGGTCCTACGTCCCTTCCCGCGAACTCGCAGCTTTACCATCCTGTTGCAGAGCGCACGATTCCCGATGCCGGTCAATATAAAGGCCAACGGCGGAAGCACGTCTCTCGTCCGTCCGACGTCTGCTGGAACCTATTGGAAGCTACCTCTTACTGGAGCGAAATCTTACTCCTGGGCGGCCAGTGGCAATTAAGAAATCGGGACGATTCGAAGATTTCTGCCCTTCTGAGAGATAACTTTTCCGGGCGGCACGAGCTAGCTTCCTTCGATTCCGATCATTCGCACCAACCGGGCTCCGTCAAATCGAGTTGGTTACATGGGAGTGACATCCATTGAGTACTTTTCCCGAGAAAGAACCTTCCTTACGCGATCTGCTGAGGATCTTTCACCGCCGTAGAACGACGATCTTTGTAGTGGCGCTCTCTGTGTTTGCTCTGGCGGTCTGCGCCTGCGTCGTGACCACGCGGAGGTACACCGCGAGCAGCATCATTCAACTGGAGAAGTCCTCCTCGGACAGCCTAGGGCTCGACAGCCTGATGGGCGCAGCGTCGGGGGGAGCTTCGGACGCATTGTCGGTCAACATCGATCTTCAGACACAGGCCGACATCCTTCAGTCAGAAGGTCTGGCGCTGAAGGTAATTAAAGATCTTGACCTTGAACATAATGAAGATTTCAAGTCTCACTTCAGCCCGATTGGCTGGCTGGTAGGGCTCGTAACGCCGCATGGTCCCTCCGATCCTGTCAGCGCGAGCCTGGAGGATTCTCCCGGCAGGCGCAGACACATGGTGCAGACCTTCCATGGAAACTTGAACGTGAAGGTCACGGCGGGTACGCGCCTGCTTGAGGTCAGCTACACGAACCACAACCCGAAGATTGCGGCCGCAGTGGTCAACGATCTTGTGCAGGCATTGATCGACTACACCTTTCAAACAAAGTTTACGGCCACCAACGAGGTTTCCCATTGGCTGGAAGGGCAATTGGGCGATCTTCGCAAGCAGAGCGAGGAGCTCCAGTCGAAGGTAGTGGCGCTGCAACAGGGCAGCGGGATCTTCGGCGTCGGCGGAACGGACCCTCAGGGAAAGCCGGTGATCTACAGCCCGGTTCTCGATCGTCTGCAGCAGTCCACCGCTCAGCTCTCCCAGGCGCAGATGAACCGGGTGCTCAAGGCCTCCATCGCCGAGGTTGTGAAGACAGGCAATCCCGAGATGATTTCTCAATTGAGCGGTACCTCCCTGGGCAGCTCCAGCAGTCCTGGCGTCGCGAACTCGCTGACCTTGATCCAGAACCTGCGGCTGCAGGAGGCTACTCTTCAGTCGCAAATCGACCAGGACGCCTCCCAGTTCGGTCCCGCCTACCCCAAGCTGATCCAGGAGCGTGCCTCCATGAAGGGGGTACAGCAATCGCTGCGGGACGAGATTATGCGTATCGGCGAGCGCGCCCAGAACGACCTGCAGATTGCATCGAGGGCGGAGCAAGGTTCGCAGGCCGCGTATGACAGGGACCGGAGCGCCGCCGAGAAGCTGAACGACAAGAGCATCGAGTATGCCATCCTGTCCAAAGAAGCGGATCAAAGCCAGGAACTGTATCAGGATCTGCTCAAACGCCTGAAAGAGGCTGGAATCCTCGAAGGCCTGCACTCTTCCAATGTCACGGTGGTGGACCGGGCCAGCACTCCGGCCGCACCCAGCAAACCGCGCGTACCGCTCTACCTGGCGCTGGGCATGGGAATGGGGATCTTCTTCGGTTGCTGCGCCGCGCTGCTGGTGGATGCGGTTGATAACAAGATTCAGGGCACGGAAGAGATCGAGGCGCTGCAGATCCCTGTATTAGGCATCGCGCCGCAGATTGAGTCGACTCGAGGCGCCTCCCGGGCCATCGTTCTGGACTCGCGCCACTCTGCATTCGGCGAGGCCGTCCGCGGCCTTCGTTCCGGTCTTCTGATCTCGCGCAGCGGCAAGCCCCCCCAGGTGATGCTGATCTCCAGCGCGAACCCCGGAGAGGGGAAGTCTACGCTTGCTCTGAACCTGGCGGCGTCTCTTGCTCAGTTCGACAAAAAAGTCCTGCTCCTCGAGGCGGATATGCGGCGTCCTGTATTGCGCCGCCGGCTGGGCCTGGATGGCTCGGAAGGTCTGAGCGTTCTCTTGTCGGACCACGATGCGAGCGAGGGGATCAGAGCGCTCCCCGGCAATCCAAATCTTTATGTGCTTCCCGGCGGTCCGGTTCCTCCCTATCCCTCCGAGCTGCTGGGCTCGCAGCGCATGCAGTCACTCATGGAGGGATGGCGCGGCGAATTCGACTTCATCGTCATTGACTCTCCGCCGGCCCTCCCAGTTACCGACTCTCAAATCCTGGCCCAGTTAGCGGATGCCACCGTCCTGCTGGCACGCGTTGGCTACACCACCCGGCCGGCCCTGGAGCGTGCCTACAAGCTCTTGCTGATGCATCGCAAAGACCAGGCAAGGCCGGCGATTGGAGTGCTGCTCAATTTCGTCTCTACGCGCTCCGCGGCGTACTACGGCTATTACGGCTATTACGGCGGCAAGAAATATGAATATCACCAAGGATAAGGCCAAAATGAGAGCTCAAAGGGTACTTTTCGTCTTCCTCTGCTGCGCTGCGGTATGCTGCGCACAAACGGAGAGCATCACTGCAGGGCCAGGAGATCTTCTGCACGTGAAGGTCCTCGAAGCTCCTGAACTAGAGCAGACCGCGCGCATCACAGACGAGGGGACCGTGCCTCTCATTCTCGGTGGGAGCGTTAAGGTCGCAGGGCTCACTCCATCGCAAGCGGAGCTCGCCATTCAAAAGGCGCTCGTTGATGGGCATTACCTGCTGACCCCGCATGTCAGCGTCGCCATTCAAGAAACCGCCACGCAGAATGTCAGCATTATGGGCCAGGTGCGGAGCCCGGGCAGTTATGCGATCAACACCCCGCGCCCTGTTCTCGATGTCCTTGCGCTGGCGGGAGGGCTGACGGATCTCGCTGACCGCAAGGTCACGATCGAACGCCGCGGCAGCAAAGAAAGGATCGACTTCGTCGTCGCCAACTCTGCAAAAACCGCATTGGATGCGAGCGTCGATGTCTTTCCCGGAGACACCATCGTGGTTCCAAAGGCGGATGTCGTCTACATCCTGGGGGACGTAAGCCGTCCGGGCGGGATCGCCATGGTTACGAATGACTCCAGGCTTTCGGTTCTGCAGGCTGTCTCGCTGGCCGGCGGAACTCCGCCGAATGCTGTCCCCTCTCACGCCCGTCTGATTCGAAAGCAGCCAGATGGAGGTCATGTCGAAATTCCGTTACAGCTCAGCGCCATGCAAAAAGGAAAGCACCCGGATATGGAATTGCAGCCGGACGATATCGTTTATGTCCCCTTCAGCTACATGCGTAACATGGCGGTCGGAGCGGGAAGTCTCGTTGGGGCGACCTCATCGGCGGCCATTTACAGGTTCTAGATGTCTCGTGCTTTCGAGGCGGAGGAATGCTGGCAGTCAACCCCGTGGAACAGATGAGCTTGCATATGGGTCCCAATGAGCACAACGATCTATCCCTCTGACAGAAGGTTGAAGAATCAGTCCGCGAGTCTGGACGTTTGTGATCCTTGCTCATCGCCGGCCTTGGAGCCCGCGGTTGCCGCAGAATCGCGTCCGGTTGATACCGAAAGAAAAGCCGGCACGGCGCGATTCTATCGGCCTGAGCTGGACGCAGTGCGCTTCTTTGCATTCGCTGCAGTTTTCCTGCACCATATGCTGCCACGAAGCGTAGCCCAGGAGCAAAGCGGCATAGTCCTTGGGTCCCTCGGCCCGGAGACGAAATTCGCCCTTGCCGGAGCGGCAAATGCCCTCGGTTTCGGCCTGCCTCTGTTCTTCACCCTGAGCGCATACCTGATCGGTACGCTGCTTCTTCGCGAGAAGGAGCGATTTGGGACGATAGACCTTCGCTCCTTCTACGTGCGGCGTGTGCTTCGGATCTGGCCCCTGTACTTCTTTGGGCTGGGGATCGGCGGGGTGATCGCCCTTTTCATTGAGAAGCAGCCACGCGACCTGATGCTGTTTGCGGGCTTTGCAGTCCTCGCGGGCAATTGGGTCGCGATGGTCTGGCATACCTCCAACCCGGTGCTGCCCCTTTGGAGCATCTCGGTAGAAGAGCAGTTCTACCTGTTTTGCCCAATAACAGTAAAGCTGCTCAGCCGGCGTGGAATGTATGTGTTCAGCATCTTCCTGATTGTTCTGTCGGACCTGGTCCTATGGGTGATGGGAAGTCGACACGCCGATGTCGATCGCACGATCTGGTACAACAGCTTCGTCCAATTCCAAATGTTTGGGGGAGGATTACTTCTTTCACTCCTGATGAACGGAAGGTCCCCCAATATCCGTGGATGGGTGAGGCCGTTTCTGCTGGCCTCCGGCTACGGATGCTGGCTTTTAGCGTGCTTTGTCTATGGCGCAAAGCAGATTGGGCCCGCCGTCTCCGGATTTGACATGGTCGCAGGATATGGCGTCGCCTGTGCCGGATGCGTGCTGGTGATCGTGGGAATGCTCGGTATAGACCAAAGATGGCTGCCAAGGCCTCTGATCTGGCTGGGGCGTGTGTCTTTTGGGTTGTATGTCTACCATGAGATAGCAGTCAAGATAGCGTTCTCTTTGTTCCGCAGCTTCCACGGATATGAACATTTCATTTTGACCGTTGTGGGCGGAGGCATTCTCACAGTCATCTTTGCGGCCCTGTCCTATCGATTTCTTGAACTCCCGTTCCTCCGAATGAAGCAGAGGTTCGAGGTGGTTCCCAGCCGGCCTGCGTGACTTCGATGGCTGTCAAGAGAACCCTGGATGGCGGCATCTCTGCCGAAGACCGGGCAAGCAAGCCAATCCTTAAGCGGACTGAAAGGCACTTAGCCGATGAACTATTTTAAGAGAGCAGTCGTTGAAAACGTGGCGTCGCCGGCAGGCCTCGCGATGGTTTCATACTGCATCTTTCTGTTTGCCTGGTTCTTTCCTTCGGGTCTCTATACAGAATATATTCACGAGCCCGATCTCATGTCGTTGAACCCGTTGGCTCTGACGTTTTACACGTGCTGCGTGGCGGCGTTCATCGGCGGTTCGCGAGCCAGCAGACTGCTGACAAGAGGCTTCCGAAAGAGCAGCGTTGCTAAGATTGAGGTCCGCTCTCCTCTTCCGTATCTCATGATTCCCATGATTGTGGGAATAGTCTTATGTTGTGTTTATCTGATCGTGCTCGGCGGTAAGATCAATTTTGTCGCGCTGCTCACCTCTCAGCAGGGAAATGCAATCAAGGCTGCCGGTCAGGTCGGCCAGTTGGAGACAGGAAGGTGGTCTTCGGCGTTGTTCGTCCTCACCGGAATCTTATGGTGGGCGCAGTACCGCTCAGGCCAAATCAGTCTCAGCGGCACGAATCGGATGATCTTCCGGGCTACGTTCTTCACCGGTGCTGTCATCGACCTGTTGACCTGCGTAGCGACGGTAGACAGGACGAACCTGATGCCATTGATCGCGGGGCTGTCGATAATCTGGCTTTTCGTCAAGACAAGAGACGAGAAGGTCAAGATTATCAAGCTACTGGGCGCAGGGCTTATCTCCGGCTTGGGAGTCGTGGCCATTTTTCTTTTGGTATCGATGCTGCGCGGAGATGTCGCGGTCAGACTCCTGATCATGGGGCTGCTCGGTTATACGATCGTGTCATACAACCGCATGGCAGCGCTTTTGCTGGGCGTGATGCACGACAGCTATGAGGGGCGGGGCGTGTTTTTGTTTCCCATTTTGAGGGAAAACACGACGCTCAACAGTATCTTCCATTTCAGCGATAGATTCGGCTGGCCTAACTCTCTGAGTCTCTGGCTGTCTGCGTTCAATTCCGTAAGCTCCGCCGGCCTGAGCCAGGCATTCAACTACTATTCCGTACCTGGAGCTCTATATTCCGATCTTGGCTGGTGGACTCTGGCATACATGTGCGGACTGGGGATTATCTCGGGAGTCGTATGGTTTCATTTTAAAGCGGGTAAGACTGCGGCCGTGATTCTCTATCCCTGGTGCGCATTCTGCATTCTGTTCTGGACGGGATTCAATGCAATGTTCGATGGAAGAGTATTGGGTATCTTAGAGCTCGCCCTCATCATGATGGTTTACGACAAAGTGCGCGTGCGGAATGTACGCAACGCGGAGACCACACGCAAGGTTGAGAGCTCCGCGATAGCTCCGATGGAAAGCGCCTCAGCCATTTCGGCCGGGGGGTTTTTCTAGATGGCGCATATCAGGGGCCAAATAGGGCGGCTGTTGCAGCATCGGGTTTCGCGAAACGCCTCATGGATCTTTGCCGGACAGGGTGCGAACTTCCTTTTGCAGGCCGGCTACTTTGTGCTGCTGGCGCGTCTCTTAGGCGTCAGGGAATACGGCGTGTTTGCCGGGGCTTTCGCGGTGGTGAACCTGGTAACGCCTTACAGCGCACTCGGTGCGGGGATGCTTTTTATGAGGTACGTAACGGCGGATCGTTCCCGCGCGGCCGTCTACTGGGGGAACTCGCTGGCCGTGACCGTCAGCGCCACGCTGTTGATTGCCGCCGCTCTCTTCTTCGGCGGGCCCGCGCTCACCAAGACCCACGACCATCTGATCTTCGTCGTCTTGGTGGTCGCGAATTGTCTTTTCAGCCAGATTGCGAATCTTGGGAGTCTGGTGTTTCAAACGTTCGAGAAGATGCGGTGGACAGCGATCCTTAGCCTGATCTCGAGCCTGGCGCGTCTTCTGATCTTGATCGTCATGCAAGTGACGTTACACCATGCGACCGCCTTGCAATGGTCCGTTGGGGTATTGATTGCTTCCGGCTGCGCTGCCGGCCTCTCGATGATATGGGTAAAGTCCGAGATCGGATCCGCGGCGATCGAGAGAAAGCTGATCTTCCAGCGCATTCGAGAAGGTTTCGGCTTCTCCTTTGCAGGCACTACACAGGCTGCGTACAACGATGTCGATAAGGTGATGCTGAGCCATTATGGATTGAATCGCGAGAATGGCTTTTATACCTTGGCGTATCGTGTGATCGATTTTGCGACCACGCCGATCGTTGGACTCGACTCAGCCGTGCTTCCGCGGTTCTTCCGGCTCAGCCATGAAGGAATGGGTAAAGTGGTAAGGCTCGCGCTGAGATCCGCAGGAATATCGGTGCTCATGGGCCTGGGGATCGCGTTGGGCGTTCTGCTCATTGCCCCTGTGATCCCTCATATGGTCGGACGGGACTTCTCGGGGGTTCTCGTCGCGCTCCGCTGGCTTTGTTGGATACCGGTTCTTCGGGGAATCCATCGGATGACCGGTGGCGCTCTCACGGGTTCCGGAAACCAAAACTACCGCACTGCCGCTCAGGTGATCGTCGCCATCGCGAACTTCCTGTTGAATCTCTGGTGGATTCCGGCCTATGGCTGGATTGGCGCCGCGTGGTCGAGTGTGGCTTCCGATGGATTGCTGGCGGTCTTGAACTCTCTGATGCTGCTCTGGGTCTGGAGGCGGTCGTCTTTGCCGGGGTCACGCGTTCTGGCGGAAGAAAGGGCGTACTGAATGGAAAAAGGCGATACCTGTGCTGTGATCATCACCTTTCGTTCCCAGGCCGCAGTTCTGGAGAACATCGCCAAGGTGCGCTCCCAGGTTGGGGGGCTCGTGGTCGTCGACAACGGCTCATCGGCGGAAGCTCTTTCCCCTTTTCGCCGGAAGGCTCGAGAACTGGGTTTCACGCTGATCGAGAACGGGGCAAATCTCGGAATCGCTGCCGCATTGAATCGGGGAGTTCAGTGGGCGAAAGAGCAGGGGTTCGGCTTCGTAGCTCTCTTCGATCAGGACAGCACGGTCACAGATGGATTTATAAAGGCGATGCTCGAAGAGTACGGGACTCATCCCCGGCGCGAGAGGGTGGCGATTGTTACATCCGCTCAAGTGGAGCGGAGTACAGGCCGGGAGCGAACTCACGGATGCGCGAAGGATGGGGGGCCACTCGTGGCAATTACTTCCGGAAGCCTGATGCCGGTCAAGGTATTCGACCAATGCGGATGGTTCGAGGAAGAGTTGATCATCGATGGGGTGGATCATGAGTATTGCCTCCGGGCCCGGTCCTTAGGGTACACGCTGGCCCAATGCCGCCGGGCGACGCTTCTGGTTGCCGTAGGGGCGGGGAAGTGTCATCGAGCATGCGGTTTCAAAATCAACGCTACGCACCATAGCGCAAAGCGCCGCTATTACATGACCCGCAATCGGCTTGTGATAGTGCAAAGATTCTGGAGAAAACAGCCGGCGTGGTGCTATCGCGCGGTTCGGGATATCGTGCAGGACACCATCAAGCTGATCTTCCTTGAGCAGGAGCGTCGGGAAAAACTTGCAAACACTGCCCGCGGAATCCATGACGCTATGTGCGGGCGCATGGGAAAGGTCATTGAACTCTGAGGCTGAAATCAATGCATAGGAACGGCGTCTGCGCAGTGGTGGTGACGTTTCATCCGCGCGCGGAGGATCTTAGCAATTTAGCCAAGGTGCGCAGCCAGGTGGAGAGCCTGGTCGTGGTCGATAACGGGTCTTCTCAAGAGCCGCTCGATGCCTTGCGCGATCTCTGCCGCGGTCTCCATTGCGATCTGATTGAGAATGGGGAAAACCTGGGAATTGGGGCGGCGCTCAACATCGGCGTGAGAAGGGCTGAGCAAATCGGCTCCAGATGGGTTGCTCTCTTCGACCAGGACAGCGCGGTGACCGACGGATTCATCGCGCAGATGCTTGTTGATTTCGAGAACCAGGCAGCACAACGGAAGATCCTGCTCATGGTGCCGCGATACCTGGATCCGAAGTCGGGCATAGAGCGAATCTGCGGCCTCGATGAAGATGGCGGTCCTTTCGTGACCATCACTTCGGGAAGCCTGCTCCCCATCGACGCGTTCAGCAAATGCGGCTATTTTGAGGAGAATCTCTTCATCTACACGGTCGATGACGAGTACAGCCTGCGTTTGCGTTCCAAAGGTTATTCCATCGGCCTGAGCACCCATGCCGTCCTGCTGCATGCATCTGGCGTCCCTACCTGGTTTGCCCCGTTCGGGAAGAAGCTGTTCTCGACCACAAACTATCGGCCGGGCGTCCGCTACTACATCAGCAGAAACCGGATCTGGATGATGCGCAGGTATGGCTCGCAGTATCCCCGATGGGTGCGCGGCGCACTGCGCGCCTCAATGATCGATGTCTTCAAGCTTGCCATTGCGGAGCGGTCTCGCCCTGCCAAGGTCAGGATGATGCTTCTCGGCTTTCGGGATGGGCTGCTGGGACGGATGGGCAAGACGATTGCTCTTTGACGCATTGACAAAAGCTCGTGCCGGAAGGAATGCGTTCCCACGTCTTCCGTGCTGGAGTTAACCCAGGAAGGCCAAGGTGATGGTATGGAAAATCAAATCCCGGTTGTCAGCGCCGTAATTCCAACACGGAATCGTCCGGAGCTCGTATGCCGCGCCGTGCGCAGCGTGTTGGCTCAAACGGTCAGCAATCTGGAGTGCATCGTCGTGATCGATGGGCCGGACGCGGCCACCGTTCAGGCTCTGGGCGAGATTCAAGACTCGCGGCTCAGGGTCATCGCCCTTGAGGAGAACGTAGGCGGGTGTGAGGCGCGGAACCTGGGAGGGCGGGCCGCCCGGGGCGAGTGGGTTGGATTATTGGACGATGACGATGAATGGCTACCGCAGCGGCTGGAGATGCAGTTTGCCGCGGCTGCGCGGTCGCCTGAGCCGGCGACCATGGTCGTCAGCCGCTTTCTCGATCGGGGGGCCAAAGATGACGATCTTCTGCGTCCGCATCTTTTTCCCCGGCCCGGCCAACATATCAGTGAGTTTCTCTGGTGCGAGGTCTCCCCGCTGGGAGGGATCGCAGGCTTTCCTCAGACTTCGACATGGCTTCTCCGGCGCGATTTCTTCCTCGCGGTCCCCTTCACGAAGGGGTTGAAGGTGTTACAGGATCTCGACTGGCTCCTGCATGGATATCATCATCCGGCGATGCGGGTTGTTTTTGTGGAGGAGCCGCTGACGATCTTTCATAATGACCATGCCCGCCAGAGAGTAACGAAACGGATCGACTGGCAGTTCTCGAGAGACTGGGCGCTCAGCAATCGCGGCCTCTTCACCCCGAAGGCACTCGGATTTTTCCTGGTGATCTATTGTGTGAATCCGGCGGCGCAGCAGGGAGCATCCTGGAAGGAAATTCAATCCCTGATCAAGCAGATTCGCGCGTATGGAAGGATCACGCCTAAGTTGATCTTGCTCGGCATGCTCTACCTCTTCCTTTATCCGGGGATCGCAAAGGTGCTTTCCCCGCGCAAGCGAGCCAGCATGCTCTACCACGCCAGAAATCTTGTACGGCGGACGGGGTGAGAGTGTGCCCAAGCCCTGGAACGCTTAGACAGGCGGCCGGCTCAGTCCGGTCCCACAGACCGTGATCAGGAAATGCCTTGGAGCAAGGATGAAGAAGACCTTTCGCGCTTTGACCAGTCTACGTTTCTTCGCGGCTATCGCAGTTGTCTTCTTTCACTATGCCGGAGAGGTAAGGGGCTTTGGCCGCATCCCGTTTCCGCTCAAAAACCTGGTCCATCGGGGGCCGCTGGCCCTCTGTTTCTTCTTCGTCCTGTCGGGCTTCGTTCTGTCGATCAGCTATCAAGACAAAGCCATCAAGACGGCAGAGGCGCGCCGGCGGTTTTGGTTTGCCAGGTTCGCGCGCCTCTATCCGGCCTATCTTCTTGCCTTCGTGCTCTTCCTCCCGATGGCGTTGCAGAAGTATCTGCTTCACCCGGCGCCTGAGCTTGGAGCGTCCGGACCCAGGACCTTTGCGGCGGGCGCGATTCTTTCTCCGTTGCTCCTCCAATCGTGGACCACGTTTTCCCAGGCATGGAACGGTCCCGGATGGTCTTTGTCTGTGGAAGCATTCTTCTACTTCCTCTTTCCCTATGTTGCTTTCCGCTTGATGCGGCAGCAGACCTCGGTTGCACTCACAATCCCTATCGCGTTGTGGGTTGCGTCCTTGTGCGTCGTCCTGGCGCACCTGCAAGGCCACCTGTCCAATCCTATCTACCACGACCGGATTCAATACAATCCGTTGTTCTGGACGCCCTGCTTCGTGGCTGGGATCGTCACTGCCGGCTTCGCCCCCCGCTGGCAGAAGGTGTCCGCAAAAATGGCCGGCGTCTTGACCATCAGTAGCGTGGCTGCCCTCGTCTTGATCTGCCTGTTCGTCTCGCCGCGATATGAAGACGTGATTGTCACGACCGGCCTCTTGCCCCTGCTCGCGCTTGTGATCCTGTGCTGCTCGCACGAGTCCGCCAGGGTAGTGGCTCTCCTGGGATCTTCCCCGCTCTATGAGCTGGGAGAAGTAAGCTACATTACCTACATCCTTCAGTCGCCGTTGTGGCACGCATTCAGTGCT
>DASYYO010000360.1:0-7813 GCA_035933805.1 Acidobacteriaceae bacterium | reverse complement strand
GAGGTGGAGCACGCATGAGGCGCCCACCCCGCCAGCGGCTGCTCTGCATGTACCTGTTCGTGCTGCGCTGCGCTTCTCTGCTTCTCCGCGAAGAACAACGAGGGGAATGGTGGAAAGAGTGGAGCGGGGAGCTCTGGTACGTCTGGCATGCGACGCAGAACGCTTCGGGCAATTTTTGCGCGCAGCAAACGGCAGTCGCGGCCTTCTGCCGCGGGGCTTTTGCGGATGCCTTCTGGATGAGGCGAGGCGCGATGCCGCTTCGCGCACGGCTTCTCTTGAGGGAAATTCGCGCCAAGCTGGGCCGATCCGGTCTGCACCTGCCGGAAGTCCGCTGCAACCTAACTTCCCCGGGCGGCTGCCTGCTGTTCCTCGCCGCCTTGCTGGCGAGCAGCCTGCTGCTGGCCCTGCATCTTCCGGATGCGCGGAACGCGATTCTTCCATCCCCCTACCGGGAATCGGCGCGTACCGTGTTGATCGCCCGCGGCGGATACTCCGATGCCCCATTTCCCACGGTTCGTCTGGAGGAGTTCCGGCAATGGCGCACCAGCACGCACCAATATTTCACGGACCTGGCGTTCTACCAGCCGGTGACGAAGCGAGTTCATTTTGCGCCCCATAATACGGCGGAGCTGCGGATGGCGCGGGGCACGGACAATCTCTTCGCGCTGCTCAACAGCACGCTGGTCGGCTCGCGTACGAGCGGGGTCCTGGACCGCGGAGGACACCGTGAGTTGCCATCGCTCATTTTGAGCCAATCCACGTGGAGAGCGCACTTCGGGTCGGATCGCTCGATCGTCGGCCGCGTGGTTCAGGTCGCCGGGGAAGACGTGGTGGTCGCGGGCATCGTACCAGACACCTTCTGGCAGCTCCCCGGGCGCATGCAGGCATGGATCTTCTACGGCGACCGGCGTTTCGAGAGCTTGCCGGGAAACACCCGGGGAATCGTGGTCGCGCATCTGCGTGCATCTGCATTTTCTGAAGGTTCGGACGGCTCTTTTCGCATGTCCGTGCCCACGGATGCGGGCGGCTATGACAGCTTCGAATGCACCTCTCTGGCCCAGCGCCTTCAGCAGCCCTTCTCCATGTTCCTGTTTGCGCTGCTGCTTGCCGTCTTGTCCCTGCCGGCGACAACCTCGCTTCCCCTGGGCGAATACCCCGTTTATCGTGGATCGAAGTCTCTCCCGGTACAGTTGCGGCGGTGGATGTTTTTGTCCGTCAAGCTGGTCCTGCTGGTGCCTGCCGTCTACTTCATCTCCCTTGACGTGGCGCAGCGGACGGGGAACTTCAGTGATCTGGGCGCGTCGCTCTACAATCCGTGCCTGCCGTTCGGCATTCAATTCCCGGTTTCGTTTGCCGGTTGCCTCTTCGCATTTCGCTGGGCATTGCGCGACCAGCGGCGGCGGTGTCCCGTATGCCTGCGAACTCTCAGGAATCCTGCCCGGGTGGGCGAGCCTTCACGGAATTTCCTGGCGTGGAATGGCACGGAGCTGATGTGCGAGGCGGGGCATGGATTGCTCCACGTTCCCGAGATCGCCACCAGCTGGTTCAGCACGCAGCGCTGGCTCTACCTCGATCCCTCCTGGAAGAGCCTATTCCCGCCGGCGGCTGTGTCGGCGCCTTAGAGCTTTGCCACTCGAGCAGCGGAGAGAGATGGCTGGGCGGCCGGCACTGAGGGCTTGATATCGCGCCAGCCAAGGAGCGCGATCCCGATGGTCAGCAGATCCAGGGCGGCGATGAAGACCGCGCAGCCTGGCCAGCCGCCCCAATGCCAGAGATAGCTGGGGATCACTCCGCCGGCGGTGCCGCCTACGTAATAGAAGGCGATGTAGAGGCCGACGGCGGAGACGCGGCCGCCGCCGGGCGTGGCTTCGCGCACATAACTGGTTCCGCATGCCTGCGAGATGAAGACTCCCGTGCAGCAGAGAGCGAGGCCGAAGGCCACTGCCGGCAGGCGGGGGACCAGCGTGGCGAGCACCCCGACGAGCGAGAGCCCATTGGCCATGGCCAACCCGGCGCGCAGGCCGATGCGCGGAAGAATGGCTCCGGCCGCCGGAGTAGCCACGAGGCCGGCGAGATAGACCACGAAGACGTAGCTCAGGGCGCGGGTGGAGAGCAGAAAAGGCGGAGCTGCGAGATAGAAGGTGACGTAGGTAAAGACTCCGACCAGGGAGAAGAGGATGTTGAATCCTATGAAGTAAGTGGCGATGAGCCGGGGATTGCGGAGGTGCGCGGCCATCGGCCGGAAGAAGCTGCGCAGCGAGGTAGCGCCCGCATGCCGGGCCGAAGAGGGGCGAGCTTCCCTGGGCAGCAGTCTGGCCACCGCGAACGAGCCGCAGAGATTGAGGATGCCGAGCAGGACGAAGGCCCAGCGCCAGTTCAGCCAGGAGGTGAGAACGCCGGTCAGGATACGGCCGAGGGAACCTCCCAGCGCCGTGCCGCTGACGTAGATGCTCATGGCCAGAACCACCGAATCGGCCGCCCACTCCTCTGTGATGTAGGCAATGGTCACGCCGAAGATGCCTGGCATCAGAATCCCCTGCAGCAGCCGCCAGGCGATGAAGATGGGCAGGTTCGGGGAGGTGGCGGCCAGCAGGGTGGGCGCTGCGAGCACGACGATGGAGCTGACGATGACCCGCTTCCTGCTGAGCCGCTCCGCAAAGAGGCCGAGCAGCGGCGCAGAGATCGCGACCCCGAGCGTGGAAGCGCTGACGGTAAGTCCGACGGCTCCCTTGCCCGCATGGAAGATGCGCTGCAGCAGGGGCAGCAACGGCTGGGTGGCGTAGAGGTCCAGAAAGGCGAGAACGCCGCAAAGAAATACGGCAGCGACGCGGGAAAAAGGTCCAAGGCCCGCTCGCGGGGCCGTCCATGCCGGGGACCCGGAGCCGAGGGGAAGCTCCGTTCCGGGGAGAACCCCGATCAGAGCCTCGGCTTCCGGGGGCTTCGAGCGGGGCTGGCCGGCAGGCAACGTCACATGGAAGAGTATGCCTGACTGCCGGGAGCGGCACTTCGAGCCCGGGCGGTTTTTGGCTCCGGGACTTCCCGGCACGGGCGCTTGCGGCAAGATATAAACAAAGAGCGGAGTTTTATGCCCTCACGGAGTTCCGGTACAGCAGCCTTTGCCTCTCGCGATTTCCGGCGCTATCAATTAGCTCGTGTCCTGGTGATCATGGGCGCCGAGGCGCAGGCGGTTGGCGTTGCCTGGCAGGTCTACGAGATCACCCACAAAGCCATCGATCTGGGGTACACGGGGCTCGTTCTGTTTCTGCCCGGGCTTTTGTTTCTGCTTCCCGCGGGACACGTAGCCGACCGCTATGACCGGCGCCACGTGATCCTGACCTGCTATCTGCTGCAGACCCTATGCACGGCGGCGCTGCTGCTCTTTGCCTGGCAGGGCATTCACAGCGTCCTGCCGATCTTCGGCGTCTTGTTTCTCATCGGCACCGGGCGGGCATTCAGCGGGCCGGCCAGCTCCGCCTTCGTGCCCCATCTGGTACCCACAGAGCATTTCGTGAACGCCGTTACCTGGGGCGCGACCATCTTCCAGATCGCCAACATTGGCGGTCCTGCGATCGGCGGAGTGTTGTATACGCTGCCGATCCGGGGAAGATGGGGAGGGGCAACGATCGTGTTTGCTTTTACCCTCTTCTCGCTGCTGTGGTTTGTTGCGCTGATCGCTTCTCTGGAGGTGCGGCCGGGCCGGATGGAGAACCGCGCCATCTCGAAGGAAGTGATCCTGGCGGGATTCCGCTATGTCTGGAGCTCGAAGCTTTTGCTGGGGTCGATCACTCTGGATCTGTTCGTGGTGCTGCTGGGCGGGGCGGTGGCCCTGCTGCCCATTTTCGCCCACGATATTCTGCATACCGGCCCGCGGGGTCTTGGCGCCCTGCGCGCCGCGCCTGCGCTGGGGGCCCTGGTGCTGTCGATCTGGCTGACCTTCCGGCCGCTGCGCAGGCGAGCCGGCCCCAAGATGCTGATCGCCATGGCCATTTTCGGCATTGCCACCATTCTCTTCGGCATCTCCAGAAATTTCCTGTTTTCGTTGGCGGTGCTGACCCTCGTGGGTGCGGCGGATATGGTGAGCGTCGTGGTGCGCTCCTCGATGCTGCAGCTGGCCACGCCGCCGGAGATGCGCGGCCGGGTGAGCGCCGTGAGCTCGCTGTTCGTCACCGGCTCGAATGAGCTGGGCGAGTTCGAGAGCGGCGTGACGGCGCAATGGTGGGGGGCGGTGCGTTCGGTGATCGCCGGCGGAGTCGGATCCCTGATTATTACCGGAATGTGGAACACGCTCTTCCCCTCGTTGCGCCGGGTCGACGGCCTTACGCCCGAGGCCCTGATGGCCGGAAAGCTGGTGCAGGCGGATCACGAAGGCGCGGCTTCGGGTTGACCGGAGGGCGAAGCCACGAAACCCGAAGAAAAGACCTCCCTTTCCGCTGCGGACCCGAGGCCATTGTCTTGCAGGGATCACATGGGGATTTGGATCACATTCGCGGCGTGCGCCTGGAACACCGATGTTCAATTGCGCGGAATCCTTCAACGGCATTCAGCCACACGAGCTTCTCCGGAGCCGTTCCCTTTTGAGCAAGCGGAAAGAGTTCGCGAGACAAACGAGACAACCAGGAGTCTTGAATTGAAAACACGCAGAGAATTTCTCAGGGACGGATCGGCAATTGCAGCCGGAGTGGCCATGCCCCAACTTGCTTCTCTCGGCGCGGCCGCAGCCGAAGAGGGAAAGGGCAGCGCGCGCAGGCCAAACATCATCATGATTCTGGCCGATGATATGGGTTTCTCCGACATCGGCTGCTACGGCTCGGAGGTCGCGACACCGAACCTGGACAGACTCGCCGAGAGCGGCCTGCGATTTACCCAGTTTTATAACAATCCCCGCTGCTGCCCTTCCCGCGCATCGCTGCTGACCGGCCTGTATCCGCACCAGGTCGGCTTCGGGCTGATGGCCGACGATTACGGGAAATATCCATACCCGGCGTATCGCGGCGATCTCAGCGATCGCTGCGTGACGCTGGCGGAAGCGCTCCACTCCGGCGGATATCAGACCGGCATGTGCGGCAAGTGGCATATGACTCCGCCGGAGATTGAGTCCAAGCACAATTGGCCTTTGCAGCGGGGCTTCCAGAAGTACTTCGGGACGATTGTCGGGGCCTGCAGCTACTATGATCCGGCCACGCTGGTGGAAGGCAACGAGCGTATCCGGGCGGGAGAAAAGTTTTATTACACCGACGCTCTTGGGGATCACGCGGTTCAGTTCATCGACGAGTTTACCGCGGCGAAAGACGGCTCGCCTTTCTTTCTCTATACCGCGTTCACCGCGCCGCACTGGCCGCTGCAGGCTCCGGAAGAAGACATTGCGAAGTACAAAGACAAGTTTTCCGGCGGATGGGACAGCATGCGGAAGGCCCGTCACCAGCGGCAGATCGAGATGGGGATCGTCGAGGAGAAATGGCCGCTCACCGAGCGCGACCCGAGGGTTCCGCCATGGGAGCTGGCGTCCTACAAAGAGTGGGAGCAGCGGCGCATGGAGGTCTACGCCGCGCAGATCGACCGTCTGGACCAGAATATCGGCAAGATCCTCAAGAAGCTCAAAGACGCCGGCATCGAGGAGAATACGCTGATCCTCTTTATGTCCGACAACGGCGGCAATCTCGAAGAGATGCAGCTTCCCGGTCCGCTGGGGCAGTCGGCCATCTTCATGCCCCACGAAACCCACGATGGACGCCTGGTGCACGGAGGCAACAATCCGAAGATCATGCCCGGCGGCGATGATACCTACCAGAGCATCGGAATTCCCTGGGCCAACGTGGCCAACACTCCCTTCAGGATGTACAAGCACTACACGCAGGAGGGCGGCATCTCGACTCCACTGATCGCGCACTGGCCGGCCACGATCAAGCCGGGCCCGAAGTCTCTGACGCATCAGGTCGGACACGAGACGGACATCATGGCCACGTTCCTCGACGCGGCCGGCATTTCGTATCCGACCACTTTCCAGGGGCACGAGATTCAGCCTACGGTGGGCAAAAGCCTCCTGCCGATCTTCCAGGGAAAGGAACGGGAAGAACGAACGATCTTCTGGGAGCATGAGGGCAACAGCGCCGTTCGCATCGGGAAGTGGAAGCTGGTCTCGAAGTATCCGGAGTATTGGGCTCTCTATGACATGGAGGCAGACCGCACGGAGCTGCACGATCTGTCAGAGGAGCATCCGGAGATTGTTCGCGACATGGCGGCCAAGTATGTGGAATGGGCAAAGCATTGCGGGGTCATGCCCTGGCCGCTGCCCGGGATGAACCTGCCGGCGCCGGGCGTAATGCCGTATCTGCGCCGGGACGATCTTTCCTAGCCGGACTTCAGCCGGAGAACCTGGCGGAATGCAGAAGAGGCACAAGGACAGATACAGATATGGAACGAAGAGAGTTTTTGAAAGTTGCGTCCCTCGGGGCGGCCGGATCGATGATTTCTTCTCTCGGAAGAGCAGAAGCGGATGCTTCTGCCGCTCCGGCGGCGCCGAACGTCATCTTTATCGTGTCGGACCAGCACCGGGCAGGATTGACCAAACGCTCCGGATATCCCCTGGACACCAGTCCGGTGCTGGACGAACTGGCAGAGAATGGAGTCGGCTTTGACCGCGCGTACGCGGCATGCCCTCTCTGCGTCCCAAGCAGAATCACCATGCTGACCGGACGCTGGCCTGAGGCCCACCGGGTTCGCATGAACCTGGATGCGAAGGATGCTTATTTTGAGAAGGATCTCTATCAGGTGGCGAAAGAGAAGGGCTACCGCACCGGGCTGGCCGGCAAAAACCACACCTACCTGAAGGAGCAGGACCTCGATTTCTGGAGAGGCTACTCCCATTGGGATGGCTGGAAGCCGGCGAACGCTCCGAAGGAGTACTCGGAATATGAGAAATGGCTGGCGGGGCTGCAGGCCAACGCAGCGCTGACGCCGGCGCCCTTTCCGGTTGAGGTCCAGTTTCCCTACCGCATCGTCTCCGATGCCATCGAGTTCATCGATCAATCGGGCTGCAGCCCGTTTCTCCTGCAGGTGGGCTTCCCGGAGCCGCACGATCCGGAACAGGTTCCCGCTCCGTATTGGGATATGTATCCGCCGGACAAAGTGCCGGACCGTTGCGCCGGACCGGAGGCCCTGAAGGGGCTGGGATATCGAGCACAGTGGCTGTACGGGTTGGAGAATGATTCCTTTCCCACAGAAGAGCACTGGCAGCGCTACAAGTCCAATTATCTGGGCATGCTGCGATTGCTGGACGATCAACTGGGGCGGCTGGTCGATCACTTGAAGAAGAAGGACATCCTGAAGAACACCATCGTTGTCTATCTCGCCGACCACGGCGATTACCTGATGGACTATGGATTGGCGCGCAAAGGGGTAGGACTGTTTGAATGCCTGACGCGCATCCCTATGGTCTGGTCGGGCTATGGGATCGAGCCGTCCAGTGTCGGCTCCTCGGCGTTCGTCTCCATGGCCGATGTCATGCCGACGCTCTGCGAGGCCATCGGAGCGGAGATTCCTCATGGCGTTCAGGGCAGGAGCCTGTGGCCGCTATTGCAGGGCAAGGCTTACCCGCGCGAGGAGTTTCGAAGCATCTATACGACCGTGGGACTCGGCGGGCTCTACTATGAAAAGCCCGACAAGATTCCATATAGCTCAGCCACGCTGAGGATCGGCCAGGAGACCTCGAATTCGTCTCCCTATGGCATTGGCTGGGATGAGCTCGACAAGGTTACCCAGAGCGGACTGCAGAAGATGGTCCGCATGGGCGACTGGAAGTTGATTTACGACATGA
>DASYYO010000322.1:0-32586 GCA_035933805.1 Acidobacteriaceae bacterium | reverse complement strand
CCTTCAGCCCTCGCCGCAGAACCGGAGATTGAAGCCGCGGCAGCCCGGCAGAATCCCGATTTAAAGAGCGCGCTCGAAGCGGCGAAGGCGGCCGAGACGGATGTAGAAGCCGCTCGCGCCGGCTATTTTCCCACCCTCTCCTTCAACTACACCTACGGTATCGACGCTCCCCAGTTTGCGGTGAATGGGCCGGACCATGTACGCAATCTTGGTTACTCCGCCCTGGTCTCTCTCGATATTCCGGTTTGGGATTGGCTGGCGACCCACGATCGCGTCAAGCAGAGCGAACTGCGGCGAAAAGCCGCGCAGGTCACGCTGACCTTCGTGCAAAGGCAGCTCATCGCTCAGTTGCAGGAGTTTTATCACGAAGCCAGGGTCGCCGGAGACCAGGTGGCCTCACTCGATCAAAGCCTCGCCACCGCACAGGAAAGCCTGCGCCTGACCAAAATGCGCTACAGCGCGGGTGAGGCCACCGCGCTTGAAGTCGTGGATGCGCAAAATGCCCTTTTGCTAAGCGAATTGGCGCGTGCGGATGGCGGCGTGCGCTATCGGGTCGCCTTAGCCAACCTGCAAACGCTCACAGGAACTCTCTAATGCCCAGCAAGATCTCCAACTCGACAGACATGACAGGCCGCCCTGAATCCACCGCCGCAGGAAGCCGCATGGCAGCATGCATCGGCTTGGCCATCGCCCTCAGCCTGACCACCGGGTGTCAAAAGCAGGCTGCCGCTCCTGACACCCAGGTCGAGGTGGAAGCAGCAACCGTGCAGGCGGGACCGATCACCGCGCACATCACCACAGATGCCATCCTCGCGCCGCTGGAGCAATCGGCGATCGCGCCCAAAATCTCCGCGCCGGTCAAGAAGTTCTACATCCAGCGGGGCTCTAAGGTGAAAGCCGGCCAGTTGCTAGCCACGCTGGAGAACCGTGATCTCAGCGCGGCCATGCTGGACAACCAGGGAACCCTTCAGGCCGCGCAAGCCACGTATCAGACAACCGTACAAGCTCAGGTTCCCCAGGACTACCAGCGCGCCGAACTGGATCTGGCTCAAGCCAAGGTCAACCTCAACCTCAATCAGCAAATCGTCAACAGCCGGAAGCAACTCTTCGCGCAGGGCGCGATTCCAGGCCGGGATCTCGATACCGCCGAGGCTGCGCTGGTGGCTGCGCAGGCGACCTTCGATGCAGCCCAGAAGCACTTCGACTCGATGCAGCAGATCGGCCGCAAAGCCGCGCTCGAAAATGCCGGCGGCCAACTGCAATCGGCGAAGGGCAAGTACCAGGCGGCGGAGGCCGCGCTCAGCTATTCCGAGATCCGCAGTCCCATCTCCGGAGTGGTCACCGACAGGCCCCTCTTTGCCGGCGAGACCGCGAGCGTGGGAACGCCGCTGGTCACCGTGATGAACACCTCTTCCCTGCTGGCCAAGATCCATTTGCCGCAACGTGAGGCACAGAGGTTGAAGATCGGGGACAGCGTTGCTGTTACGGTTCCCGGAATCGACGGAGATGTAGAAGGCAAGATCACCTTAATCAGTCCGGCGCTGGATCCCGGGAGCACCACTATCGAGGTCTGGGTCCTGCTGAAGAACCCCGATGGCCATCTGAGGCCGGGAACCGCAGTGCACGTGACGATCGCCGGAGAGTCGGTCGAGAAGGCCATGATCGTTCCATCCGAGTCGATCGTCACCACATCCGGCGGCAGCAAGACCGTAATGGTCATCGACGCCAACGGAGTCGCCCACCAGACCCCGGTGAAGACTGGAATCGACGATGACGGCAAAACCCAGATCCTGAGCGGCCTCTCACTCGGCCAACGCGTGGTGACTGCGGGAGCCTACGCCATGGATGATGGAACTCACGTGAAGGTGGTGAGTTCTCTTGAGAAGGGCGGCGAGGACGCGGCCGCCAAGCCCGACGCTGCAGGAGATTCCAAGTGACGGTCTCGCGGCCCAAACCGCCTTTCGGACAGGGCGCCTCCCGCTACCCCTATCAGGAAAAGCCCGCGTGGATCCTGCGCTTTTCCTCACCAATTTTCTTTTTCACTCTGGTGCTCGCAATTGCCGGCGCGATCCTGGCGTTTCGCATTCCCATTTCCGTCTTTCCCGAGACCAATTTCCCGCGTGTGGTGATCGGTGTGGACAACGGCGTCATGCCGGTCGAGCAAATGGAAGTAACCATCACCCGGCCTATCGAAGATGCCATCAACATCGTACCCGGCCTCAGAACGGTCCGCTCCACCACCAGCCGCGGCTCGGCCGACATCAGCCTCTTCTTCGACTGGAATACGGACATGTTCCGTACCTTGCAGCTTGTGGACGCGGCAATTGCCCGAGTGCAGCAATCGCTTCCGTCCACGGTGCGCATCACGACCAACCGCCTGACGTTCGCCAGCTTTCCCATTCTCGGCTATAGCCTCACCTCGAAGACGATTCCGCAGACGCGATTGTGGGAGCTGGCCACGTACGAGATGAAGCCGCCCCTGAACCGGCTGCCAGGCGTCAGCAGAGTGGTGGTGCAAGGCGGCCAGGTACCCGAATACCACATCATTCCCTACATGGCTCGCCTCCAGGCGACCGGAATCACAATCTCCGATATCGTCAACGCGATTCAGTTGACCAACCTGGTCGAATCTCCGGGTCTCTACGAGTCGAACCATCAACTCATTCTGGCCCTGGTCGGCGACCAGGCGCATAGCCTCGCGCAGATCTCGCAGATTGCCGTCAAGACGACCGCCGGAGGCGTTCCCATCAGGGTCGGCGACATCGCGCAGGTCGTTCCATCCACTGAGCCCGTCTACACTATCGTTCGAGCGAACGGACAGCCTGCCGTCCTGCTGAACATCTCCCGCCAGCCGAGCGGCAACACCGTGGCGGTGGCGAACGAAGCCGATGCTGAGATCGCGAGGCTCAGGAAAGTACTGCCTCCCGACGTCACCATTCAGCCGTTCTACGATCAGTCTCTGCTGGTCAAAGAGAGCATCCGCAGCGTCCGTGACGCGATCCTTCTCGGCCTCGTCCTGGCGTCCGTCATCATCGTCATCTTTCTCCATGACTGGACATCCTCTCTCATCGCGGGCCTCGTCATTCCAGTGACTGTGTCGGTCACATTCATCTTCCTCTTCGCCATCGGCGAGAGCTTCAACCTGATGACGCTGGGAGGGCTCGCGGCCGCAGTGGGCCTGGTGATCGACGACGCTATCGTGGTCGTCGAGAATATAGTCCGCCATCGAGACAGCGGACTGACGCGCGTCGCCGCGGTGCAAAAGGCATTGAGCGAGATCACCACCCCGCTCGTCGGTTCCACCATCACCCCGATCGTCGTCTTTCTTCCCCTGGTTTTCGTCACCGGCGTGACTGGAACCTTCTTCCGTGCGCTGGCCATCACCATGACGGTGTCCCTGCTCACCTCCTTGCTCCTTGCCCTGACATGGACCCCGAGCCTGGCGCTTCGGTTGCTTCGGCGGGAGGCGAAAGAGCCCCCTCATCCCGAGGGACACACTGGCGGCAGCCGGTGGATGCGGCATGTTCTCGCCTTCCACGAGCGCGTTCTTAGCACTGCGCTGGCCAAACCACTATGGCTCGGCCTGGCCTGTGTGATCCTGGTCGCTGGAACCTTCTTCGCCTACAAAGGACTGGGATCGGACCTTCTGCCGGGGATGGATGAGGGCGGCTTCGTCCTGGACTACATTATGCCCGCGGGCAGTTCGTTGACTGAGACGGAGCGCGTCCTCGAACACGTGGACCGCATCCTGCATGCGATTCCCGAAGTGGAGAACACATCCCGCCGCACCGGATTGCAAATGGGTCTTGCAGCAGTTACCGAGGCCAATACCGGCGACTTTACCGTCCGGCTGAAGACCGATCGGGATCGCGGCATCGACGAGGTCATGGAAGAAGCGCGAGAGAAGATCAAGGCCTCGGAGCCGGAGCTGGACATCGAGTTCACTCAGGTGCTCCAGGATATGATCGGAGATCTCTCCAATGCACCCCAGCCCATTCAGATCAAGCTGTTCTCGAACAATCAGGAACTCTTGAACCAGTTGGGGGTTCGCGTCGGCGACACCATCGGAAAGGTGCCCGGCGTGGTCGACGTCGAGAACGGAATCGACAACACGATCAGCGGTCCGGCCACCAGCTTTCAGATCGATCCTTCGCTCGCCGCTAAGCTCGGCTTTACTCCGGCGGAAGTGGCCACCGACGCGACCGCGATTCTAGACGGAGTTCCAACGCCGGAGCCCCTCATCGAAAATGGACGCCCATATACCATTCGTGTCCGTCTCGATGACGCCCACCGCTCTTCCTTCGGAGCGATTCAAGACACCATCTTCAACAGTTCTACGGGCAAAACTGCCAGCTTGGGTTCGCTTGGCCGTATCGACCAGCTTCCCCCGCAAAACGAGATCCTGCGCGAGAACCTGCAGCGCCTGGTCACGGTGACCGGACGCCTTGAGGGCTCCGATCTGGGTAGCGCCATTCAGCGAGTGCAGCAGGCGGTCGGCGGTCTCCATCTGCCGGCCGCCGTTCGCATCGATTACGGCGGAACCTATGCGGAACAGCAGCAGTCCTTCCACGAACTCCTTCAGGTCCTTCTCCTGGCGCTGGTGTTGGTCTTTGGCGTTCTGCTGGTGGAATTCCATAACTTCTCCGCTCCGGCATCCATCCTTGTCTCTTCCGTCCTCTCGATGGGAGGGGTCGTCTTTGCGCTTCTCATTACCGGGACCACCTTCAATGTCGCCTCGTTCATGGGGCTCATTATGGTCATCGGGATTGTCGCTAAAAACGGGATCCTTTTGCTTGATGCCGATGAAAAGTTTCGCGCTGCCGGCCTGAGCGCGGGGGATGCGATGATCCACGCCGCTCAGCAGCGCCTCCGGCCCATCTTGATGACCGCGATCGCGGCGATGACCGGAATGCTGCCGCTGGCCCTTGCCCTCGGCTCTGGCTCGCAGATGCTGCAGCCTCTGGCCATTGCAGTCATTGGCGGTCTGACCATCTCCATGGCTCTGTCGCTGATTGTGACTCCGGCTCTCTATTACCTGCTCACGTCAAAACGCGCCGTCCCCGCGGTGACAGTAGACGCATCGTGATGAATACCATCGGAACCAGATAGAAAACCGACCCGAGCACCCACATCAAGGCGCCTGCGGCGGCCTGGTCACTCAGAGCGGAGATGCCAAAGACCTCGGTCGTCGCGGCGTAGCTCGTATACAGCAGCCGGCCGGAGAAGGTCAGGAAGGCGGAAAGCCCGGTATTGACTACGTCTGCCGTCAGGAGATAGGGCAAAAGAGCCCAACGAGACCATCTGCCGCCGCTGGGCCAGGGCTGAATGATGGGAAACCAGAACAGGAGCGACGTCACAAGAAACGTGGAGTGCTCGACCGTATGCCATTCTTCTGAGCGCAAGGCGAGTTCATAGGCCCACGGCACATGCCAGCCCAGGAAGGCGATATTCATCGCGAGCCACGCAAAAACCGGATGCGTGACAAACTTCATCCCCTGGCGGAGCGCCCGCGAACGAAAGAGAGGGCCCATCCACCTGCGCACGACAAAGCGCGGCAGGCCGCGCAACAGCGGCACCGCCGGTGCGCCTAAGAGCAGCAGAGGGGGCACCACCGACATCAGCATCAGATGCTGCGTCATATGAATCACGAGCAGAGATTCGTTCAGCACATCCAGGGGCGAGGTCAACGCGATCCAAAGAGAGCCCAGGCCGCTTAGGAAAAAATACAGCCGGCGCCGGGGAAACCTTCCAGGACGGGTTTTGCGGATCTTGAAAAATCCCCGGACATACACCACGCCGGTGGCCAGGATCGCAACCGCTGTGCCGGCAGGAAACGACCAGGAGGTCAGGAGCGCTTGTTGAAGACTTTGAGCCATCCGCCAGGCTTACTTCGATCCGGCGTTGCCGGTGTCCAGATCCCCGCCGCTGGCGCTCGAGGCGAGAGAGGCGTCCCGGGCGGGCCTCTCTCCCGCGGGGTGCAGAGTCCCAAGGAAGCCCACCAGCGCCGTCACCTCAGAAGGGGAAAGATTCTTGCCATATGCCGGCATATTTCCTCCTCCCTGAAGAACCTGGCGGACCAGTTGGTCGTAGGTGAGCCGGGTGGCCACACCGTCCAGAGCAGGCCCGCGCTGTCCGCCGGTGCCGCCCAGCATATGGCAGTTGCGGCACTGCTTATCCTGAAAGACGATCTGTCCCTGCCTGCCTAACGGCGTGGCGGCATGAACCATGCTCACCGGAACCGGATCGCCGCTCCATGCCTCCATCTCCGGACTCCAGGGCGTATAGGTTCCCAGATTGGTGCAGACGGCAAAACCCACTGCCAGGACCATCAGAGACAAGACTGCGATGGGACGGCGGCGCCAGCTCTTCTCTCCCTCGCCCGCAAACAGAGGAAGGGCGATCAGAAAGACGATCGCAACGACCGGGGCGATCAGCATGAACGGCGTTTCCAGCTTGTCCGGGAGGAAGGCCAGAATTGTGTAGATCCAGAGAAAGAAGAAATCCGGCTTGGGAACTGTCTGAATGATGGTCGGGTCAGGCACGCCCTTGGGACCAAACGGCCCGAAGACAACCGCGCAGAATGCCACCGCAAAGAGGATGGCCGCAGCGAAGATCAGGTCCTTCCATACTGCGCCAGGCACGAAAGGAATGCCGTCTTTGTGGGTCAGCTCCGCATACTCCTTGAGATAAGTGCTGCGCCGGACGACCCGGCCGGGCGCAGGCCACTCGTTCACGCCAAGAACCAGAACCATCCAGACGTGCAGACCGGCGAAGGCCAGCATCAATCCTGGAATCACAAAGACGTGCAGATCGAAGAAGCGCGTCAAGGTGAGGCCGCCAATATTGGGGCCGCCCAGGAGCAGGTGCACCAGGGATCCCCCGATCCAGGGAACGCGAGAGACAATTGAGGCCCCGATGCCCAGGCCCCAATAGGAATCCTGATCGAAGCGCATGACCTGGCCGGTAAACGCCATGCCAAGCGTCATCAGCAAGAGAAAGACGCCGAGGATCCACGTCAACTCACGAGGGAACTTGTAGGCGCCGAAGAGAAAAACCTGGGCCATGTGGATCAGCACCACGGCCACCATGAAGTTCGACCCCCAGCCATGCATGGCGCGCAGGAACCAGCCGAGCGGCAATTGATGGTTGAGCACCTGCAGGCTGTTCCAAGCCTCGCCGGCCGAAGGGGAGTAGACGATCGCCAGCAGAATGCCGGTGACAAACTGCAGGATCAAGAGCACGAAGCTCGCGCTGCCAAAGACGTACCACCAGCTCGCCGTGCTTCTCGGCACCGGGTGCAGAGCCGCCTCTTCGATCGGCGCCTCCAGGTGAGTGCGGAGATTGATCCAGTCTGACAGAGCCTTCAGCCAGCGCATTCTGAGCTCCCTTTCGACACGCTCGCCCTCGTGGATAAGGTCGGCATCTGGCCGCCGTAGATCATGAGCTTTCCCTTTTCCAGCTTGAACTTGTATTCGAAAAGCCCGCGAGGTGGCGGGCCGGCAGCCCGTGAGCCGTCCGCGTAATAGACCCCTCCATGACAGGGGCACATGAAGAGCTCGGATTGAGGAAACCAGCGAACCGGGCAGCCGAGGTGAGCGCAATTGATGGCGAAGATCTGGAATTTTCCGCCGCCGATGTTCCTCACCCAGCAGGAGGACTTGGCTGTCGCACCGTCCCAAGGCATGTTGAAGGGATTGACGAAGCTAGCCAGCCGCGTCTCCCCTTCGGGAAACTGCGAGGGATCGCCGAGCGAGATCCAGGCATCGTAGCCTCCCTTTTTCCTGATCGGCCCCAACAGATATCCCACCACCGGAACAGCGATCGCCGCCGCAATCGCGGCGTTGAGAAAGATCCCGAGCTTCATCAGGAGCGACCGCCGGGAGATCGTTTTCTGATCGTCGTTGTTCATTCCAATCCCTTTCCGGTTTTCTTACTGTGCTGGGTCCCGGAGGCCGGGGTCTGTTTGGCGGATTTCGGCTCCGTGGGGGAGACGAGAGCCCTTGTCGGCGGACGATGGCTTGCAAGCCACGCAACCACGTCAGTCACCTCCTGGTCGCTCATCGGATGTCCAGGAAGATCGTTTCTCCAATCCGGCTGCCCGATATCCGGCCGCCCGGCGATGATGATGGTGCGCAAAACCTCATCGCTCACCATCGCGAGGAAGTCGGGATTCGTCACAGAACCGGCTTTGCCTGAACGATCTGCACCGGCCAGGCTCGCCTGCTCGCCGCCGTTGCCATGACAGGAAGAGCAGTAAGTGGAGTAGACCTGCTGCCCGGCAGAAGCATTGCCCTGCACCGCGGAGCGATAAGGCGGCGGGTTGGCGGCGGCGAGCGCCTGCGGCTTGTACCAGGCTGTGCGCATGCCGGTGACCAGCACATTGACCTGATCCCCGGTCAACATTCCGCCGGCACTCGCGGCAAACGCGGGCATCAGCGTTCCGGGATCGCCGTGGGCGACCACGTCACGCAGACGATCTTCGTCCACCAGCGCCTGATACTCGGGGTTCGCCAATGGATAGGCTGGTCCGTTGATCCCCTCGGCTCCATGGCACCCGGCACAGTTCTGGCGGTACAGCGTGGGGAAATCCAACACGGCATCGGGCCGGGGCGCCTCCGCTTCCGGTTTTGGCTCGCCGGGAGCCGAACTGCAAGCTTGAAGCAGCAGGCAAGCAGCTAGCATGAGTGTCACCCTGATCAAGGAACGGCCGGTCATTTCTCTTCTTCCCTCCGGTCACGCTCGTGCATCAGGCCGGGCATTTCCAGGCCGGCGCGCGCGGCAAAAGGTAAGAATTGTTCCGTCCGGATGTTCGCCTGCTTGGCAACTACCCACCCGGCAACCAGCCCGAACGCCAGTTGTGAGGCGACAAACCATCCCCAGTCGATCTTCTGTTCGAGAAAGGGGTTGATCAGGCCGATCGAGGAGTGCAGCAGGCCGGTCCACAGGAAGGGGGCCACCAGTCCGCCGAGAACGATCGGGTGCCGGGGCAGCATGGGGAGCATCGCTCCGTACAAAAGGCCCACCAGCAGAGAAGTGACGATGTGAATCACTGTCGCGGCGATCAGGGCGCTCAAACGGAAGTGCGTGATCTCACTCAAGGTGGGATTGCTCCACCCCGCGACGCCCGCACCGCCCAGCAGGTTCACGGCGTACCAGATGCTGTGATAGCGGAGGAAGCCGTAAACCAACGCCGGCGCAATCATCGCGATGCCGCCGGCGACTCCGCCTTTGACGCCCGCCATTACGGATGGCGTCTCCACCGGAACCCGAGCGCGATGGCTTGCATCGACATAGATTCGCGCGACGCTGCGCCGCTTTGTCACCGGCTCCAGCTTCAGTACGCGAACCGGGATCACCTCGTGACTCTCATGCGGCAGCACATCGCGAAACCATCCCACGCAGCCGGCCGCAGTTAGGATCACGCCCAACACAGTGATGCCCATGTTGGTCACCAGGCCGGCGAAGCCGAGCGTCAGTCCCACGGCCAGCACCAACGGCCACGCCGTGGGGGCGGGCAGCTGCACGCCATCCTGCGCTCCGCCGCCGTGCGCGGCTCCCGGTTCTCTCTGCGGTCGATCCATGGCTCTCTTCTACCTGCCAATCAAATAAACAACGGTAAACACAACCACCCAGACCGCGTCGACGAAATGCCAGTAAAGAGCGAGCACCTCGACACGATGACCATGCTCCGGCTTCAACTTTCCCGTCAGGGCGAAGATCAGAACCAGCGAGAGCATCAGAATGCCTGCAATCACGTGGCTGGCATGCAAGCCGACGAGCGAGTAGAAGGTAGTGCCAAAGAGGTTGGTGCTGATGGTGAGCCCATCCTGATAGATCAGCTTGTGCCACTCGATGCCGGTGCCGGCGAGAAAGATGGCCCCGAGCGCCACAGTCAGAGCCCACCAGGCAGTGAATGCGCCCATTGCCCGCTTCCGAATGGCCCGCTCGGCCAGCCAGATGGTGAAACTGCTCGACAGCAAACAGACCGTATTGAAGACGGGCACGTCCAGGACCTGCCGGGGCGTCGGACCGGAGAGGCTCCTGCCGATGTAATACACATACGCGATGACAAAGATCAGAAAGATGGCGCTCTCGGCGACGATGAGCGAGAACATCGCCACCGTGCCCCGATCCGGCCTTGGCCAATCGTCGTCCGCAGGAAGCTGGGCTATGGGAATTGGAACCGCGCTCATCGCTTGGGCAGCCTCACTCGTATCTCGAATCGGTATCTTCAGGATGCTTCAGATCCCACAGCGGCCTACGGCTGGCCACAACGGGCTCTACGGCGAAGTTGTAGGCCGGAGGCGGCGATGCGGTGGCCCACTCGAGCGTCCACGCATCCCAGGGGTCCGGCCCGGCATCGGCTCCCCGAAAGTAAGAGTGCACCAGGTTGTACGCGAAGATCAGAATGGCGATGGCCTGGATGAAGCCGCCGATTCCGACGACCATGTTGTAGGTGTTCCATCCCCGGTCGGCCTCATAGGTATAGATCCATCTGGGCATGCCGAGCAGGCCGGGGATGTGCATGGTGTCGAAGGTGAGATGAAAACCGATGACGAAGAGCCAGAAGTGCAGCTTGCCCAGATGCTCATCCAGCATCTTGCCGGTCATCTTCGGATACCAGTAATAGAAGCCCGCGAAGATGCAGAAGACGATGGCGCCAACCAGCACATAGTGGAAATGCGCGACCACAAAGTAGGAGCCGTGCAGCTGCCAGTTCCATGGAGCAATCGACAGCATGATGCCGGTGAGACCCGCAAACAGAAATTGAATGATAAACGCGGTGCAGAAGAGCATGGGAGTAGCAAAGCGAATCTTGCCTCCCCACATCGTCGCCAGCCAGTTGAAGATCTTGATGCCGGTGGGAACCCCCACGAGGCCCGTCGAGAGCACAAAAAAGGCATTGCCGGCCGAAGTCATGCCCACGGTGAACATGTGATGCGCCCATACGCCGAGACTGATCACACCGATGCCAACCGAAGCGGCGACCATCGCCGGATACCCGAAGATCGCTTTTCGCGAGAATACCGGGATAACCTCATTGGCGATCGCGAATGCCGGGAGCACCAGCACATAGACCTCAGGATGCCCGAAGATCCAGAAGAAGTGGAACCACAACAGGGGCGCCCCTCCAGCCTGGGAATCGAAAAAGTGTCCCCCGAGATAGCGGTCGATCAGGAGCATAATCTGTGCTGCGGTGAGCGGAGTGATGACGATCAGGATCATTCCGGCGACCACCAGGTTGAGCCAGACCAGCAGAGGCATGCGGAGCAGTGTCATGCCCTTGCAGCGCATGGAAGCGGTGGTTGCGATGATATTGATGGCTGCCCCGACGGTTCCGAATCCGGAGACGATCAGGGCCAGCGCCCAATAGTCCGCGGTGTGCCCACGGGAGAATGCCTTCTCGGTCAATGGCGCGTAGGCCCACCATGTAAAGTCAGGAGCGCTGCCCGCGCCCTGAAGACCAACCCCTCCGATAAAGCTGTAGTACAGCAGCAATCCGCCCAGCGCCGTCATCCAGAAACTGAAGGCGTTGAGACGGGGAAAGGCCATGTCTCGCGCGCCGATCATCAGCGGGACCAGGTAATTCGCAAATCCGATGATCAGCGTCATCCCCACCAGAAAAACCATGGTGGTGCCATGCATCGTGAACATGCGGTTAAACACTTCAGGAGAGACAAAATTGTTTTGCGGCCGGAGGAGCTGGATGCGGATAATCATGGCCTCCAGGCCGCCGATCAGAAGAAAGAAGACGCCGTAACCGATGTACATCAGGCCGAGCCGCTTATGGTCGACGGTCGTAACCCAACTGTGCAGGGTCTCCAGCCAGCCTCCGCTTCGCTCGCCTTCAGGATGGGCTTCCCCCGCCGAAGGGAGATCCAGTGCTCCGCCAGCCGGTAACGTCGAATCAGCCATCCGCTCAACTCCTCTAACTACTTGCCGCTCTACTTCAACGTGGTCAGATATGCCACCAACTGATCGATCTGCGGCTCGCTCAACTGCATTGCGGGCATCAGACACCCGGGCTTGGCGATCTGCGGATCCCGGATCCAGCTCTTCAACTCGGCCGGGGTATTGAGCGCCGCGCCGGAGGCGATTGTATCCCGGCTCATCATATGAGTAAGGTCAGGGCCAAAGACGCCCTTCGCCGCGGTCCCGCGGATCGTATGGCAGCTCACGCAGGACTGCGACTCGAAGACCTGTCTTCCGGCGACTACAGCGGGATCCTGAACCGCGGACTGCTGCTCGCTTTTCACCCATGCGGCAAAATCCTCCGGGGTCTCGACGTAAACACGCAGCAGCATCTTGGCATGGGCAGTCCCGCAAAATTGCGCACACTGCCCGACATACACTCCGGTTCGATCCGGATCGAACCACATCGAGTTCTCTTTGTTGGGCACCAGATCGATCTTTCCAAACAGAGCAGGCACCCAGAAGCTGTGCGTGACATCGGCCGAGAGCAAGTTCAGGTGCGTGGTGTTTGGCGCCTTTGAAGAACTGACCGGGATATGCAGCTCATTGGCGGTCACAAATCCATACTCCGGATAGCGAAACTCCCACCAGTACTGATGGCCGACCGCGTCCACGTTGAGTGTGCCCCGAGGCATCGGAGCGTCCTGAATGGCGAAGAGAATGCGCGCGGTGGTCAAAAAAAGAACCACAATAAGCAGGATGGGAATGACCGTCCAGGCCAGCTCGATCTGTGTGCTGCCGTAAACCTGGGGCGGTTCGCTGGTGTCATCCGAAGGATGCTGCCGGAAGCGGACGACAACATACAACCATAGACCACCGACGACAAGAAAAATGGCTCCGGTGATCTCCAGCACAAACATCGAAAGAGAGTAGATCAGATTTCCCGGGGTGGAATGCGGATCAAAGATGGTCGGCGTCTGGTCGACAATGCGCTGAACCGGTTGCCCCAACGCAGCCTGAGCTGTTGCGAAAACCAGCATCCATCGGTACGCTGCGCGCCGGATTCTACAACGGTGAAGGAAATTCTGCTCCATGGTGTAGCAGGTCCTCTTTCCGAATCATCATTGTAGCGCCGACTTGTTTCGATGGCGGCGGCATTCACGGAAAACTCCTCTTTTGCGGAGAAATTTTCAAAATCATCTGACATTCCGTTTCTTCCGCCTTGATACACTGGGGCAGTTTTCTCTCTTCCCATTGAAGCGCCTCATTGTCAACGCTGACGACTTTGGTCTCACGCCCGGCGTCAACGCCGCGGTGGCGGAGCTGAATGAGGCGCGTGCGCTGAGTTCGGCCACTTTGATGGCCTCCGCTCCGTACTTCGCGGCGGCCGTTCATCTCGCATTTGTCCAGACCAGCCTGGCCGTGGGTTGCCATGTGATTCTGGTCGACGGAACTCCGGTGCTGCCTGCGCGGGAGATTCCCTCGCTGATCGATCCCGATCGCCGATCCTCCGGCCGGCTGCGGCCCACTCTGGGCGCATTTCTCAGAGATCTGCTGCGCGGCCGCATTCGCGAGCAGGAGATCGAAGCCGAGGCGGCGGCACAGATTCGCCGCGTGCAAACCAGCGGCCTGCACGTCACCCACGTGGACACGCATAAGCACACGCATGTCTTTCGCCGGGTCCTGCATCCCCTGCTGCGCGCTGCACAGAGCTGCGGGGTTCTAGCCATCCGCAACCCCTTTGAGCCGCTCTGGGCCACCCGGGCAACGCGTTCGGCCGGCGCGTTCAGGCGCATGCAGGTCCACGCTCTGCGCACCCGGAGCTTCTCTTTCGCCAGAATCGCGCGGCAAAACGGCCTGCGCACCACGGATGGAGCCATCGGCGTTCTCGCGACCGGAGCGCTGGATGCGGCAGCCTTGCGCTCCCTGCTCCGCCGCATGCCGAGCGGCGCGTGGGAGCTGGTATGCCACCCCGGCTATCATGACGGCGCTCTGGAGCAGACACGCACCCAGCTGCGGGCTTCCCGCGAGATCGAGCGCCGGGCACTGCTCGAAGTCATCCCGGAATGGCTCGATCGCGACCCGGCATTCAGCCTGATCGATTTTGGACAACTCGGCTAGCACCGCTCGCCGGAGGCAGAGACGGCCAGGCTTGCTTTAGACTTGGGGTCGGCATGAAAATCGGCATTACCTGTTATCCAACGTATGGCGGCAGCGGTGTGGTTGCCACGGAGCTGGGCATTGAGCTGGCTGCCCGGGGTCACCAGATCCACTTCATCACCTATTCGCAGCCCTTCCGGTTAACAGGACGAGAGACCGGCATTCTCTATCACGAGGTGCAGGTCACCACGTATCCGCTCTTCGAGTACCCTCCCTACGATCTGGCTCTGGCCACCCGCATGTCCGAAGTAGCGGAGTATTACGAGCTCGACCTGCTGCACGTTCACTATGCGATTCCCCACTCGGTAAGCGCATTGCTCGCCCGTCAGATGCTTGCCAAACGCAAGCATCTTCCCTTTGTGACGACCCTGCATGGCACCGATATCACCCTGGTTGGCCTAGACCGGTCTTACTTGCCGATCACGCGTTTCGCCATCGAGCAGAGCGACGGCGTCACGTCCATCTCGAACTACCTCCGCGAACAAACCTTGCAGGACTTTCAGATCGAGCGGCCCATCGAGGTGATTCCCAACTTCGTCAACTGCGACCTGTACAAACCATTGAGCGGCCGCGCACGCGCAGCGGCCCGGGCGCGTTATGCAGAACCCGGAGAGAAGATTCTTCTCCATCTCTCGAACTTCCGGCCGGTGAAGCGCGTCGTCGATGTCGTCGAGATCTTCTCCCGGATTGCGCAAAAGATGCCGGCGCGCCTCCTGCTTGTAGGGGATGGTCCGGACCGCTCCGCGGCGGAGTGGCTGGCCACCAGCAAGGGGATTCACCATCGCGTAAATTTTCTCGGAAAGCAGGAGCGCATCGACGAGCTGCTGCCTCTCGCCGACCTGATGCTCATGCCCAGCCAGTTGGAATCCTTCGGCCTCGCTGCCCTTGAGGCAATGGCCTGCAAAGTGCCGACCATTGCGACCAGGGTTGGGGGCGTTCCAGAGCTCATCGAAGATGAAGTCACCGGCCGCCTCTTCCCCGTAGGAGATGTGGACGGCATGGCCCAGGCAGCCATTGAATTGCTGAGCGACAGCGACAGATTGACCGAGATGGGAGAGGAGTGTAGAGCCGCGGCGCGCGAGCGCTATTGTTCCACCCGCATTATCCCGATGTACGAGCGCTATTACAGCAAGGTACTGGATCGCGCGGACGTTTGAGCCGCAAGCACCAGCTCATTGGGAAACATAGGAATCTCCAGGGTGACGCGCGTTCCCCTTCCCGGGCGGCTGATCACATCGAAGCGGGCGGCGTTTCCATAGAGCACCTCGAGCCGTTCCCGTACGTTGCGCATTCCGATTCCGGCCCGTTCCGTCACGGCTCCGAGAGCGGAGGTTCTCCCCGCCGGCATGCCGACGCCGTCATCTTCCACTTCGATGATGATGTTGGCGCCCTCAACGCGGCTCCGCAGAGTGACGGTTCCCCCTTGCAAGCGCGGCTCCAGGCCATGCTTGATGCTGTTCTCAATCAGGGGCTGAAGCAACATGCATGGAACCAGAAACTCCAGCGTCTCAGGGGCGATTTCCTTCACCACGCTAAGCTTCTCAGCCCCGAAGCGCACGACCTCGATGCCGAGATAGTCGTCGGTAAAGCTCAGCTCTTCACGAAAAGGCACGTAGGCATCGTGATCTTTGAGCAGCGCGCGCAGGATGTTGGCCAGGCGCACGATCATCTCTCGCGCCATCTCGGGGCGGAAGCGCACCAATGAGGCGATGGAATTGAGAGTATTGAAGAGGAAGTGAGGATTGATCTGCCGCTGCAGAGCATCAAACCGGGCCTCCAGCAGCAGCCGCTTCTGCTCTTCCAGCTTGATCTCGATCCGGCTCGCATTCCATATCTTCAGCGGAATCCCCACCACGACCGCCGCACAGGCGCAAACCGCGATCTTCTGCAGCCAGCCGGGAGAATCCAGGGTGAAAAGCCGGCCGGGGTACATCCGCGCCAGCCACATGCGGACGATCTGCATCCCCACGATGAGGACCAGCAGGAGAATCTGCGGATCGAAGCGAGGTTTGCGGAGATTGCGGCGTATCCAGCGGTAGATGCTCAGGTCGATAAAAGGAGAGAACGACCAGACCTCCTCCGGCCCCACCGCCCGCCCATACACCCCCGCAACAACGCCTACCACCAGGAAAAACGGCAGCGTCAGATATTCGTGGTGCATCATGGCCGGCAGAGAGAGCACGGCGCCGCCCAGCAGCGCAGAGACCGGCCCGAGCAGGATGCCGAGAATGATCACTGTTTCAAAGGCGATATCGGCTGCCAGAAAATTTGGAACGCTTACCCGCACCCAGACGCCTAGAGTCAGCGGTATGCAGATGAAGGCGAGCAAACCGAGCTCCTGGGCGCTGCTCCTCCGTTCAGCAAAGAGCAGGCGCTGGAAGGCGCGAGATCTTGCCAGAGCCGACGACACAGCCGCGGCCACGCCCAGTTTGATCAATACCGAGATCAGAACCAGTTTCGGCTCATTCACGCTTCTACTTTACGCTCCTTTCGCCCGTGGAGAGGCGATCGAGCGGCAATCGAGACCTGTTTGAGGGCGTCCCTCTGGCCCGCGAACGGAGAGGCCAGGACCTGTCTCCCCCGGCGTGAAGGTCGGAATGAGATTGCTATACTTGGACATGCCCTTCACCGATGTCCGGCAGATAGCAAATGCTGATTTCCCTACCCGCTGGGCACACTTTCGCATTCTTGGATTTGAAGGCACCCGCACAGCATCCGCACCCTGCAGCCCGGAGCTGGCCGAGCCCAGGCCAGAGGTCGAGGGCGCGGTAGCGCTGGTGTTGGGGGACATTCACGGCGGGCCGCCCCTGGTTCGTATTCACTCTCAGTGTCTGACGGGCGACGTCTTCGCTTCTCTGCGCTGCGATTGCCGCTTACAACTTGAGCTCGCGTTGAGCAAGATCGCCGAGGCTGGAGCGGGCATTCTCCTCTACGAGCAGCAGGAGGGCCGCGGGATAGGACTGATGGCCAAGCTGCGCGCCTATGAGTTGCAGGATCATGGGCTCGATACGGTGGAAGCGAATGTGAAGCTAGGCTTCAAACCGGATTGCCGCGAGTTCGAGCTGCCGGCTGAGATACTCAAGCTCCTCGGAGTTCGTTCCGTGCGGCTCATGACCAACAATCCAGAGAAGGTTGAGGCGCTCGAATCGGCCGGCGTCCATGTGGTTGAACGCGTCTCGGCCGACGTTGAACCGCTGGAGAGTTTCGAGCGCTACCTCCAGGTCAAACAGCAGAAGATGGGCCATATCCTCGGTCGCGCCTAAGACCCGCCCGCTGTACGCTGTGCCATCACCACCTTGGCTGTCGTTACCGCCTGGCCTACATGGCGCTGTGTATGCTCCGCCATATGCACGAGCAGTCCTCCGAAGGTTGTGGACAAGCCTTTGCGGCCGATCTTAACCGGTCTCTCCGCGGGCTGCCCGAGAGTCTCCAAAAGCCACTGTCCGGCCATGCTTAGCCCCAGCTCGAATTCGCGAAAGACCTCTTCTTTGCTCTCTCCCGGCTCCTTTTCACTCGCCAGGTCCGCCAACTGACGCTCGTTCAACGCTCTGCCTTCCGCGTAGCTGACAAACCGGTCCAGGCTGCGGGCGATATGCCGCAACTGGAAGGCCGCCGAAGGCAATCCTAGCGGCCACGCATCCAACTCCTCCTGGTCAAGACCGGCGCACCATTTGATGACGTCTTCGCGCGCCAGTTCGAGCGAATGCAGGACAGCTCTCGCGACCGGAGGAATCCCGGTGAGCGTTCCTCTCAGCCAGGGTTCCGGCAGCGGCGGGCGCCCGGTCAACTCCGGCGCGGTCTTCGCTTGCTCTGTCATGTTCGGCTCCTCGATCGTTCGATGCGTTCAAGAAGCGCTCAGAAGCCTTCTTCCAGGCGTGGCTCCGGCCCCGGAAAATCGGCGCGAATCCGGCCTGCCCGCGCGGAACGCCTGCTGACGCCGAACTCTGAGAAAAATCCGCTCCCCCTCGATCTCATCTTATAAGTTCAAGATAAGGTTAGGGCCTGTGAACACTCTTGAGACGGCGGCCATGGGAGCTGATTTTTTCGAGAGGGGCGACGAATATGGGGAATCTTCTAGCGACGAGCGACAACGAAATCGGGAAAATTGGACCCGTCCCTCCGGGTTGCGGCCAAAATCGGGTCATCCTTCGTTGTCCTCCTCGACTTTGGAACCACCAAAGGCGTTGGACTCCACCTCCTCTGACCCGGTTTTCGCTCACAACGCCGTCCGCCCCAATAGCGGGAACAGGCCCTAAGATCGGGAAGCGATGAAGACTCTTGGATGCATCGTGTTGTCATGCGTCTTTCTGCATTGCTCAGGCCGGCTGCTGTATTGTCAGGAACCCGCCTCCGCGCCCTCAAAAGGCTCCGCGCCCGCAGCGCCTGCCGCGAAGGAGGAACCTGGATCAAGAGTCGAAGGCGCCCCGGCCGTTGTCTCGGAATTGCCTTCGACTGCGCCGGCCGGAAGACCCAGCATCGGGCTGGTGCTGGAAGGAGGCGGCGCACTCGGTCTGGCCCACATCGGCGTATTAAAGTGGCTCGAAGAAAACCATATTCCCGTGGACCGCATCGCGGGAACCAGCATGGGAGCTCTCATCGGCGGCATCTACGCCAGCGGCCGCACTGCGGCGGAAGTAGAGCAGCTTGCCACCAGCAGCGATTTCAATCAGATCTTCACGCTGGAGACGCCCTATACCGATCTCAGCTACCGGCGCCGTCAGGACCGGCGCGAGCTCCCTCTCGGCATCCAGCTCGGGCTGCGCAATGGCCTCAGTATCCGGAACGCGCTGCTCACCGATCGAGGTCTCGACCGGTACCTGCACAAGAACCTCGCCCGCTATAACACCCGGGATCTGGACTACAACCGTCTGCCGATCCCGTTTCGCTGCGTCTCGACGGATCTGAACAACCTCCAGACAGTCGTCTTCGCCGGCGGCCCGATGAACGTCTCCATTCGCGCCTCGATCTCCATTCCCGGGATCTTTGCTCCCGTCGAGTACCGCAAGGATTACCTTGTGGACGGCTCGATCGTGGATAATCTGCCGACGGACATCGCCAGGAACGACCTGCGATCCGAGATCGTCATCGCCGTCCATCTTCCCGACACCGAGTTCGCGGGCAAAGATGTCGACTCCGTGGTCGGCGTCTTCGCCCGTGCGTATGCGGCGGGAACCGCGCGGAACGTACGTTTGAGCCTCAAGCTCGCCAATGTCCTGGTGGTTCCGGCAACAGAGAAATATTCGACGACCGACTACGACAAGGCGGAGGAACTCATCGCGCTCGGCTATCAGGCGGCCGAGCATCATCGCCAGGAGCTTCTGCACTATGCGTTGAGTGACGCGGATTGGGCCGCATATCTCGCCGATCGAAATTCGCGCAAATCGCCACCCCCGGGTCTGCTCCGGACACTGCGGGTAGAGGGCGGCTCGCCGGGCGCGCGAGCCGAGGTTGAGCGCGACATGGCGCCCCTCCGGGACAAGCCTATCGATCAGGAAAAGATCTTCACCGCTCTCGGCAGCGTTCAGGGCAACGGAAGCTACAACGCGGGGTTTGAAAGCTTCCTCCCGGACCAGGAGCAACAGCCTGAAAGCGTGCAGGCCCCCGGACCGGATACGGGAGTTCTGGTGAGGCTCAGCCAGCGGCGCAGCGGGCCGCCTTTTCTCATTGCGGGCGCGGATCTCTCCGCGATGAACTCGAACGTAACGCGCACCACCTTCGACCTTCGCTTCATCAACCAGGACTTAGGGGGATACGGATCTGAGCTGCGCGCAGACCTGCGGCTGGGATTTCTGACCCAGGCGTCGATGGAGTACTACCGCCTGCTCTCCGCCAATGGAACCTTTCTGCAGCCGCATGTCGGAGTTCTCCGTATGCCCGTCTATCTCTGGTCCAACCAGGTTCGGACGGCTGAGGTCTTTGAGCAGCAGGCGGGCGGCGGAGTGGACTTCGGACGTACGTTCAGCCGCCACCTGCAACTTTCCACAGAATGGTGGGATCAGTCCGTACGCTGGCATCGTGTCCTGGGACAGGATTTCGAGCCGGACTTCTCCGGAGCCTCCCAAACCGCCGTCGTACACCTTGTCTATGACAATACGGAATCCAACACGATCTCCCCCAACGGAGTCCATCTGGATCTGTCGGGAGGCGCGCTCTACAACTCGGTCGGCAGCCGGAATGCTCCGCTGTTTCAGGTGGGCTTTGCCAAAACGATCACCGTGGCAGAGAAGAATATCCTCGGGTTCTCGGCCAATGGGAACACGTACTGGAGGAGGAACGTTGCCGACCCGTTTCGCTTTACTCTTGGCGGTCCGCTTTCCCTTTCGGCCTCCTCGATCGACGAATACCGGGGTACGGACGACTACCTGGCGCGGGCCGGCTATCTGCGAAGGCTCGCGCCGCTTCCTTTTGGCCTCGGGCAGGGTCTTTACCTCACCGTCGACTATGAAGCGGGCGAAATCTGGGCGCCCGAACGGCCCGCTTTTCTGCGGCAGGATATTCTTGGCGGATTCGTTGCCGCGACGCCTCTGGGGATGATCACCTTCGGCGGCAGCATCGGAGACGCAGGCAGGCGCAAGGTCTTCTTTACCCTGGGACGCCCCTTCTAAAGCTCAACACGGCATTCCAGCTTCGATGAGTCGCAAGGGGAAACGCTGGGGCAACGCTGCAGCGAGGCGCTGTTCGGGTCACCGAATGTGGAGCGGCTCGATGAACAGCGCTGCGCCACGATCCGCGAAGCCACCGGACGCGGTGATTGAATGGCTGCGCGAGTATAAGCTAAGGCGTACATATTTTGAGGGGATCTTCGTGGAAACGGCCAACAGAACTACTCCAAAGGCGATCGTTTATCTACTCTCGGGCATGCTTGCTCTCGGTCATGCGGTCTACGCAGAGGCGCAGTCACACGAGGGAGCTGCCCTGAGTGTGCCGGCCGCGGATTCGAGCTCAGCAAAGGAACGTGCCGGATCCCAGCCCGTTTCCCCACAATATGAGCAGGTGCAGCACCGTTTGGCAACGGGATGGAATACATGGGATGTCCACAGCGTGACAACCTACGTGCTGTTGCCTGAGGGTCTCGCAATTCACATCGGCCTCGAGCACAACTCAACGGAAGGAGGAGATGCATTTCTTCCAGATGCCCTCATCGGAAGACTTACTCCCGGTGCGGAGCAGGTATTTCCGGGAGAACACTCCTGGGATGGCAGTCTTACTGACCTGCGCGTTTCGTGGAAAGGGCATAGTTGGCGGATCCAGAGTGCCCGGGAGAAAGACGACCTGGTCCTTCTTGCCACCCAGTTAACGTCCAAGCGAATCTCCGCACTGCCCCCCACCATCGTCTTTTCTGTGAATTTCCTCTGGAATCGACCTGGCACCACGCTTAAGCATCCGGACTACATCGAGACCCGGGGAGCGTCCGGCACTGTGCCGATCTACTGTACCTGCACGAGATCAAAGCAGATCGCGGGTGCTGGCACTCATGGCACTGATCAGGACACGGGGAATCTCAATCTGCCCGTGGAGGGCCCGTACTTCTCCACCGATTTTACGCAACCGGTCGGTATCAGCAGCGGTAAACCTCGAACGCTTGCAGAGATCGAGGCTGTCATCGAACGGCAGCATCGGTTGTACCAGCAGTCCGTCTCAGCGGCCGGCAAAGCGGGTCCGATCGTAGATGCAATCGAAACCACTCTAGGCTGGGATACGATCTTCGAACCGCAAAAGCGCCGGGTCATTTCTCCGGTCAGCCGGGTCTGGAGCGTTCGATGGGCAGGTTACGTCATCTTCGATTGGGATACGTTTTTCGCCGCTACCATGGCCTCCATCGGAAGCCGGGATCTGGCCTACGCGGATGCGATTGAAACACTCCACGAGTCCACTGGACAGGGGTTTGTACCCAATTACGCGCGGACCGGGGGCTGGAAAAGCTCCGACAGGTCGGAGCCTCCGGTGGGGTCGATTACGGTGCTGGGCATATATCAGAAGTTCCACGATCGATGGTTCCTGCAGGAGGCGTTCCAGCCTTTGCTTCAATGGAACCGCTGGTGGGCGGCGCATCGCGACATTCAAGGGTATCTCAGCTGGGGCAGTGATGGGGGAAATCAGCCGGAGAACCTGGACGACAAGACCCGGGGAACCCGGGCCGGAGCAATCCTGGAGTCGGGCTTGGATAATAGTCCGATGTACGACGAGACAACCTACGATTCACAGTCGCACGTTCTGGAGTTCGCCGACGTCGGTTTGATGAGCATGTATATCGCCGATTGCGACGCTCTGGCTACGATAGCCGATGCATTAGACAAGTCGGAAGAGGCCAGAGAGTTGCGCGAGCGGGGCGCCCGCTACCGGGAAAAGCTTGGTACGCTATGGAGTTCAAAAGATGGCATATTTCTGAATCTGGATCTCAACACGGGCGAGTTCAGCCATCGGCTTTCCCCTACCAATTTCTATCCATTGCTCGCAAAGGCTGCGACTCCAGCCCAGGCCACTCTTATGATCCAAAAGCATCTCTTGAACCCCGATGAATTTTGGGGCCAGTGGGTGATCCCATCCATCGCGCGTAATGATCCTGCGTTCCATGACCAGAACTACTGGCGAGGCCGCATCTGGGGTCCAATGAACTATCTTGTCTATCTGGGTCTACGCAACTACGACGATCCCACGACACGCCACGAGTTCGCCCAGAAGTCATTCGACCTGTTTCTAAAGGAGTGGACAGAAAAGGGACATGTTCATGAAAACTACAATGCAATTGCTGGAACAGGAGACGATGTGACCAGCAGCGACCGGTTCTATCACTGGGGAGCGCTGCTTGGATATATCGAATATATGGAGCAAACCCAACCAGCCAGGCCCGATACAAGCGACAAATGAGGGACGAACTCGCGAAGAGGAAAGAATCAGGTTTCAATCCCGAACAGGATCAACCATTGACAGCTTATTAGAATGCCAGAGTTCACGAGGCCCTATGTTGGAATCCGATACTTCGCAGGGAGTTAAATTGGCGTTGACAATCGTTCTTGCGGTCGCGGCTTGCTGCGGAACAGGAACGCTCCAGGCGCAAACCACGGCAAAACAGATCCCTGTTCCGCTTCCACCCATGGGCTGGTCATCCTGGAACAGTTTTTCAAACACCGTCAATTCTCAGGTGATTCAGAATCAGGCCAAAGCTCTGGCCGCCTCGGGCATGCAAAAAGCTGGATATCAATACGTCAATATCGATGAGGGCTGGTGGCTCGGGCAGCGACGCCCGGACGGCAACATCATGGTCGACCCTAAGGCGTGGCCGGCGCTCACTTCGCAAGAGCGCCCTGGAGACATGTCGAACATCGTGCGATACGTTCACGGTCTTGGTCTGAAAGTGGGTATCTACACCGATGCTGGAAAAGAGGGCTGCAGCACCGTTGGCCCCGACCTGGGCCCGTCGATACCGAATACGGGAAGCGAAGGCCACTACGAACAAGACTTCCTGCAGTTTGCGAAATGGGGCTTCGATTATGTGAAGGTTGACTGGTGTGGGGGCAACAAGGAGAACCTCGACCCTGCTGTGCAATACGGGGAAATTGCACGAGCCATTGCCATGGCGGAGCGCGCAACCGGACACACCCTTTACTATTCAATCTGCGACTGGGGAAATCAAAGTCCCTGGACCTGGGCCCCCGGGCTGGGCGGAGTGGCGGCCGACATCTGGCGGACAAGCGGCGACATCGTCGCTCCGATCGTAGCCAATTCCAAGAACAGCGGTCGAAAAGCAAGCTTTTCGGGTATGGTTTCGAACTTCGACCGAGGCGTTCATCCCGAAGCCCAGCACACTGGTTTCTACAACGATCCCGACATGATGGTGATCGGGATGCCGGGTCTGACGGACGTACAAAACCGCGTCCACATGGCGCTTTGGGCGATGTCGGGCGCGCCTTTGATCGTTGGAGCCGATCTGACCACGCTCAGTGAAGCCACGCGCGCAACGCTCACCAATCCGGCCGTGCTCGCGATTGACCAGGACCCGGTTGGACTGCAGGCGGTCAAGGTTGCCGAGCCAGGGCCGGGGCTTGAGGTCTGGGCGAAGGCGCTCTCGACACCAGGAGAGCGCGCCGTACTACTGCTCAACCGGACCAGTTCGGCAGCTCCGATTTCCGTTCGTTGGAGCGATCTTGATCTCCTCAGGTCTTCGTCGGCCGCGATCAGCGATGCCGGGGCACAAAAGGATCTGGGCGTCTTCCGTTCGGCTTACTCGGTCACCGTTGCAGCACAAGATGCAATTCTATTGGTGATTCGCGGAAGCGAACAAAATCCGGTTCGTTACAATGCAGTTGAGTCAGGACCACGCCCGAGAGGTAAAAACGCTGTCGCGCGTGTTCAGGCTCATTCGTTCAGGTTCGCTCATGTCAAATCAACGTCACGCTTCGCACGTGTCGAGGTCACTTATACGAATGGCGAGAAGGAAACGCTACTCGCCGAGCTGCGTGTGAACGGACGAACTGCTACTCGCGTCGCCTTCCCTCCGACGGGAAGCGGAGTTGCTGAAGGCCGGATCACGGTGCAGTCTTTTCTGGATCGCGATGGCTCAGAAAACATGCTTACGTTCTCGACCCACGGGGATCGAGGACCGACGATTCAATCAATCTCGGTTCACTGACGAGAAGCGTTCGTGCTACATCTGGAGCGCCCCGCCAGCCCAACGGTGCGTGGTTGCATCCTCTCAGGCCGGGGCGCTTCTGATACAGCGAACTGAAGGAAGCCACCCCCACGGAAGTGTGCGCCCGAACCTTCAAGGTTCTCCGCCGGGATACCGGAGGCCTCGATTCGCCCCCGCCCTGTGCACTAAACTGAAAGCACGTATGATTCCGACCCTTGAATGGACTCCAGCAGGCGTTCGCTTTCTTGACCAAACCCGGCTCCCGCTCGAAGAGACGTACGTTTTGGCAACCACGTACGAACAGGTGGCCGACGTCATCACCACGATGGTGGTTCGCGGCGCGCCGGCGATCGGTGTCTCCGCGGCGATGGGCGTCGCTCTGGGCGTGAAGAACAGTCCTGCGCGGACCCTCCCTGCGCTGACCGCCGACCTGGAGACGATCAGCAAAACGCTGGCCGCTACACGGCCCACGGCCGTCAATCTCTTCTGGGCTATTGAGCGCATGCGCCGACGCTACTTTACGCTTGCGGAGCAGCCCGGCATCTCTCTCGAAACCATACGCGCGGCGCTGGTCGAGGAAGCCCGCACGATGTACGACGAGGACATTGCCGCCTGCCGCGCCATGGGCGCCCACGGCGCGGCATTGATGCCGCAATCCGGCGGAGTCCTGACCCACTGCAACGCAGGCGCCCTGGCCTCGTGCGGCTATGGAATGGCTCTCGGGGTGATCCGGTCCGCGGTCGAGCGCGGGCACTCGCTCCACGTCTACGCCGATGAGACCCGTCCCTTTCTCCAGGGCGCGCGCCTGACCGCATGGGAGCTGATGCACGACGGCATTCCAACGACGGTTTTGTGCGACAACATGGCTGCCAGCCTGATGCGCCAGGGCAAGATCCAGGCGGTCATCGTCGGTTCAGACCGGGTGGCGGCCAATGGCGATGTGGCCAACAAGATCGGCACCTACGGAGTCGCGATTCTCGCCCGGGAGCATGGGATTCCCTTCTATGTCGCATGCCCATGGTCCACCATCGATCTGGCCACGGCAACCGGCGATGACATTCCCATCGAGCAGAGACCGCCGGCGGAGGTCACGCATCACGGAGGCAGACAGCTCACACCGGATGGGGTGGGGATTGAGAACCCGGCCTTCGACGTCACCCCGGCCAAGTATGTAACTGCGATCATTACAGAGCGCGGGATTTTCCGCCCTCCGTTCATGCTTGCCTCGGAAGCAGATACACTGCGGGCGGAAGCTGCACAGCCAGCCTGAAGGAAGACGGGCCTGGGCGCGGATCCGTCCCAGGCCCATCTTTAGTCAGATCATCATCGGTTTCAGATCAGGGCTGACGAGCAGGCGGCCTTCCGTGACCCGCTGTACGTCCTCCACGCTCAACCCGGGGGCGATCTCCTCAAGCACCAGGCCCTCGGCGGTCACCCGGATCCATGCCATCTCGGTGGCAATCGTTTCCACGACATGAATACCGGTCAGCGGCAGGGTGCAGCGCTTGAGAATTTTAGGTCCGCCGGTTTTGGTGGTGTGCTCCATGGCTACGATCACTCTGCGCGCGGCGGCCACCAGGTCCATCGCGCCACCCATCCCCTTGACCATCTTTCCGGGGATCATCCAATTGGCGAGACTTCCGTGTTCATCCACCTCCATCGCACCCAGGATGCTCAGATCGATGTGACCGCCGCGGATCATGGCAAATGACTCCGCACTTGAAAAATAAGCGCTTCCCGGCAACTCAGTGACGGTTTCCTTGCCCGCGTTGATCAGATCGGGATCTTCGCTGCCCTCGACCGGATAAGGCCCGACGCCTAGCATCCCATTCTCCGATTGCAGCACGACCTCGATCGAAGGCGGAACGTAATTGGCCACGAGCGTCGGCATTCCGATGCCCAGGTTCACGTAGTATCCATCGCGAAGCTCTTGCGCGACACGCTTGACGATCCGTTCGCGCTTTTCCGCTTCACCGCGCTTGGCTCTCGCGTCTTGCGTTGGTCCGGGTACAGTAAAATTCACTTTTACGCTCTCCTCATCCCGCAATGTCTCCAACCGCCCTCAATCTCCGGAACCGCTCCCTCGTCCGGGGCACCATTCTTGTTCTCGGCAGCCTGCTACTCTCGTTTCCTCTTGCCGGCTTTCCCAATGACCGGCCGTCGCTCAAGCTGTTGATTCCCGCAGCGTTTGCCGTTGCCGGCACCTGGGACACGATGCGCTGCCTTCGAGGCACCTGGAGTTTTTATCATGGCGCAGTGGTCTTGCTCATCTATACCGATTTAATGGCCCTCTTTATGATCTTGTTTCTGCTGCTCTATCCCTACGCGCAATGGCTCCTCTAGGGGCCATGGACCGATCGTCGGCGGAAGCTCTTCTACCGCCTCTGAAGATGGAAATCTTAAGGTTTTATGAAGCGAACCTTAAGATCAAGACCGTGCGGGTTCGTTGCGGCCGACGGAGATTCTTTTCAGAAACTTAAGCGCTGCCTCTTTCGTCTCTTTTTTAACGGCCAGAGAATCCTCCGCGAGCGGCAGCATCGAAGTCATCTTACGTCGTTCGTCATGTTTAGACATCAGAACTAAAGAGAACAATTCTCCTCTGTCTCCGCTCTGCAAAAACGATGAATTTTTTACGTTATCTTTTGTTGCTTCTGGCAGGTGTTGCGTTCAGCGTGCACCTTGCTTTCGCTCCCTTGGCTCTCGGCCAGGCCGGAACCGGCACTCTGCATGGGCAGGTTACGGATCCGAGCGGCGCCGTCATTCCGCAGGCGCAGATCACGGTAAGCTCCGGACGCGGAGCGCCCAGCAGTACGCAAGCCGATGGCAGCGGGGCCTACCAGGTGCACGGGCTTGCTCCGGGAACCTATGCGGTCAGCGCCTCTTCGCCCGGATTTGCCACCTATACCTCGAGCGTGACCATCGCCCCCGGCCAATCCAGAGCGATGAACATCTCGATGCAGATTCAAACCGAGCAGCAGCAGGTGCAGGTGGAGGCGGAGACGCCGACCGTCGATACCAGCCCGGACCAGAATGCGAACGCAGTCGTCATTAAGGGCAAGGATCTGGATGCGCTCTCCGACGATCCCGACGAATTGGAGAACCAACTCCAGGCCTTGGCCGGGCCGGCCGCCGGACCCAACGGGGGCGAGATCTATATCGATGGATTCACCGGCGGGCAGATTCCGCCGAAGTCCTCCATCCGCGAGATCCGCGTCAATCAAAATCCATTTTCCGCCCAGTTCGACCGGCTGGGGTATGGTCGCATCGAGATCCTGACCAAGCCCGGCACAGACAAGTTGCACGGGCAGATTGAGTCGCGCGGCAACGAGTCGGTCTTCAACTCCCGCAACCCGATTCTGAAGACTCCTGAGCCGAGCTACTACTCCTACAACTTCGAAGGCAATGTAGGCGGCCCCATCTCCAAAGACGCCTCCTACTTCGTGAGCGCCTTCGGCCGCAATATCCAGAATGTGAGCGTGATCGATGCAGTGGACCCTGCCAGCGTAACCTCTGCCAACCCTGCCGGGAATACTCTGAACACGCCGGTATCCAATCCAAGCTCTCGGATTGACCTGAGCCCGCGCGTTGACCTGCAGCTTGGACAATCGAACACCCTGACGCTTCGGTACGAGTTTTTTCGCGCGGTGGTGACCAACGCAGGGGTTGGCCCGTTGGCGCTGCAGGAACAGGCCACCAACACCCACAGTATGGAGAATACGATCCAGCTCAGCGATAGCCTGGTTCTGAGCAAGAACATCGTCGACGATATCCGTTTCCAATACCGCCGCTTTCACTACCAGAACCTTCCCGTCTCCACGTTGCCGCAGGTCACGGCGCAAGGCTCTTTCGTCTCCGGCGGTAATTTTGGAGGAACGACGCGCGACAATCAGGACATTTACGAACTGCAAAACTATTTTGCCGCGGCCGAGGGCAATCACTCTCTGAATTTCGGCGCCCGTCTGCGCGCTTACCGCGACGCGAACTTTACCAACGGCGAATCCAACGGCGCCTATACCTTCAAGTCCCTCCAGGACTATCTGAATAAGACGCCGCAGACCTATCAGGTAGCGCAGATCCGCAACTACACGGCGCGCGCCCTCCTGTTCGACGGCGCGCTCTTTTATCAGGACGACTGGAAGGTGAACCAGCGCTTTACGTTCAGCTATGGGTTGCGCTGGGAGACCCAGAACCGGATCAACGATAAAAGTGATTGGGCACCGCGCGTCTCCCTCGCCTATGCGCTGGGGCGCAGCGGAGGCAAGCAGCCGCCAAAGACCGTTTTGCGCGCCGGCTACGGCTGGTTTTACCAGCGCTTTACGGTGCCCAACAGCTTCGGCTCTCTGGCGGGAACGCCGTACGTCATCCAGGCAATTCATCAGAATGGAGTCAACCAGCAGGTTCTCATTGCGACCGACCCGCAATATGTTTCAAACGGAGCTCCACCTCTGACAAATACGGTCTCGGCTCCTTCCAAATATTCGATTGACCCGCATTTCCGCGCGGCCAACGACATGGAGGCCGCCGTGGGGCTCGACCGGCAGATTGCGAAGAGAATCACGGCGAATGTTACGTATCTCTATGGGAGAGGCGTCCACCAGTACCTCACTAACAACATAGGGGCGCCCGATTTCTTCACTGCCGACCAGGGCATTTATCCCGATACTCCGCTCCCACCCGCAGCCGAGAACAACTATCAGTACCAATCCGGCGGCGTCTACCGCCAGCACCAGATCATCGTCTCCGGAAGAGCCAGCTACTCCCGCTTCAGCTTCTTCACGTTCTACACCTACAACAACGCGAAGAGCGATACCGGCGGCGTCAACTTTACGCCGTCGGTCGCACAGAAGCCCGGCCTGGATTACGGCCGCTCCAGCTTTGACATTCACAACCGCTTCGTCATCCTGGGAAACATGATGGCTCCGTACGGCTTCTCGCTCACTCCGTTCTTTGGATATAACTCCGGGACGCCGTACAACATCGTCGTCGGCAGCGATCTGACGAGAAACAACTCCTTCAACGGACGTCCCACCTACGCGGCAAACTGCAATGAGGCGAATGTCGTCAGGACCCAGTTCGGCTGCCTGGACACAAATCCCTACGGAACCGGGGAAAAGATCATTCCCTTCGGCCTGGGAACCGGGCCTTCCAACTACAGCCTGAACATGAGAATCAGCAAAGTGATAGGCATCGGCCCGAAGGCCGAAGGGAAAAGCAGGGCGCGAGTCGGCGGTGGCGGCGGCATGCATGGCGGCGGAGGGCTTGGCGCCGGCGGATTCAGCGGCAGCCGCGGCGGACCAGGCCAGTTGGACGCCGGCACGTCGCGCAGGTACAACCTTACCCTAACTGCTTATGGGACCAACCTCTTCAACCATCAGAACCTCGGAGTTCCGAACGGCACTTTGAACGCGCCGTTCTTTGGCCAATCGCAGACCCTGGCGGGTGGCTTTTTCGGTCCTCCCACGGCAGGCAACCGGAGCATCTTCCTGCAAGCTGTCTTTCATTTTTAATGATCTAGCTTTCACCCCTCCGCGCTTCGAGGCAATCCTCCCCCTATCCCGGAGGATTGCCTCTCCTATACTCCTCCGCACACCCGTCCTTTCCTCCTCAAGTTTTCCTCCCCGGATGTGCGCCTGCCGGCACGCCCTATCTTTTCGTTGACTTGGACTTTGCCTTGACGTACGCTTCGTGCGTCTTTTGAAGTTGCTCGGCCGGCTTCCGGCAAGGCGCGGAGTTGCTGAGCCTTCTTCACTCCGGTTTGTAAGTCCACGGGCCATTGTCTACGCAGCGCTTCTCGATCGACAGGCTGTGCAGGACCTCTTTCCTTGGAAGGGACCGAGCACAGCGGAAGCGCTGATGCCAAATCCGAACGAGGAAAGCTGGGTGATCCATGGCATTCTGTGGCAAGTGCGGTTCAGCATATGCGGAGGGGTCCGCGTTCTGTCCCCAGTGCGGAGTGCCTCTGGGCACGGGTGTACCCCTGAGCGGGGCGCCGGCTATGCCGGTAGCCACGCCTGCGGTTTCGGGCGGTCTGCAGGAAAATGTAGCGGGCATGCTCTGCTACATCCTGGGCTGGATTACCGGAATCGTCTTCTTCCTGATTGATAAGCGTCCATTTGTCCGTTTTCATGCAGCGCAGTCAATCGTCGTCTTCGGCTTCTTGTTCCTATTGCGGATCGTGTTCAGCTTTGGGTTCATGGGCGGCGGATACTTCGGAGTGTTCTCTCTCTGGTGGATGCTCTCCATTTTGTTGAGCCTTGTGACCCTGGCCGCGTGGCTGATCCTGATGATCCTGGCTTTCCAGGGCAAACGCTACGAAGTGCCCGTAGCCGCAGGCATCGCAAAGAGCCTCATGGGAAATACGCCGGTATAGCCGAGACCTGACGCGTGGCGGCCGGTCTCAAGCAGGTCCAGCCGCCAGTTCAACCACGGAGACTCGATGGCGAGTTTTTGTACTTCATGTGGAGCTCCGCTCGCCGCGGACGTGCAATTTTGCATGGCTTGCGGCGCACGGGCGCCCGTGGGAGCGGTTGGCCCCGGGCAGGCAGCCCCGGTCTTTGCCCAGCCGGCTTCGCAGGAAGCCGGCAGCGCAGTCAAGATCGTCCTGATCGTCGTCGGAGTGTTCGTTGGCCTGGCGATGCTCTCCGCCATCCTCTTCGCTTTTGGCGTCTGGCGGGTGTCGCGCTCCATGCACATGAAGCATGCCGGCGGCGGCGTAATTTTGTCGACGCCGGGCGGCTCGATCACGACTGGACCGGGCTCCACGGTGAGCGATGCCGACCTCGGCGTACCCGTCTACCCCGGCGCATCCCGGCGCGATGGGGGTATGGAAATCCATTCGGCAAACGGCTCGATGACAACCTCGGTCTACACAACCACCGATCCGCCGGGCAAAGTGCTTGATTTTTACAAAAACAAGCTCGGCGCGAATGCCTCAGTGATCGAGACCGGGCATGGAGGCATCCTCACCGCCGGGGAGCGTAACCAGGAGAGCTGGATGATTACTGTCGACGCCGATGCCAGCGACGGCGGCAAAACCAAAATCGCCATCATGCACGGCAAGAAATCTTAACCCGGCCCGGGCGAGGAACCATTCCGTTTGGCGTTTCCTGAAAGGACCATCTCATTCCCCAGGCATCCGGTTCCATCGGGCCTTCCTCAAGATCCGCTTAAGGGACCTGGAGCGGCCGCATTCCATCGATGGGGAAGAGCCCTGTCGGCCCGCTGTTGCCCTCCGGTTGAGGACGCGGCAAGAATCGCAGAAAGAAGCCGATCCTGCTGCTGGCATAGTCTCTTGCATTGTTGAAGGCCATAAATCCACCTACATACCAGTGTTCTGCGATTGCATAGGACCCCTCTGTCTCGAAGTTGTAATTCCCTCCCACGCTGGTTCGTTCCGGATAAGATGGGTTGCCTTGCGCTGCCTGAAGAACAGGGTCCAGCGGGAAGAAGGGAGAGGAGTCCTCCTGAAATGCCTGCAGGCCAAGACTGCCGGTTGCACGGTAATGGAAGCTGGGGCCGTAATGTCCATTGAAGGTTAGCGGAACTGCGGCGAGCAGGTACGCGCCGGGCCTGAAGTATCCCCCTGCCCGTAGGTGAAATGGCGCAGGTTCCGCTCATAATGCATGCCAAAAAAGTTCATGCCAGCCGTCAGATTGCCATACTCGGGATGATGCCAGGCGGCCCAATAAGCGCCTCCGTCTCCATCAATTCGCTTGTTTTCCAGAATGTGACGTCCCGTAATATATTGGCCCCCGCCCTGGACGTACCAGGCCGCCCGGCCATCACCAAATTGAGGCCGGCTTCGCCCGCGTTGCTGATGACGCCTCCCCAGGTATTGCCCACATAACTTGCGCTGGCGCTGCCCTCGTCGCGCAAGCCTGCAA
>DASYYO010000308.1:0-4130 GCA_035933805.1 Acidobacteriaceae bacterium | reverse complement strand
AACGCTTGCCCGAGCGGCTTCACTATTCGGTGTTATCAGGTATGCTTGCGTGGGATTCGTCGGGGGGCGTATTCCACGTAGGCATACCCTGGTAACGACCAGGCTGACTGCTTCTCTTGGAAACTGATTCCTCTGAGCCGTTTGCGCCCAGGTTCTTCTTGTTTCACCCGTTCAAGCTCCGGCTATCCCCACGTTGTTTACCGTGTTGCGGAAGAAGACCACGGACGCAGTCTCCACCCGCAATGCTTGCCCGAAAAAGAATGGCAGGAGAGGCTATGCACGCGCAAAGAAGGGAAGGATCAGAGAAGAAGGCGCCGCCAACGCAATTCAAGAACCTCACCTCTCTCGATTCCGCTCAGGCATCCGGGCTCAAGAACGCTCCGGCGAACGCCACATTAACAGAGCAGGTCCTGCGCTTTGTCGACCGGTATATCCCGCCCGCACGCGGCAGGGAGAACTAGCGCGTGTCAACAGGCCCCAGGCCGGGATGTTGAGCGGAGAGACGGAAAGTTTTTGCTTGCCGGAGGCCATGACGCGTTTGACCGCATCGGCCGATTTGGTCAGCTCGCTGACGGCGCTCGAGTTCAGTACGTAGAGGAATGGGTGCTTTTCGCGGTTAGCAGGGTCGCCGCTCTTAGACTTTGAGATCAGAACTTTTTCGACCCGCTGGCCGCCGTTCGATATCACCGTCGCATCAGTCCTGCGTTTTGAAGGCGCCGGTGTAGAGCTGAAACGCAGCCCAGTAGAGGGGCTTGCGAAATGTCTGCGGGGAATGCAGAAGCGCCAGCTTCGCATCGCGAAGCGCCACCATCGGCGGCCTGCCTTCTTCCAGCTCGCTATACATCTTGTCCATCAGCGCCGGAGTGGAGGCATCGCTCACCGGCCAAAGAGCACCGATGACATTGTGCGAGCCCGCGCGAAGAAAGGCCCAGGCCAAACCGACGAGCCCCTCGCCGGCATAGACTCGCGTGCCGGATCCATAGCAGGCGGAGATAGTAACCAGTTCAGCGCTCAATCGCTGTTGCACAATATCGCGCGCATAGAGCTTGAACTCGTCCGGCTGCGCGGGCGGACCCGATAAGATAACCGCCGAGTCGAGCGGGGAGAGCCGGCTCGCCGTCCCATGGGCCACAAAGTGGACATAGGCGTAACCGCCGGGCCGATTGGCCTGATAGGCTGCCGGTGTCGCCTTCGCCCCGGTGAGGGAGACGACGCTGAGGTTGGAGAAGTGCCGCCGGACATCGGCAATCTCAAGGGAAGCATTTGTCAAGGCAGGATAATCTTCGCCGTGAGAGATGGGATCGCCGATCAGCAGTATTTTTTTTGGCCCGGGCGGTTGGAACTCAGGCGGCGAGGCCGACAAGACACGCAACGACGGCGTGGTGGTGAGCGTGACGTCTTCGATCCAATAATGCAGCCTGCCGGAACCGGCCGAGGTCAGCAGGGTCTCGAAGTTGAATCCGTACAGGCCGCCGTCCGGGATGACAACGACGGTCGAATTCCTGGCGATCAGTGGCTGCGCCGGCGCAACCAGGGTCTTATATAGATACAGCGCGTCCTCGTTTCCCAGCCGGAGAGGATCGCCTGACTGCAGAAGGAACCTTTGATAACTCCGGATGTGCCTCTCAATTTCCATCTCAGCGGGCAGAGGAATGAGGAGCGTGCGATGCGCCGAGACCGCCCACAGGTACGATCTCCTGGGCGCGAGTGAGTAGAAGAGAATGGTGGCGTTCAGCCTTCCGGCTACGGCCTGCGGATTCACCGAGTGTTGGGAGAGGAGCCGGAATTTTCCGCTGGAAAGCCCCAGGCCATCTTGCAGAGTTCTCGCCCTGCCGAGATCCACCAGCTCGAGCGCCGTGGCGGCCTGATGCCGGGCAATCAGAAAATCCGCGTACTCCCGGTAGAGGTCGGTGCCATTGGTAAAGAAGGAGAGCTTCAACTCATCGGTGGATAGATTTGCCCGCTGTTCTTCAAAAGTCTCGATGGATCTGCGGTACCACCGCTCGGAGCTGCGAAAATCATGCGTCTGGTTATAGACGTTCGCCAGCGCGTTCTCGATCTCCCATCTGCGGGAGGGCGGAGTCTGGGCGTCATGCTCCAGGCGGCTAAAGATGCGAATCGCCTCGGCAGTCTCTCCCTTATGGGCGAGCAGCAGGCCGTCGACCAGCAGGGGATCGGCCCGGAGCGACCGGGTTCCAATCGAGTCCGCGAGATGCATGGCGGAGGCGCACGAGGCCTGCGATTCATCGAAGCGCTGCTCGTCAAAGAAAAGGACGGCGAGCTCGAGTTCCGCTTCCAGCATCTCCTGGCGATTCTGCAGCTGCTCGGCGGCTGTGAGAGCTTTTTTGTACGAGGTGCCAGCGGCCGCCGTATTGCCCAACTGGAGCTCGGCCAGTCCCGCATCGTTGAGCCATTCCGCCTGGTCATAGATGGCGCCGAGCCGACGAGCTTCCTCCTCAGCCTGCTCGAAGTTGCTAAGAGCTTTTTCAAAATCGCCCAGCTTGAAGAAGTCCCAGCCGACGTTCGCCAGCGCTTTTTCGAGCACCAGTTGGGCGTCGATTTCGCGCGCAATCCTGGATGCCGCGTTCGACCACGAAAGCGCCTCATCGTAGTGCTCTCTATGGAGCGCTACGACGCCAAGATTCAACAGCAGGGTGGACTCGAGAAACGTATCCCGCCGCTCGCGCGCCAATGCGAGACCCCGGCGAAACAGAGCCTCGGCGACGACGTTGTCGTCATTTTGCAGGGCGACGATTCCACGAATGCTGAAGAGCTCATCCTGTACCTGGGAGTGTGTCCGGTCGGCGAGCGCCTGGGCTCGTTCAAGAGCGGTTGCGGCGACCGCAAGTTGGCCTAAGCGGGCATACGATAGCGCCTGGTACATCTCGCGCTGTACTTCAAGATCGCTATTGCCAAGTTCGGCGGGCAAAGAATGAGCCAGGAGCTGCAATGCCTCCTGGCTCTTGCCTTGCAGAACATCGATCTTGGCCTCCAGCAGCCTGAGTCTCCAGCTCTGCTGGTCGTTCTGGCCGGCAAAACGGATGGTTGCCTGCTGCGCTTTGGTATAGGCCGTGATCAGGTCGCCATGCGTCGTATCCGACTGGATTTCGTCATAAACAGCCAGCTCCGCAGGTTGATCTGACCTCCTGCAGCCAAAGAGCGCCGTGCAGAGAGTGAGTACGATCGCCGCTATGGGTAAGTATGTCCGTTGGTAGAGCCGATGGGTCCGCTGAAGGCCGCTCCGATCGGGCTCCCCAGCTCGGCGCGAATCATCGAGAGAGTGAAGGTGCCCTGATCCACGATCAGCTCCCCGAAGTAGAACCTGCCGACCTCCGGAACCACGACCAGGTTGCCGGAGGACTCGCCGGGAAATCTTCCGGCGATGCGGTCTACGAGCGAACATACGATGTAGCCTCTTTGCTCGATCCCTTCATCGGACTCAATCCAGCCTGATTGCTGCTCGATTTCCTGAGCGACAGCAGACTTGGCGCGGCTGCGGTACTGCTGCCGGATTGTCTCGAGGAACGCTGCATTTCTGAGCCAGGGCGACTCCGGATACTGATTGGGCGGATTCAATAAGTCGAAGTTTAGCACTGCTTCTACAGGGAACCCGGCAATTCTGAGATTGATGAAATTCGATCCGACGAGGGTGACCTTGGGCGTGTAACCGACGGCAGGGTGCTCCGAAGAGATGCGCGCCACTACGCGGTCCGCTGTCACAATGTCCAGGATATTGAGTCCCTCGACGACCGAGGTAACCAAGGTGGTATAGCCCCCGGATTTCGGATTCACCCCTCCGGCCACGTGGCAGTAGGAGCCGGAGCAGGAGATCAGTTTGTCATGATGGAATGCCTGGCCGACAGAGGAGACAAAGCCGCCCGTCTCCGGCAAAGACGCGTTTGCCTGGGAGGCGACGATCTGGTTATGCGGCCGGGTGATTGTACCGCCGAGAGCATTGCCTTCGGCGCTATAGAAGTGCGTTCTCTTCAAGGTGTTTGCCATGCCGTCCTTTGTGCGATCTGCGGGTTAAAGCGGATTTGCTATGGGTGTACCCCGAAGCCGTTGCCCTCTAAGCGGGTTTTCATCAAGAAAAGCCGCACTTCTCAGAGCTCGGCGGGGCATCGCAATAG
>DASYYO010000304.1:0-4387 GCA_035933805.1 Acidobacteriaceae bacterium | reverse complement strand
TGTTCGAAGCTCGGTTTGATTGCTGCCTGCGTCGCTCTGCTTCTTCCTGGCTCCCTGCGGACCTTGACGGTACACGCCGCCTCTGGAGAATCCAAGGCCCATACCACCTGGCAGGACTATGAAGGCGGCTCGGACTCAGCTCAGTATTCGGCGCTCAAGCAGATCAATCGATCCAACGTCAATCAACTCCAGCAGGTCTGGTTTTATCCGGCGGGGAACAACGGCTTCCGCTTCGGCTTCAACCCGATCGTTGTCGATGGCGTGATGTACGTCGTCGGCAAGGACAACAGCACGGTCGCCCTCGATGCCGCAACGGGCAAGGAGATATGGGTTCATGACAACGGCAGCCCGCGGCTGATCACCAATCGCGGCATCAACTATTGGGAGAGCAGGGATCGCAGCGATCGCCGGCTCTTTTATTCCACCAACAACACGCTGCACGCGCTCGACGCCCGCAACGGCAAGCCGATCGATTCGTTTGGAGACCATGGGAACATCGATCTGCGCGAGGGCCTGGGACGCGACCCAAAGACCATCCGCCAGATTGAATCCGGAAGTCCGGGCCGCGTCTTCGAGAACCTCCTGATTCTCGGCTCCGCAACGGGCGAGGAGTATGGCTCGCCTCCGGGAGATATTCGAGCCTTCGATGTTCATACCGGCAAGATGGTTTGGATCTTCCATACCGTCCCTCACCCCGGCGAGTTCGGCTACGATACCTGGCCGAAGAATGCGTGGAAGTATGTCGGCGGCACCAACGATTGGGGCGGGATGACCATCGATGAAAAACGCGGCATCGCGTATTTTTCTCTGGGCTCCCCGACCTATGACTTCTACGGCGCCGACCGCATCGGCGCGGACCTCTTCGGCAACTGCCTGCTCGCGCTTGATGCCCGCACGGGCAAGTATCTCTGGCACTTTCAGGCGGTGCACCACGATCTTTGGGACTACGATCTGGCCACTGCGCCCAAGCTCTTGACCGTCAGCCACGACGGCGAGAAGGTGGACATTGTCGCTGTGGCCGGCAAGAACGGCTTCTTGTATGTCTTCGACCGCGTGACCGGGAAGCCCATCTGGCCCATCGAAGAGAGGCCGGTTCCAAAATCGGATATGCCTGGAGAGCAGGCCTGGCCGACGCAGCCGTTCCCCACTGCTCCGCCGCCCTTCGCCACGCAGAAATTTACCGCCGACGATGTGGATCCCTACATTGCCGACCCGGCGGAGCGCGCGAAAGTCCGCGAGGAGCTGCTGGCAGCGCGCAACGAGGGGCTCTTTACGCCGCCGAGCACGACGAACACCGTGGAGATGCCGGGGAACAACGGCGGAGCCAATTGGGGCGCAGGAGCCACCGATCCAGCCACCGGCACCCTCTATATCCAGTCCAAGAACGGGCCGTCGATGCTCAAGCTCGAAACCAAGCCGCCGAAGCGGCAGATGACGGGCTCGCCGGCCACGCAGGGCAAAGTTCTCTACATCCAGAATTGCCAGTCCTGCCACCTGGCTGACCTTGCCGGCCAGCCGCCCTCCATTCCTGCTCTGCAGGGGATTGTCCCGCGCATCGGCGCGGACCACGTCAAGAGCACGATCCGGAATGGAGCGCCACCCATGCCGGCCTTCACCGATCTTTCTTCGAAAGAGGTGGATGCGCTGGTTGCCTATCTCTCCGATCCGGCCAGCGCCAAGGTTCCGCCCGACGTTCTCGCATTTCTCTCCGCGCCGCGTCCTCCGCCGCCGCCAGCCGAGAATGGAGCGGCTCCTGTTCGCTATTGGACCGGATATGGATACATGAATTCCACCGACGGCCTTCCTGCGAACAAGCCGCTCTGGTCGAGCCTGACCGCCTACGATCTGAATCAGGGAACCATCAAATGGCAGATCCCGCTCGGAGGTGTCACCGACCTGGCCGACAAAGGAATCAAAGATACGGGCAGCTACTGGCCGAGGGGCGGTGTCGTCGTGACTGCCGGCGGTCTGATCTTCTCCGGCACCATCTCCGACTCGACCATCCGGGCGTATGACAAGGACACCGGGAAGGTTCTCTGGGAGAAGGTGATGCCCGCCGGTCCGGAAGGTATCCCGGCGGTCTTCGAGGTCCATGGAAAGGAGTATCTGGCCTTCAGCGCAAGGCCCAGCACCATCCTGGCCGGAGCTGGAGGAAGGCGTCCATCCAGGGCCGCTGCGGCAGAGGGCTCGCTTGCCCCTGCGACGCAGGGTTACTATGTATTCGCTCTCCCTGGAACAGTTAAGAAGGGTAAGCAGTGAGCCTGACTCGTTGCTTGACTTCAAGCCAAGGCAACTGTTAGCCTTGCGAAGATTGTCCATTGTGCAACATAAATCGCTCAATACACAATAGATTTCCGGTTCGTTCCGATGTTCAAAAGTGTGGGGAAGACGGGCGCCGCGGCCGAAGACCGACGGCGATAAGAGAGCCGCTCAGTTGATCTTCTGAATTTGGGCTGAGCCGGAGAAAAACAATCGGACTCGCGTGGCGAACGACTCAAAGGCAGGCATGGCGGATTACTCAAGCTTCGGATTAAAAGACAAGATTGCGGTGGTCACGGGAGCCTCTCAGGGCATCGGCCGGGCCATCGCTTTGGGACTGGCGCAGGCCGGCGCGCACCTGGTGCTGGCCAAGTATCCGGAAGGGCGTCAGGAAGAGATTCAACACGTCAAGGCTGAGATTGAGGCGCTCGGGAGAAAGGCGCTGATCGTGCCTACCGATGTGGCGAATGTGGCCCAGGTGCGCGCCTTGATCGAGAAGGCCAAAGAGACCCTCGGCCGGGTCGACATCCTGGTCAACAACGCGGGATGGACGGGCACCACCCCGGCTCTCGATGTGACAGAAGAAGAGTACGACCGCACCATGGCCGCATCGTTGAAGAGTGTCTTCTTCGCCTCCCAGGCGGCTGCGCGGGTGATGATTCCGCAGGGCGGCGGCAGAATCATCAACATCGGTTCCAACTTCGGCGAGATCGCCTTCAAGTCGCGGTCGGTTTATGCGGCGGCGAAGGCCGGCGTGCATCACCTCTCCCGCGCGCTCTCTCTGGAATGGGCGAAAGACGGAGTTCTCGTCAATGTGGTTGCGCCGTGCATCACGGAAACGGAGTCTCGGAAGAACATTCTGGAGCGGCCCGGGTACAAGGATTGGGCGACGAAGGAAATGATTCCCCGGGGGCGCTGGAATCAGCCGGAAGACCTGGTGGGCGCAGTCTTGTTCCTGTCCAGCGATCTTTCCGACATGGTGGTCGGTCATGTTCTGATGGTGGATGGCGGATGGACCATCCACTAACCGGTCGGGCAGAAAATCAGAAGAGAGCGGTTGTCGTACAGGAATGTCGCGGTGAGTGAGCGAAGTGAGTGAGCAAAGAACGGCCTCGTTGCGAGCCGGCCGGGTTCTGCCCCTGTCACGCCTCCTGCGAAAGACATACAGACCTTACTGGATTGGAAAACAAACGGGATGGAAATGAAGCTCCGAAACAAAATAGCACTGATTACCGGGGCCAGCCAGGGAATCGGCAAGGGTATCGCCGAAGTCTTCGCCGAGGAAGGCGCCGACTTAGCCGTCAACCATATGGGCTCTGCCTGCCAGGCGGAAGAGGTGGCCGCATTCGCTCGCAAGCAAGGCCGCCGCGCCATCGTCGTCGAAGCCGATGTCCGGCGCCGCGACCAGGTGGAATCTATGTTCGAGCGGGTGTCCAAGGAACTTGGTCCGGTCAATGTGCTGGTCAACAACGCCGGCATCGAAACGATCGTTCCTTTCCTCGACCTGACCGATGAGCAGTGGACGGACGTCGTCAACGTGAATCTTTATGGAGAGTGGCTCTGCTCGCAGGTCTTCTGCCGCCTGGCTGCGGCCGCCGGCAGCGGAGGCTCCATCATCAATATCGGCTCCATTCAGGCGGCTCGCGTTTTGCCCGGCCGCAGCCATTACGCGCCGAGCAAGTTAGCCATCGAGTCCTTGACGCGCAATATCTCGGCCGAGATGGGTTCCCACGGCATACGGGTCAATTGCATCCATCCCGGCCTGATCGAGACGCCTATGACCGATTGGGTCATGAAGCATCCCGACCCTGCTGTCTTGACGGGCATCCTGGGCCAGATCTCGCTGGGCCGGTCGGGAAAACCGCGGGAGATTGGGACAGTCGCTGCTTTCTTTGCATCCGAGGAGGCAAAGTACGTGACAGGTCAGTCCCTCTTTGTGGACGGCGGGTGGGTCGGCAAGTAGCCCCCCGCCCCACGGAGATGGATTTCCTTCTCCCAAGGGCGCAAACTCATCCTAGAGGCTTTTTCCGGCGCGGCTGCCATGCCTGGAAGTCCGTCGATAGCCGGAGGAAGAGAGGAGAGACTTGCACCCGATCCTGGCTTGGAAGCCAGGGGAACTCAGTCATCC
>DASYYO010000301.1:0-15878 GCA_035933805.1 Acidobacteriaceae bacterium | reverse complement strand
GGGGGCGCCCTGCTGACGCGCTACCTGCTCCCGCTCTATCCCCTGGTCCTCTTGATCTGCGTCTCCACGCTGCGGCGCCGGGTCGCCTATTGGTGGGCCCTCGCGGCTCTGAGCATGGCTGCTTTTGTCATCGGGCTAACCATCAACCCGCCGTACAAGTTTGCGCCGGAAGACAATCTCAACTACGCCGATGTGATCCGCCTTCACCAGCAGGCTATCGCGCAGATTCAGGCCCATTTTCGCGGAGACGCAATTTTGACGGCATGGCCGGCGACGGATGAGCTGACCAAGCCCGAACTGGGGTACGTGCGCAGGCCGCTGCCGGTCGTAGCCATATCTGATTTCTCCCTGCCGGAGATTCAGAAGGCTGCGGCTCTCCGCCAGAGTTACCAGGCCGGATTCACTTTCTCCACCAAATACGTTCCTTCCAGTGCCTTCGGTCTTGGGGCTCGCAACGAGGCACTGGATCAGCGCTTCTTCGGCTTTCACCGGGACCTGGAGCCGGGAGCGATCGCCCGCCTGCTGAACGGCGGCGTCTTCTGGCGCGCCGAGAAGAATGGAGAATGGGCCGCGATTCTCCGTTTCCCCCGTCCGCCGGCTCCGGGCGCCCAGAGCGCGGCGCTCAAAAGCCGCTGACTTTGGCCCTGGACGGTTCCTGCGCCTCAGTGCTTCGCGCCACGGTGCGGAGCGGACGGCAGAACTATAATCGCCATGTGCGGTCCTGGCCCAAATTTCGGCACCTGGTGTTTGGCCTATTGATTGCCGTCTGCGGCGGGCTGTCGAGCGGCAGCAAAGCATTGGCACTTCTCTCTCCTGCATCCTCTCAGGCGAATGGGGACAAAGCGGATGCGGGCAGGAGTGCGTCCGGCGGCGCCCCTGCGGTCCTGCATGGACGCCTGGTCCTGGTGCTTCCCTTTGAAAACCACGCCAACCAGCCCGGACTGGATTGGATCGGGGAGGCTGCGGCTGAGGTCCTCAACCGCCGGCTGGCCGCCGCCGGTTTTATGCCGATCAGCCGAGATGACCGTCTTTACGCGCTGAATCATCTGGGCCTGCCGCAATCCTTTCAACCCTCCCGGGCGAGCGCCATCCGCCTGGCGCAGACGCTCGATGCGGATTACGTCATCGTAGGATCGTTCTCGACGGATGGGCAGCGGTTTCGCGCCAGCACTCAGGTCCTGAGCATGGACACGCTGCACATGACGCCGTCCCTTTATGAGGAGGCGGCCATGCCGCGTCTCCTGGACGTGTTGAACAGCCTTGCCTGGCGGCTCGCCAAGAGTCTTGATCCGGAGTTCGCGGTTGCGCAGAACACCTTCGTGGCAATCGACGCCAACTTGAAGGTCGCGACCTTTGAAAACTATATCCGCGGGCTGGTTGAGCCGGATGCCCCGGGCAGGATCCGTCATCTGAAGGAGGCGGTCCGGCTCGATCCCACCTACGCTCCGGCGCTGTTGGCTCTTGGCAAGGCGTACTTTGCAGACCAGCAATACGAGCAAGCGGCCGCGACCCTGGGGCTCCTCCCCAAAGACGATGCGAATGCTCGCGAGGCGGATTTTTATCGCGGTCTGGCATATATCTACCTGGGCAGCTACGGAAAGGCCGAGGACGCGTTTGCGTTTGTGAGCCAGCAGTTGCCGCTGCCCGAAGTCGTCAACAACCAGGGTGTAGCCGCCAGCCGGCGGGGCAAGGATGCCACGCCGCTCTTCCTCCAGGCAGTGTCGGCAGATCCCAACGACCCGGACTATCAGTTCAACCTCGCCCTGGCGCTCGATCACAAGCACGACGTGCAGGGCGCACTCGCGGCTCTTGCGCAAACGCTCAAGCTGCGGCCGCAGGATAGCGAGGCTCAATCCCTCCAGGCTACCCTCCGCAAGCAGGCGCAGAGTGCTCCTGCGGGCGGTCGCCCGGCCGCTGCCCAGGCTGCGTCGTCGGACGAGGATGCGGCGCCGCTGGAACGGGTGAAGCGTACATTCAATGAAGCCTCCTTCCGGCAGGCGGCATTCGAGATGGAGCAGATGGAAGCGGTGCGGCTGGCCTCGCTCGCCCCCGCCAAACATGCCCAGGTGCTCGCCGACGAAGGTACCCGGTACCTTTACCAGGGGCTCATTCTTGAGGCGGAGCGCGAGTTCCAGGCCGCCCTGCAGATCGACAGCGGCAATGCCGTTGCACATGCCGGGCTGGCCGTGGTGCGGGAACGAGGCGGGGATGTGCAGGAGGCTCGCCAGCAAGCGGAGCAGTCCCTCCAACTGCAGCCGAATATCTCGGCATACCTGGTGCTGGCCCGGCTGGATCTTGCGGCGAATCAACTGCCGGCCGCTGCCGGAAATGTAAGCCATGCCCTGCAGCTCGAGCCGCAGAACTCGGCGGCGCGCGGGCTGCGGCAGCAGTTGGAGGCCAAAGGCCAACAGATCCCTTGAGGGAACCCAGATGAGAACACGGCGAGCACGTCCGGCGTGGTTGGCATCGATCCTGATCTTCACCCTGCTCTCCTTCTGCCTGACGCACGGAAATGCCCAGAACTCCCACCCCCGGGTCGTCGTGATCCGCCTGGACGACACGATCCAGCCTGTCAGCGCCGACTATCTGGAACGCGGGCTGAAGCTGGCGGCTTCACAGCGAGCCAATGCCGTCCTGATCGAGATGGATACACCGGGAGGCCTGCTTGAATCGATGCGGAGAATGGCGGGCGCCATCATCGACTCGCCCGTGCCGGTCATTACCTACGTCACGCCATCGGGAAGCCGGGCCGGATCGGCTGGGTTTTTCCTGCTGGAGGCCTCCGATATCGCGGCGATGGCGCCCGGCACCAATGCCGGAGCGGCGCACCCGGTGGCGGAGGGAGGCAAACTCGACGATGTAATGAAGCAGAAGCTGGAGAACGACGCGGCCGCCTTTCTCCGCTCCTACGTTGCGCGGCGCGGGCGAAACGTAGCCGCGGCAGAGGATGCGGTCCGCAACTCCAAATCGTACAGCGATCGCGAGGCGATGCAACTCGGGTTGATCGACTTGATCGCCGCCGACCAGAGATCGCTGCTCGATAGCGTGGACGGGCGTTCCGTTACCCGGCTCAACGGCAGCAAAATAACCCTGCATACTCGCGATGCCGGCATCGTCGAAGTCGATCCGACTCTGCGGGAAGAGATCCTGGGCCGGCTGACGGATCCTAATCTCGCGGTCCTGATCCTCACCGTCGGGGCTCTCCTGATCTATGTCGAGTTCAACTCGCCGGGCACCATCATTCCCGGGACTCTGGGAACCATTTTGATCGTGCTGGCGCTCTTTTCGCTGAATCTTCTACCCGTGCGCTATACCTCGGTCATGCTGCTGCTGGCCGCCTTTGTGCTCTTTCTTCTGGAGGCGAAGTTTGCCAGCCACGGAGTCCTGGCCGCCGCAGGCATTGTGTCTCTGGTGGTCGGATCGCTCACCCTCGTGGCGGGGCCGATCCCGGAGATGCGCGTGCATGTGGGCACGGCATTGGGGACGGGCATCGGTTTTGGACTGATCTCGGCGTTCCTGATCAGGCTGGCGGTTCGAGCCCGGCATAGCAAGATGAAGATGGGCGGCGATGCTCTGATCGGTCAGATCGCTGTCGTTACCCAGGCGCTTGCGCCAAGCGGGCAGGTGTTGCTGAACGGAGAGCTCTGGCAGGCCGAGTCAAAGACGCCCATCGAGCGCGGCGAGAAGGTGCGCGTGCATTCGCTGCACGATCTTACCTTGTTGGTGGACCGGATTCCCTAGGGCCGGCTTTCACGGCGCATGTGCCATTCCCCGGGGTACAATCGCTGCTGAGTGAGGGCGCCACGATGGGTATTGGCATTCCCGGAATCATCCTGATCATTGTTGTCATTTATCTGCTGAACTCCATCAAGATCCTGCGAGAGTACGAGCGGGGCGTGGTCTTTCGTCTGGGCCGCGTTCAGTCTCCGCCGAAGGGTCCGGGCGTCATCCTCATCTTCCGCCCGCTGGACCAGATCGTGCGCGTTTCCCTTCGCCAGGAGGTTCTCGAAGTTCCGCCGCAAGATATCATTACGCGCGATAACGTCACGCTCAAAGTGAATGCGGTCATTACGCTGCGGGTCATCGATCCGAACCGGGCGGTGATCGAGGTAATGAATTACGTCTATCAGACATCTCAGTTTGCGCAGACGACCCTTCGCTCAGTACTCGGGGAAGTGGAACTGGATGAGCTGCTTTCGCATCGCGAGGCGCTCAATCAGAGGATTCAGACCATCATCGACCAGCACACCGCTCCCTGGGGCGTAAAAGTGGTCAGCGTGGAGGTCAAGCAGGTGGACTTGCCGGAGTCGATGCTCCGGGCGATGGCCAAGCAGGCCGAAGCGGAGCGCGAAAAGCGCGCCAAAGTCATCCATGCCGAGGGTGAATTCGCAGCGGCACAAAAGCTGGTGGACGCCGCTCACCTGCTGGCCACAGAGCCGATGACCCTGCAACTGCGATACCTGCAAACTCTCACCGATATCGGGGTCGAAAAGAACACTACGATTGTTTTCCCTCTGCCTATGGAAATGATGACTCTGTTCAACAAAATGGGAGATCTTCCGGGACGCGTGCTTCCATCCCGGCCGGGAGAGGCGAAGCCTGCCGCCCAGGATGCCGCAAACTCCGAGGGATCGGCAGGCGCCGAATCCGCAAAACAGGGATGAGGACTGTGATCTCTCGCGATGAAGAGGAATCCGCGGAGCAGGAGATAACCCTCAGCACCGGATCCCTGCTGGGGCTTTTCCTCGGCCTAGTCCTGGTCTGCGGCGTGTTTTTCGGCTTTGGCTACTCCGTGGGCCGCCGTGCAACGGCGACTGGTTTGCCGGCCGCACCGGGCAATGACGCCAACGCTGCCGACGACGAAGGAGCCATCCTGCCGAAGATCTGGCACTCCGCAAAGCCGTCGGGCGCGCGAACTGAGGATGCGCCCGCCGATAACCTGGCTGCCGAACCGCCGAGCCGTACGGAGCCGGTAGCCGAGCCCATCACTCTGCCGGTAGTCGAGACGCCGGCGGCTCCGCCCAAGGTCTCCGCAAGGAACGCCGAGCCGGCCGCGGGCGCCGAGTCAGCGGTCAAGCGTACGGCCGGCAGCGCCGAATCCGCCCAGGCCATGGTGCAGGTCGCCGCTGTCGTACATCAGGAGGATGCCGATGTGCTGGTGTCCGCACTGCGCCGGCTCGGGTATAGCGCAGTGGTGCGCAACGAAGCGCAGGATAAGCTCTTGCATGTCCAGGTTGGCCCATTTGCCACCCGTGCCATGGCCAACCAGATGAAGCAGCAGCTAGCCTCCGACGGCTATAAGGCGATCATTAAGCAGTAGCGTCCGTTTCCTCTCTGCTCACAATTCCTCCACGGGAGAATCCGCTCCCCGCATCGCCGGCGGCAGCCCTGAGGCGATCGCCGAGCGCACCGCAAGCATAAGTTCCTCCCGCGTGGCGAGCGTTTCCGGGTGGATCGGCGGATGAAAGATCACGTGCGCCGTGCCGGGCGTGATGCGCAGGCTGCCTTTGGTCATCATGTGTTCTGTTCCCCATATCGAGACTGGAATCACCGGGGCGCCTGATTCGCTCGCCAGATAAAACGGGCCCTTTTTGAAAGGCAGCAACTCTCCGGTGCGGGAGCGCGTCCCTTCCGGAAAGGTGGAGACATGCACGCCGGAGGCGAGCACACGGACCGCAAACTCAACGCTGGCGCGGGCGGACTCTACTCGTCCGTCGCGATCCACGGGGATAAAGTCCGCCAGCCGCATTCCCCAGCCGAGGAGGGGGATTTTGAGCAGTGACCGTTTCAAAAAGAACGAAGTGCGGAAAGGGAAAAGGGGAGCCAGGATCGGCGGGTCAAGATTTGAGACGTGGTTGGACATGAAGATGCACGCCCGTCCCGCAGGGATGCGCTCCCGTCCCGTAACCTCAATCCGGATGCGCCCCATCTTCAAACCGGCGCCCAGGATCCACATGGACCAACGGTAGAGAAACCCGATGTCTTTGGAGATCAACGTCCAGGGCAGTCCGATTGCCGCCGCCGGGAGAGCCAGCAGGATATATGTAACCAGCATGGTAATCGAGCTGAACATGGATAGCTGCCTCGATGGCAAGTGCTCAAAAATTCTGCTCCGGAAACGGGGGCTGGGCCCGGAGGCTGCTTCCTCCGCAAACTCCGGCGCAAGCGGTGCTGCCCGGCAGGCTTCAGCCCGCAACACCTGCGATGCTACAGGCGTCCGCTCTCCTCGATGGCCAACGGCAGCTTCTCATATATTCCATCAAAGCCTCCATTGGAGAGGATGGCGACGACATCGCCGGCCTCGAGGCGCGGTGTGAGCCCCCGCACAATCGCTTCCGCCGTGGGATATAGGACGGCATCGCGTCCGGAGCCCCGGAGGGCGGTGACGATGTGTTCAGGATGCATTCGTTCCTCATCGGGGATATTTTCCTGCTTGAAGACCCCGGCCAGGACGACCCTGTCCGCCAGCGAGAGGCTCTCCACCAGTTCGTGCTCAAATACGTTTCTGCGCAGGGTGTTGGAGCGGGGTTCGAGCACAGCCCAGAGCCGCCGTCCGGGATAAGCTGCGCGCAGCGCCTTCAGAGTCTCGCGAATGGCCGTGGGATGGTGCGCAAAGTCGTCGATGATGGTGATGCCTCCAAGCGTTGCGCGCACTTCCAGCCTTCGCTTCACGCTGCGGAAGCTTCCCAGAGCTTCGACGATGGATGCCGGGTCAATCCCCTGTCCGGCGGCCAGCGCCGCAGCCGCCGTGGCATTCAGCGCGTTGTGCTCGCCGGGCAAAGGCATGCTGACTTGCAGCCATTGCTCACCTTCCCGAAAGATCTTCCAGCGAGATCGACCGCTGCTCTGCTCCAGCTCCCTCACCTGCCAGTGGGAACCGGGCTTCAGCCCATATCGCTCGACTGCGCAGAAGGCGCGAGCCACGCAGGCGTCAACATTCGCGCTGCCGTCGAAGGCCACGATCCGGCCCCGGCGTGGAACCAGATTGACCAGACGCCTGAAGGCCGTCTGCACGGCTTCCAAATCACGGTAGATGTCCGCGTGATCGAACTCCACGTGGGTGAGGATCAACCCATCCGGGAAGTAATGCATGAACTTCGGTCCCTTGTCGAAGAAGGCTGTATCGTACTCGTCTCCTTCGAGAAGGAACGGCTTCCCCTCCCGGAGCTGAAAACTCGTGCCGAAGTTCTCCGCCACGCCTCCGATGAGGAAGGAAGGCGCGAGTTCTATCCGCTTGCGCGAGGCAACCTCATAGATCCACGCCAGCATGCTGGTGGTGGTCGTCTTTCCGTGGGTTCCGGCCACGACCAGCGACTCTCTACCGGGAAGAAATTCATGCTGGATCGTCTCCGCCAGCGAGCGAAACGGAATCCGATGGTCCAGCACGTACTCCAGCTCGACATTGCCGCGGGAGATCGCGTTACCGACGATCACCAGATCGGGATGCGGCGAGAGATTGGCTTCCGAGTAGGGCTCGTGCACAGGAATTCCCAGCCCGGCGAGCAAGCCTGACATGGGCGGATAGGCGGCGGCGTCGGAGCCCGTCACGCGATATCCCCGCAGTTGCAGCATACCGGCCAACGCGGCCATCGCCGTGCCGCAGATACCGATCAGATGAATATGTCTTTGCGCTTGCATAATCAGAGGTCCGTGGCCGGTTCAAGGAAGGTGAGCCGCGGCTCGTGGATCAGGTCGAGTTCCGCCGCTAAGCCGAAGGCGAGCGTTACGTTGGATTGCGAGACGTGTCCGGAGCGGAGGCCGATGGCGATCGGGCCGTCTACCTCATCCAGCACGCGGAGAATCATCTGGTGCAGAGCCTCGGCCTCCTGTCCTGGAGGCGCGCAGTTGAGCATCTCTCCAAAGATCACGCCTCCGACCCCTTCAAACCTTCCGGCAAGGATCATCTGCCGCAGCAACCGGTCCAGTTGGTACGGCTTTACCCCCAGGTCTTCCAGGAACAAGAGCTTGCCCCGGCTGCGCGGAGCGTGGCGCGTGCCGAGCGCGGCCGCCAGCAAAGTGAGACAGCCGCCATAGAGAGTGCCGGCTGCCCTTCCAGGGCGCAGGACGCGCAATCCGGACTCTGCGCCAAGGGACCACTTCCCTCCGCCCAGAGCGGCAAAAAGACTGCTCTCGTCCACTCCATCCTTCAAAGCAAAATCGGCGGCGGCCATGGGGCCGTGGAAGGTTGTCAGCCCCACCTCATCCAGAAGCCATGTCTGGATTGAGGTGATATCGGAGTAGCCCAGAAGCGGTTTCGGGTTGGCGCGAATGAGCTCCAGATCGAGGCGGTCGAGCAGATAGTTTGCTCCGTAACCGCCGCGGGTACAGATAATCGCGCGCACTTTGGGGTCGGCGAATGCGGCATGCAGATCCAGGAGGCGCTCTTCGACGGTGCCCGCAAAGTAGCCGCCGGATTTGCTCAACGCATGCGCTCCCAGGAAAGGCTCGAAGCCCAGGCTCCGCAATCCATCGACGCCCTGCGACAATCTCTCCGGCTGCGGATAACTGGCCGGAGAGAGTACGGCGACTCTCGAACCGCGAGGAACGGTGGGGACCTTCAGCTTGCCCGGCGCCGTGGAATAGATCTCTGCGCCGGCCAACTAGAAAGCCTCCCCGAAGCAGATGATCTCCGCCGGACCGGTCAACAACATCTCGGCCCCGGCCCCCTCCCATTGGAAGAGCTGTGTCCCGCCCGGTGCAGTGACATGCAGCGCCTTACCCAGGCCCTGCAAAGCAATGGAAGCGCTGCCCGCAGCGCAGGTTCCGGTTCCCGAGGAGCTCGTGGGCCCGACGCCGCGCTCGTAGATGCGAATCTCAATCTCACTCGGGCTCACTGTTCGTACAAATTCGACATTCGTCTGCCGGGGAAAGGCGGAGTGCCTGGAGATCTCCTCGCCAACACTCTGCCATGTCCGGCCGTTGACCTGGAAATCGGGTTCCTCCGCAAAAATAACGAAGTGCGGATTCCCGGTGGTCACAGCCGCCCCCTCGATCTGCTCACCGTCCCCCAGCCGGAGGCTGCGTCTCCGAACCTCCGGCACACCCATGGGCGAAGCGATGCGGAAGATGTTCCCTTCCCGCGCGATGATGTGGCAGATCCTGGGGCCGGCGTCCGTTTGCAGCGTGATCTCATCGCCCGGACCAGCCTTGGTCTCGAAAGCCAGCCATGCGGCAGCACAGCGTGTGCCGTTTCCGGAGATCTCTGCAATGGAGCCGTCCGCATTGTAGAGGCGGATTCTGCCCTTCCGCTCCGACTCCCGGGCAAAGAACTCGACGCCGTCGGCCCCGATGCCGCGGTTGCGATCGCAGAGCCTCCGCGCAAGCGTGTCATACTCCTCGCCGGATACAAAGCTCTCCTGCACGATGAGGAAATCGTTGCCACATGCGTGCGCCTTGACAAACGGAATCATTCCTTCTCCCTGCCGCGATGCGTCAACCGCTGGCTGCCATGACGCTGTTCATCCCTCAAGGGAATCCTATCGCCGCTGCCAGCTCCGGGCCGCATGCTTGTCGTCCGGATCTGAGGCAGATCCTAACATTGTGTTTCCAATGCTGTTTATACCGCTTTCTTCGGGTTTCCACTATCCATCGAAGGCGGTCAGCTCCCTGCCCCTTTTCGGGCGGGAAGCGCCGGGTATGGCGGTGTGTAAAGCTGGGATTGATAGATGCGCGCACAAGGCTGCCCGGTTGCGCAGATCACCTGCATCAACTGCAAGCCTTGCGGATGCTGCTGAACCGCGCGCGCCACTGCGTCACCGTCCAGCGCGACGACGATCGCGGCGGAATGCGCCGGGTCATCGAGAGCCTGTTGCCACTCGCGGTAATCTCCTTCATTCACGACGCGGCGCAGCGAGATACCCGATTGCTGCACCGCGCCCGCATCCTGCGATGTGTACATCAGCACCGTCCCTGCCGCGGGAAGATCGGTCAGGGCATTCGCCAGGATACGCTCGAAGGGGATGCGCGTGCGGGAATTCGCTACGGCTTCCTGAAAGACGAGCGGCGTGGCCCGGGTGAGAACAATCGCGTCGAGTGCAATCAGGAGGACAAGGACCGGCGCCAGCCATCGTTCCATCCTGGGCGCCAGGCTTACAAGAGCGCCAAAGAGACACGCCACGAAGAGCGCAAAAGCAGGCAAAAGCTCCATACCGTAGCGGGTGTTGTACCAGGAGAAGGGCCACCACAGAGGGATGAAGATGGGCACGGAGCCATAGGCAATCGAATATGCATAGAAGGGCAAGGGGATCCAGAGCAGCAGGACCGGCCAGATCCTCCGGCGGCGGAAGCGAAGGAACGCAGCCAGGGTTCCCGCAAGGCTCAGCCAAAGCAATGCATTACCGAACCGCACCGGAACCACCCCCATCTCCGCCGCCTTCAGGAAGTACAGGCCCGCAACAGGCATGCTGTGAAAGCCTGGATGGTGGGCCGAACCGGCGTGGGATGTCCGGGCTTCGATTGCCTGTGCGGAGTAGGGCCCACGCATGAAGTCCAGCGGGTCGCCAAAGATTTTGGCATTGTAGACAAGCCAGACCGCGGGAGCGGCGACCAGCAACAGCGTAAAGACGATCCATGCGCGGAAGACCCGCCGGATGCGAACCGTCAAACCCGCAGTAACGACGATCCAGGCCGCCGCAGCAAAGATCCAGCCGTCGTAGCGCGTGAAGATGGCTGCTACGAGGACCAGCCCGGCCGAGATCAAGAGGCGATTCGCCGAAAGCGGGCGATCCAGCCCACTGCCGCTGCGGGAGAGGCGGTCAGGATCGGAGTCCAGCGACTGCTCAAACAGGACAATCAACAAAACCGCCCAAATGACCTCCGCGAGAAACAGCGGCTCGGTCATGGCCGTGGTGGACATGTAAAGGAGCCCTGGATTGAACGCAAACAAAGCCGCGGCCACGAGGGCGATCGGGATCGAGAGCCAGACACGCGCCAGGCGATAGAGCCCGGCGCAGGCCAGAACGTAGCTGGGAATGGAGACCAGTGCGCCCGCCAAACCGCTTCTCCACCAGGCCCCGATCCGCACGAACGGCAAGAGCAGGAGATGGGGAAGGGGCAGCCAGACGGACCCCAGTTGGCGAAAGCCGGGATTGCGCGAGTCCAGTACCCGGCGAGCGATGTACAGATGAGCGACCGCGTCGCCGTAAAGCAGCATCAGGCCGCGACGGTAGCAATAGGAAAGAGCGACCAGCACCAGGCCCAGCGCGGCCCACGCAACCATCGAGGCTTCGCCTGCAATCGAGATCCGCTGGTTGCTCTTTTCAATCAATGTGCGACAACTCACGGAAGAGAGCGAAGCGCTGGTCGATCTCCTCTCGCGTAAGCGCCTGCAGGCGTTCCGTGCCAAAGCGCTCCACCGCAAAGGAGCCCATCACTCCGCCGTAAAACATTGCGGTTTTGAAGGTCCTGAGGGTGATCTCGGGCTGCGAGGCAAGATAGCCGAAGAAGCCGCCTGCGAAGGAATCTCCGGCGCCGGTCGGATCGGCCACCTGGGCCAACGGCAGGGCGGGAGCGCGGAAGACATGCACCCTACCGCGATCGCTCACCGGGGAGTTCTCGCCGAAGAAGACCGTCGATCCGTATTCGCCATGCTTGACGATCAGGTTCTTGGGTCCCATTCCGATGATTTTGTGCGCGGCTGTCAGAAGGTTAGGGTCGTTGGCGAGCAACTTCGCCTCGCCATCATTGATCAGCAGCGCATCCAGCCCTTTGAGCACCTTGGCCAGGTTCTCGCCATGGCCCGTAATCCAGTAGTTCATCGTGTCACCGCAGACCGCACGCACGTTCTTCATCTGGCTGCGCACGCTCTGCTGGAGCACCGGATCGATGTTGGCGAGAAAGAGAAACTCACTGTCCTGGTAGGCGTCTGGAATCTGCGGAGCAAAGCTCTCGAAGACGTTTAACTCAGTCTTGAGCGTCTGCGCTTCATTGAGATTCTTCAGATACGAGCCCGTCCAGTGAAAGCTCTTGCCCTCGGTATGCTCGATACCACGCGTGTCAACGCCCCTCCGCGTGAGGACAGCCTCATGCTCCCCGGTAAAGTCGTCGCCGACCACGGCGATGACCCGGACCTGAGTAAAGTAGCTGGCGGCCAGAGAAAAATAGGTGGCCGCGCCGCCCAGGCATCGTTCTCGTTTGCCCAAAGGCGTCTCAATGCTATCGAATGCAACACTCCCTACAACAAGAATTGCCATTGTGCTTGCTCTCTCCCGGCTTTCGCTGCGTAATTCGCGGTTTTGGTGGGGCAGGTTCGCTAGGGCCTGTTAACGCGATTGGGGCGGACGGCGTTGCGAGTGAAGATCGGGTCAGACGAGGCGGAATCCGATGGCTCTGGTGGTTCCAAAGTCGAGGACGACAACGAAGTAAGACCCGATTTTTCGCCGCAACCCGAAGGGACGGGGCCAATTTTCCCGATTTCGTTGTCGCTCGCCGCTCGAAGATTCCCGATATTCGTCGCTCCTCACTTCTAGAACTCGAAAAAAATGGCTCCCGTCGCCGCTGGCCCAATCGCGTTAGCAGGCCCTAGACCCGTTTAGGGCAGGTATTTACCAATCAGCAGATCCAGTTTGTCGCGCGTCGCCGGGGGAATCATCTCCGGATTCGTCAGGATGGCAAACTGCATCGCGCTCGCACAAGCGCACGAGCGCTCTTTCGGCATGGCGGCAACAGCTGCACGCACCACCCGTGCCGCATTGGCGGAGTTTTGATGCAAAACCGCGACAATCTGATCGACCGTCACTGCATCGTGATCCTCATGCCAGCAATCGTAATCGGTAACCATCGCCATCGTGGCGTAGCAGATCTCCGCCTCCCGAGCGAGCTTGGCTTCCTGCAGGTTCGTCATGCCGATCACGTCGGCTCCCCAGCTTCGATAAAGATTGGACTCGGCGCGCGTGGAGAATTGCGGACCCTCCATGCACACGTAGACGCCGCCTCGCTTGGCTACCACCTCCGCACTTGCAGAGCCATCCAGGATCGCCTGGGCGACCGTGGCGCATACCGGATCGCCGAATGTGACATGAGCGACGATGCCATCTCCGAAGAAGGTGGACTGGCGCAGAAAGGTCCTGTCGATGAATTGGTCGGGCACGACGAAGTCCGTGGGCTTATGCTCCTGCTTGAGCGATCCGACAGCCGAGACCGAAAGAATGCGCTCGACGCCGAGCTTCTTCATCGCATAAATATTGGCGCGAAAATTAAGCTCGGAGGGCAGCAGGCGATGGCCGCGGCCGTGGCGGGCGAGGAATGCGACCTTGCGCCCTTCCAGCTCTCCGGTCACCAGGGCGTCCGAAGGGTCCCCGAACGGAGTCGAAACGTGGACTTCTTTTAAATGCGCCAAGCCGGGCATCGAATAGAGCCCGCTACCGCCGATGATTCCAATCTCCGCCTGTTGCAAACGTCTCTCCGCACTCGATCTGGCAGCTTAAGTATACCCGCGGCTCGCCCTAGAATGAGAAATGCGGACTAGTGAAGAAGGGCTGATTTCATCACGCCGGCGTTGGACATAAAGCGGACCAGAGGCACGATCGGGTCATGAACGGGCCGCTCCTGTGTGGCGACGATCTGTGTCGCGTCCCCCTGTTGCGCGCCCAGGAGCAGAAACTGAAGTTTCCGGGCGAGATCGAGATCGAAGCTTTCGCTGATGAACACCTGTTTGCCCTCACGCACGATCAGCACAGGGCCCTCGTTGGTCCGATAAATCTTCTCGTCGGGGGTTGTTTCGGCTGCGGAATCCCGTTCCACTCCCGAATACTTGACCCCGATCTGCCGCCCGTACATCTTGGCGAATTCGGCGGCCGAAGCTTCGTTTCGCCACGCGGAGAGATAAAGGAGGCAGAGGGATGCGGTAGACGCCCTCTGCTCCGCCGTCTTCGCGCTCTTGCTCTGCGCAACGTAGTACAACCCTCCATTCCATTGCGGGGTCAGAGCCGCAGCAGCAGCCTCGCCGCCGAAGAGGCCCGCCAGGATCTTGACGTCGAGCTCCCCCATCACTCCGATGTCGTAGGGCTCATAGCCGGCATCGAGAAGCGGATGGACGTCGGGCATGCGCAGCAGAGGGACGCTCTGCTCCCGTTCATATGCCCGCGCATTCATAATCTCGTAGCTCGAGGAAGGCGGCCGGTCCAGAACTCCTGCGAACGCATATTGCGGCCCCTTGTCCTTCAGCAGAGTCTGTTCAAATTCGAGTCCGTCGCGGTAAGGAAAGAGCAGCGACTCTTGCAGGAGTTTTGGCGCCCGCGCCATCACCGGCGAGCTATCGTCTGAGGATTCCATGTCGTCGCCTACATCGGGCAGCGTCCGTAGAGTCTTTCCGGAATTCCTCAGGGTGTAGTCCATATAGACGGCCATCGCCTGTCCTTCGAGCACCGCGTCGCGCGCGGTGTCCCGCTCGTCGATGGCAAGCATCTGGTTATCCTCGGCGACCGTCTTTGAAACCTTGTCCGGCGTATCCGGCTCCCACTTGTCCAGATCCGTGTGCTGGTCCTGCAGAGCATGCGTAAGCTCGTGCGCAATCACCGGCTTTTGCTCCTCCGGAGAGACCCAGTCCAGCAAATTGACGGTCCTGGTTTTGTTGTCGTAAAAAGCGGCGATCTGCTCCGTCAGAAGGCTGACCAGGAAAGGCTGGAGATGAAAATCCCGGTCGAGAAGACCGAACTTCTTGAGCACGATCTCTTCCCTCTCCATGCGTTTGGCTCCCTTGTCCTCATGAAATCTGTCCAGGACATATTTCTGCACTTGTTCGCGGGTAATGAGGCGCCGTTTGACCTCGCGGCGAATGGGAAGCTGGGAATCCTCGCTGGCAAAGGTAAGAATCTCGCTCACGGAGCGAAAAAGTTCCTTGGCCTGCTGCCGGGTCATATGAGTCTCGGGCTCGGGCTGCTTTGATCCCTGAGTGGGGGCGCTCGGGCTCGGGCTCGGCCCATCGGTTTGGGGAGGACCGGCCTGAGAGGGGGCGGCCTGAGCAGCCCCGGAGAGCGTGCAGGCCAGCAAGGCAGCAGCGGCGAAAGCGCCTAACTTGTCGAGACAAACCTTCATTCTTCAACCTTTTCCGTGCCAAGCATGGCGCCAGGGAACAGAGTCGCTGTTGCAAGGCTATAATTTTCAGGTGGTTTTCGCTATGAGTAACCCGGACCCAGCGGTCATCCCCAGCCCGACGGAGCAAGCGGCGCCTACGCCTTTGGCGGCTGCTCTCGAGATTGGAGCAAGGGAGCTTGCCGTGCGCGCGGGAGTTCGAACCCCGGTCCACTTCGGAAATCCATCGCGAGAAATAGAATCTCTTCTCTCCTCAACGGGCATTCTGGACCTGGGCTGGCGCGGAAAGATCCTGGTGACCGGCAACGATCGTGAGCGATGGCTGAACGGCATGGTCACGAACGCCGTTCAGACATTGCCCCACGGAGAAGGAAATTACAGCTTTCTTCTGAATTCGCAGGGAAGGATTCTGGGGGACTGCAACGTCTATCGGCGCACCGGTGACGTGATTCTCGATACCAGCCGCGATCAGATCCCCATCCTTTTGAGCCACCTCGAACACTACATCATCATGGACGAAGTGGAGCTCCAGGACGTGAGCGAAGGCGGCCCGGATGCGGGGCCTTTGGAGACGGCGCTTGCGCTTGCGGGCCCCGGAGCGCCAGCGATTCTCGCCGCCCTGGGTGTAAAACTTCCCTCCGCGCCTGCTGCCGCCGGCAATGCTCGACTCTTCCCGGGAGCCATTGCAAACACCGGCGTTACGATCATTGAGGCTCCCCAGGTCCTGGTTCCCCGCTATGAAGTGTGGCTGCCCTCGGCGGAAGCTCGATCCATCTGGGCGGCATTCCTGGCTGCCGGAGCCCAGCCTGCGGGGCTTCTGGCCGCGGAGTCCTTGCGCGTTCTCGAAG
>DASYYO010000279.1:0-68264 GCA_035933805.1 Acidobacteriaceae bacterium | reverse complement strand
CGTTCATGATAACAGCAGGAGCGCATATGATCTACCTCCGTTGACCCTTTGCGTCATAACGTCTAGCCTAGCGATGTAGTTATATTGACAAAGTCCCGGATCCCGCCCCGCCCCGCGCGCTGCTTCGGCGTCGCGCGTCCGGCATCCTCGGGTGGAGGAAGGACTGCGTCAGTTCTACGAAAGCAAAAAATATCCGCCGCATTCCGCGGCGGAAAATCCCAAGGGGTCTATTTGAAAATTAAACTTATCCAGGGCACATTCCTGGCTTGTTGTGTAATCGCAGCTCACGGCCAAAACATCCCCCAATACACTCACATCTTGATCGACCCATCGAGTTCCAGCGATGGATCCGACCGGCTGGAAAAAGTTCTGATAGATATCAACGGAGACGGAAAGCTGGACGCTGTTCTAGGACAGGGCACCGGCAAAGGCGGACCCGGTGGAATGTTCTGGTATGCCGCGCCCTCCGACGGCAATCTGACGGAACCATGGGCCAGGCACACCATCGCTCCTACCGGAAACTTCTACGAAGCAGCCGTCGCCTATGACGTCAATGGAGACGGTGCGCCAGACATCATCGCCAGCGATAACGATCAACTCGTCTACTTCATCAACCCGGTGGGCTATCACGGCGATCCCACGCAGCCTTGGCCGAAGGTGGTCATCAACTCGAACGCCGGCGCTCACGCAATCGCACTGGCCGATATGGACGGCGATGGAAAGATGGATATCGTCTGTTCAGGAAGCTCGGTTCTGGGCTCCCAGGCCTATATTGCCTTCCAGAACAACCCCTCGTCCTGGCAGAACGTCAATGTCGCACCAATTGGCGACGGCGTGGCGCTGCTCGACATCGGCTCCGGACACGGCTCCATCAACATTGTCGGGGCTGACGGGAATGGAAACATCTCCTGGTGGGAAAACCCGCAGGAGTCTGGCGGCGATGCCCGCAGCAGCCGCTGGAACCAGTGGTACATCGCACCCGGCAATGTGGGCAATTCGTTCGCCACCGGCGTCCTCACCCGATCGGGAGCCATGGACGTGGTCACCGCTTCGAATGAGGTGGAAGATGGCCGCACGTACGATGGCGGACTGGTTTGGTTTGAACCGCCAAGCGACCGCCGCAACGGAGTGTGGACCGCACATACGATCGATGCGAGTTACCGGGACGCTCACCAGATCGACGTGCTCGACATGAACCATGACGGCATGCAGGACATCGTCGTCGGCGAACAGGAACAGGCGGGAGGCGCGCCGCAGATTGCCGCCGACCATCCCGGCATTCCTTCGCGGGTGACGATCTTCAACGGAGACGGAAACGGAGGTTTTATGCCGCAGGTTCTTAGCACCGATGGCGGACAAAACCAGGTTGCCGGAGATATCACCGGCAACGGAAACATGGGCGTCCTCAGCGCGAATCACGGCTACTACGGCGCTGCAAATCCGTTGGAGCTCTGGGTGCAGCTGCCGGGCGGCGCGGCTGCCGTCGCGAGCAATCCGAGTCCTGCCTTTCACCAGAGCCAGGTGCAGCAAGGCGGCCAGACCGCGCCCGCCTCTGCCAGCCTTCAACCTTCCTCGATCACGGTGGAGGCCTGGGTGACCGCCTCGCAGGCGCAAACCAATTTCCCGGCCTTCGTCTCGTATGGAACAGATAGCGCCGCGCCTTACGAGTCGTATATCCTCCAGGCTTCCGGCGTGGATGGGCAGTCCCCGGCGGACTTCTACTTCCTCACCGCCTCGGGCCAGCCGCAGCAGGTCTTCGGACAGACGCCGCTGCAGCCTGGAACGCGCTACTTCCTCGCCGCGACCTACGATGGCACGGTTGCGCGCTTATATGTCAACGGCAATCTTGAAGGAACGGCGTACGCATCCGGTCCGCTGCACTACGGCGGAGCGAACGGACTTGGACTTTCCAGAAAATTCAGCACCGCTTTGAACAATTTTCTGGGCTCCGAGGCCGGCGTCGCAATTTACGGCCAGGCCCTCACACCAGCGCAGATCGCCGCGCAGTTTGCCACTGGCCCTCAATAACCGGACTCAACCCTCAACCCCTGCGAGGAGGAAAAACCTTCTCGCAGGCTCTTCGCCGCTCGCCCCGGGCGAGTCCCCCCCGGTGAGCCACCCCTCCCCATCGATCGCAATCTCCTATAACTCAAAAGCCGCACAGGAACGCCGCCTCGCCTTACCGAAGGCGTCAGCATCTCGGCTATAATCAGAGCGTTGCTCTTGGCACCATGCTTGCTTGTTTTGCCTTGGAAACCTGCGTTACATCAGCATTAGCGTGCCCGGACAGCAGGAAAAGCTCTGTCCCTATGCCAGTCGCGAAAGCCGCCGCAGCGAAGTCTACGCCAGAAGAATGCCGCCGGATCGCCAAGCAGGCGCTAGCCCGGCACTCGGTCTTGAAGAGTCCGGATGCGCTCTGCGCGCGTGCCCGCCTGTTTCAGGCCCTGGGCAACGAGACCCGGCTGAAGATCATCGCCTTGTTTTCCACTCAGGAGCTCTGTGTCTGTGACATTATCTCGGCAATCGGAGGCGCAGCCTCCACGGTCGCGCACCACCTGCGAATTCTCGAGGATGCCGATCTTGTCACCAGCCGCCAGCAAGGGAAGTTCACGCTGTACACGGCGAACCTTGCCCTGATCGAGAAGCACTCCGTCCTGACTTCGAGCTGACTGGTTTCGAGCTGACAGGCTCGGAGCTTCGGATCCACTTCAGCGCATGCGCCCCGCTCCTGCAGTCAATGCTCTTCGAACGAGTGGGCGAAGAATCTCGGCGTGTCCGCTAGAGCCGATTTCCTATAAGTACCCGGGAGCCGCTGCCCTCCACGCAGGTTTTCATCAAGAAAAGCCGCACTTCTCGGCGCTCGGTGGGGGCATAGCAATAGGAAATCCGCTCTAACCCCACCAGCGCTCCCCTTCCGCCAGGTGGGCTTTGACAACCTCCGGGTTCAACTGAATGCCGAGGCCCGGCTTCTCATTGACTCTCACGTGTCCATCCCGGATGTAAGGGCCGTCGAGGAGCAGCACCTGATCCATCCAGCCGCCCTGGCCGGTGACGGTTTCGCAGGCGAGGTAGTCCTGGATGGAGGCAGCCCACTGGCAGGTCGCCCAGGTATGCAACTGGCTGCCGGTGTTGTGGTTCGCCAATGGTAAAGCGAAGGTATGAGCCATGTCCGCGATGCGCCTGGTCTCCAGGAAACCGCCGCTGTTGCGTAAATCCGGATTCAAGATATCGCATCCCTGATAGAGGATGAAGTCTTTGAAGCCTGCCCTGCCTTCCAGGTTCTCACCCGTGCAGATGGGCACCTGAGATCTCGCGGCCAGCCTCCTCCACGATTCGGAGTAATCGACGGGAAGCGGATCCTCCAGCCACAGCGGCTTGATCGGCGCGACCGCCTCGGCCAATTGGATAGAGGTCCGCAGGTCATACTCCCAATGGCAGTGCACCATAAGATCGTGATCCCATCCGATGGCCTCGCGGCAATTCTCGTATCCGCGCGCAATCCGGATCAGCTCTTCCGTCGTCAGCACCCGGTTGCCCGGGTCGCGAGCGCTGTCTGTCTCCGGCCTCGTATGCGGAAAGCCCAGCTTGTGCGCCGTAAATCCGCTGGGGTCCTCCTTGATCTTCTGCGCCCATTCCCGGCATGACGCCTTATCCTGCATATCGCGCGGCGCCGCATGGTCGTAAACGCGAACCTTCTCGCGGAATCTCCCTCCCAGCAGAGTGGTGGTTGGGACACCCAGCGTCTTGCCCGCCAGGTCCCAGAGAGCCATCTCGATGCCGCTCGCCGCGCGCATGAGAGAGTGCGCAGAGCCGTCGGTACGCGTACCGGAGAGAGCCGAGCCTCCCGCGCCCAGGTAGGTGTATATCGTATCGATCTCCAGAGGATCTTTTCCCAGGAGCCACGGCTTCAGCGCATGAATCTGTTCCTGGACGCCGATCGCCGGTGTCCCATAGGCCTCCGCGATTCCTGATTGCCCGTCGTCGGAGACGATCTTGACGAAGACGTAGGTGCGGGGCCCGGAGAGGGTCATAGTTTGCACATCGCGGATCTTTCTGCGCCCCAGCTCAGCGGCGGCCAGGCGGCGAAATCCGCTGAGAAGGCCGCCTCCGCCGAGAAGCGCTGCGCCGGCCGCCGTTTTCAGAAACTTACGCCGCGACCAATCGAGCCTGCCTGCGAGCGACATAGGATCTCATCTCCTGCCGTCCCCTCTACCACTCTGCCACAGAACCGTCCTGGTGGAAGACGCGCGCCATTGGCTTCGATCCTCCAAACGGATACTTGGCAAGAGAGGCCTCGCTTAGCTCAAAGCCAAGACCCGGCTTCGATGGCAGAGGAAACCGGCCGTCGACCATGCGCATGGGAGGAAAGCCGAACCACTCTTCCCAGATCCGCTCCTTGTCTCCAGGCTTGACGAAGCTGCAGATCTCCTGGATCAGGAAGTTCGGCATGGAAGAGTCCACATGCAGGGTTGCGACACCGCCGATCGGGCCTTCACAGGCATGAGGCGCCATCGAGACGTTCGAGATATTCGCCATGGCCGCCACCTTCCAGAGGCCGGTGACTCCGCCGACGTGATTCGCGTCTGTCTGCAGAATATCGACCACCCCCATCTCGATGAGCTCGCGGCAGCCGTAAGCCGCAACCAGCCGCTCGCCGGTTGCAATCGGCGTAGTCGAACGGCGCGAGACGCGGGCCATCGCCTGCACATTTTCCGGAGGGCAGGGCTCCTCCACAAAGAGCAGGTGCAGCGGCTCAACCTCCTTCACGATGATGGAGGCTACGCTGGGACTGGTCTTGGCGTGAAAGTCCACGGCGATGTCGATCGAGTCTCCCAGCTTCTCGCGGATGCGCTGCATATGCTGAATCGCGCGATTGATCTTGGCGTTTGTCTCGATCCATTCATAGTCCTGGTCAGGCAGTCCGATCTTGAAGCAGGAGACCCCCTCCTGCAGAGCCGTCTCGCGCAATCGCGCGAGATCTTCATCCGTTCTCGCGTTCTCGGCGTGGTAGTAGCCGCGCACTCCGCGAGGATCGAGGGGTCCGCCGAGCAGTTGATAGACGGGCACGTTAAGGAACTTTCCGCGAAGATCCCACAACGCCTGGTCGAGCCCCGAGATGGCGGAGCCCATCACCGGGCCTGCGCGATAAAAGCTCTGGACATACATCGACTCCCAGAGATGCTCCACCTGCATCGGATCCGCGCCGACGATAAAGTCGTGAAAGTCCTGAATGCAGGAGATGACAGCCTGCGCTTTGCCCTCCAGAGTTCCCTCGCCCCAACCCACCAGGCCCTGGTTGGTCTCCAGCTTGACGAAGACGTATGGCCGATCGGAGTCGGGCGTCAATGAAACGCCAAAGACCTTCATCCCGGTGACCTTCAAACCCGAGCTGACATCGGCAAAGGCCTCGCTCCCCGCAGGCACGCCGTTCCCGGGCGCAGCCATGAACGGGTCGCAGCCACAGAGATCAGGGGTGTGAGAGCTGGTGACGGCGGCTGCGATTCGAGAGCCGGGTACGGCCGCTGCAAGCGCCGCTGCTTTTCCTAGGAAGCTTCTTCGGTTCATGCGATCTCGTTTCTCCCCAATTCCTTTTCGTCGATCTCGACGCCCAGCCCGGGCCCCTTGGGCAGCTCGAAGAATCCATCCCGCAGCGGCGCGGAGCCGGCGCCTGAACTGGACAATTGGGCAATAAAGAAATTTGGAATGCTGGCCGCGGTGTGGAGAGCTGCCGCCGTCGCGACCGGTCCGCCTGCATGCCAGGGCGCGACAGCGACGTAGTACGTCTCGGCCATGGCCGCGAGCCGGCGAACGCCCGAGATCCCGTGGACCAGCAGATCGGGCCGAAGCAGATCGACCAGGCCGTCCCGCAGAAGATCCTGAAACGTCCCGGCAGAGGAGAGATCGCGGCCAAAGCCCAGCGGAACCACCGTCTCATCGGCAACCTTATGCAGCGTGGCGAGGTTGGAGACAGGGCAGGGCTGATCGAACCAAAGGGGATGCATCCGCTCGACTGCGGCGGCAAGGCTGGCGCTGTCGCCGGGCGTGAGATCGTCGCTTCCCTCCAGAGCGAAATCAGCATTCGGGGCTGCGGCCCGCATCGCCTCCAATCTCGCTACTCCCGCGTGCACAAAAGCGCTGCCCTGATTGCGCGCCGCCGGCGAGGGAATAGGAACGAGAAAGGCGCGAAAGCCCAGGGCAAGCTGCTTCTGCAGATCCTGGCGCAGCTCGTCATCGGAGGAGCCGGCGAGCCGCGCGATCGCCCGCGCCTTATTCCGCGTTGGGCCGCCCAGCACGCGATATACCGGGGCTTTCGTGGCTTTGCCGAGAATATCCAGGCAGGCCATGTCCAAAGCCGGCCGGACACTCTCCGGCGCCTCGGAGCCCAGCGCCTCATAAGCGGATGCGGACCCGCCCACCAGCGCCGCCCTGGCGTTTTTGATGTCGGCTGGAGAAACCGCCTTGCACTCGCCATATCCCGTGAGTCCAGACCGGGTTCGTACCTGGAGAAGAACGTAGGCGTTCTCTGTCCCGGATGGGCGCATCGCAAAGGCGCGCAATTCAGAAATCGGATGCGGTCCCTCGGCCCGCTTCACTGCCGCCTGCGTCTGCATCATCGGCAGCAGCGCTTTTCTTCGTTGGGTGATATCAATCATAGGTGACACGTTCTTCTCCTGAACACGAGGAACGAAAACGGCCGCTCGGCGGCTCAAGCCAAATTTCCTGATAAATATAGACCCGCGCGGCGCGGCTGGATACGGATCTTCCTTCAAGAAAATCCTGGCCTTGCCGCACCCGCGAATCCTTTTAAAACGTGAGCCTGAGCGCCGCCTGCATCTGGCGCGCAGTATTCGATGTGCCTGTAATCGTCCCCGCGCCCCCGGCATTGATCGTCGCCGCAGGAATCTGAAACTGAGGATGGTTCAGCATGTTGAAGAACTCCAACCGGAAGAGCAGAGCAGTCCCTTCCGTAATTGGGAAATGCTTCTCCACCGATGAATCGACGTCGATCTCATCGGGTCCGCGAAGAGAGTTTCTGCCCACGTTGCCCCAGTTGTACGCAGTCGGAGCAATGAACGCGGCGGGATTGAACCATTCGTGCAGCGTCTTCTTCGCCGGATATTGCGGCACTCCAGCGACCACGTCCGCCCGGCTCGAACTGGCGCCGGTGTTGGTCGGTGTCCCGCTGATGGTCACGGTAAATGGCAGACCCGATTGGCCGACGAAGATGCCGTTGGCCTGCCAGCCGCCCACGACAAACCGGTTCAGAAACGAATTGCTGTTGAGGAAAGCCCGTCCAGGCCCGAACGGCAGCTCATAGGTCCCATAGACGTTCACCCGGTTCCGGATGTCGTTGTTCGAGGAGGAATAGTCCGCGTTCCGGTTGGTCGGATCCTGGGGAATCGGACCATCCGCCCCTCCGTCCGAGGGAGAATTGTCGAACGTATGCGACCAGACGTAGTTCGCGGTCAGGAAGAACCCATGGGATAACTGCTGCTGGAAGCTGGTTTGCAGCGAACTATAAGATCCCACGCCAACCGACTCAAGGTAAGTGATCGCGGTTACGTTGGGATACTCGGAATTATATTCTCTCCTTGCCTGGATGTTACCCGGCCCCGGAAGCGGCTGATCGATGGGATTATGCCAGGATAAGTGCCGGCTGATAGCGCCCACATACCCGATCGTGAACGAGGAGTGTCCGGTTAACTGCCGCTGGGCGCTCAAATTGTATTGCTGAGTGGAGGCGTTCTTGAAATGGTGGTCGATTCCCTGCAGCGTGCCGAACGGGTTGGCGAAGGTAGCGGCCGGAATCTGCGCCGGAGTCAGGAACCCCTGAGAGACCGTATTGGACGGGAAGAGCGAGCCCGGAGAAAGTGCATAGACCAGATCGAATGGCCATTGCCTCTCCTGGCGTATCGTCGTTCCAGCGTTTGCCTGGGGATCATAGAATGCTCCATAGCCGCCGCGGAAGACTGTCTTTGCATCCAGCGTGTAGGCAAAGCCGACACGCGGACCGATCGAGCCGTAGTCCGTCTGCCAGTTTGCCGTCTTCGAAACGCCATTTTTGCCGGCAATCTCAACCGCAGCATTGACTGGATTGAAATTGACCCAGTAATCGTGGGCATCGGCATACGGCGTATCGACTTCGTAATGAAGCCCGATATTGAGAGTCAGCTTCGGCGTAATACGCCAGATATCGCCGGCAAAGACGTTGTACTCGTCAGCGAAGACATGCGCTGTTCCGGGAAGAAACAGATCGCGTACCGTGGCCGAAGGAAAACCGAGCAGGAACGAGGCCATGGAATTGCCCGTGCCCGTCGGAGACGCTGGATTGTTCGAAAAATTGCTGTCGAAATTGAAGCGCCCGAATGGGCTCTGTCCCGGAGGCGAGTCGCTCTCGCTGATCAGATGATGAAGCGTATCGATGCCGAATTTGAAGTTGTGCTTCCCTTTCTGCCAGGAGATATCCCCGATGTTTTCCCAAAGATGTTCACGCCGGATCAACGGCTCGGATCGCGAGTTGCCCATCCCCCCGAAGCCGGCTGGGCTGATGATGGGCGCCACCGGGCCCGGACCGGAACCGCTCGGCGAAAAGCCGGGGATCGTCGTCCTCCCTGGAATTTCGGCCCAGATCGGAGACGTCAATGGGGACGGCAGGAGAAACAGGCTGAACCGGTTGAACCCGAACCTGTATTCCCCGACAAGATTCGAGCTGATGACTTTGTTATAGGCCAGCACTCCCTGTTGCCCGCGAGCTGCCTCCGGGCCTGAAAAGGCTCCCTCGTTGCCGCCGATGATGTCGTTGAACGTATTCGGCATCTTTATCTGCGTATCGTCGATCGAGTAGCGCGCAAAGAAGGTCTGGCTTGGAGATATCTGGTAATCCACGCGGGCGTCGCCGCGGTTATCATTGCTCTTCTTGATCGGGTAGGTAACAATGTTATTCACCAGCGCGGCGGTTTGCGGCAACGGATAGGCGTTGACCAATTGATATGCGATCGGATCGAACCGCGATGCCGGAATGATGTTATTGGCAAACTGGGTCCGCTTGTAGGTTGAGCCGGATTGAACCGTCGTCAGCGGATCGTAGATATTCGCGACACCCTGAAAGTTACCTTGCCTTTCCGCCATGGTCGGCACAGTGCTGACCTGGGTTCCTCCGGCTTGCTCAAAATACCCTTCGTAATTCACGAAGAAGAACGCCCGATCCCGCTTGATCGGGCCGCCCAGCCTTCCCCCGAGATCATTCAACCGGTAGAGCGGAATGGGCGTGTTGGCTGTAACGAAATAGTTCTTCGCATCCACCGCGGAGTTGCGGATGTATTCGTAGACCGAGCCGTGGAGATCATTGGAGCCCGAACGGGTGCTGGTGACCAGAATAGCGCCGCCGCCGCGGTCGTATTCCGGACCGGCATTGCTGGTGATGATGTTGAATTCCTGAAGAGACTCGACGCTCGGACGCACGATCTGCGTCTGCGCGATCATCTCGGTGTCGTCCACGCCGTCCAGGAGCAATTTGTTCGCGCTGTCGCGCGCGCCATTGGCCTCGATGGTCGTACCGCCAGGCCGCAATTCATCTGGCCTTATTCCGGACCCGATGGTATTGGTCGGCGCATAGTTCAATCCGGTCACCCCGGGCGCGATCACCGCCAGCTGCGTCATGTTTCTTCCGTTGAGCGGCAACTGCTGCACGGCCGTCGGAGTAATCACCTGCCCGACCGAGGCAGTCTCGTTCTGAAGAATGGGAACGGCCCCGGTCACTTCCACCGACTGAGTCACCGAGCCGACATCCATCACCATATCCAGGCGCGCGGTCTGGCCGACTTGCACGACGAAGTTTTTATAGAGCCGCTTGGTGAAGCCTTCCTTTTCCGCTTCGATGGTGTAACTGCCGGGCGTCAGGTTGCTGGCCGTGTATTCCCCGGCGCTATCCGTCTGCAGATTTTGCGTCTCGTTCGTGCTCTCTTGAATGACATGGACCGTTGCCCCGGGGACAACCGCTCCGTTCTTATCGGTCAGCGTTCCCGTAATGGTCGCGCGCTCGACCTGCGCGAAGCATGCAGCAGACAGCGCCAGGGTCGACAGGAGCATTCCGATGCGACGCCGCCACCGCGGCGCGGCACTTACCTTATGCACATGCAGTTGATTCTTTACGTCTATCATCTTCAGTTTCATATGGGCCTCTCATTTAAGGAAAAGGTTTTCCGAAGGGCCGGGGGTCTCTTGTGGTGGAAATCGCTCCCACCATACAACACCCGTTGCCTGAGTTGTCAAGACTTTTGAATGTCAGACGCTTACATCGGGGGGATCGTCCTGTTTCCCGGATCATCCGTGACGAATGCCGGTTTTCCCTCAAAGCACCTCACCGCAATCTCCATCCGTAATTGAACCTTTCATTGAGACAGACTTGCCGACGGGCCGCTGTTTCTGCGTGCAAACGGCTCCCACCATACAATATCCATCGCCTGAGATGTCAAGAGTTTTTTAGCGTCTTCCGTTTCCGCGGAGAGGGAGCCCCTGCGTCCCGGCCATTTAATCCGGCGAAGATCTGATATGACAGAATCTTTGTCCTGCAAAAGCAAATATCGGCCGAGGTTCTTTCTATCGGGCCTCTCTGCTATTTTTCGGTTGGGATGGCTGCGAAGCGCCGGGGACTCAGTTGGAGATTGCAGGAGATCCTTCACCAGCCGAACCGGTGATTTGGGCAGGGGGTTGACGAGCGAATGCACCGGCGGCGCCAGGCGTCTTCCAGCCTCTCAGAACCACCTGCGTTCGAGGACAGGCAGCCCCTCGTGTCATGGGTGCGGCCGCTGCAGGTAGCAGTGCCTTCCCCCTCATCCTCGCCGCCGCCCGTCCTGGCAAATCTCCTTCGGGTGGAAGAGGTGGTAGCCGCGCTAGTCGATGAGGGCAATCTGCACCGGAGCCCCTCGCCAGGGCCCCAGGGGCAAGAAGCCGGCGAAACCCCGCACGCTCACGGCGCGGGGAAGCCGCGAGGCGGGGCCAAGGCCGGAATGGCGCTACTGCGCGCCGTTCTTGAAGATCTTCTCAGCCAGAAAATTCTCTACCTGCGATTGGTCTCGCAGCATCTCGTAATAGGCGGCGCGCAGGAGCTGCGCCCGGCCATCGCGCAACTGCTGCCGGATATCCTGCTGCACCCGGGGATCGTTGAGCTCGCGCTGCCCTGAGGGCTCAATCTCCAGCAGCTTGTAGATCGCGTACCCCGCGGGCGCCTTCTGCCCCGGAGGGATCAGTGGCACTACGTCGGTCATCTGCCCTGGCTTGAGCTTGGAGATCGCGGCGTACACCGTGGGGTCGCTGCGCAGGCTGGATTCCGGAATCAGGCCCATGTCGCCGCCGTTGCTCGCATCGTTCGTGCTCTCGGAGAAGTTCATCGCCACATTGGCGAAATCATCTCCGCTCTCCAGCCGTCCGTGCAGCATATCGATCTTCTTCCGCGCTTCAGCGTCGCTGCCGGCTTTGCTGTTCTGCAGGTTTGGGCCCTGCTGCATCTTGGCCGGTTGCGTGGTCACCACGATCTCGGCGATGTGATACTTGGGCTCGATGAAATTGAATTGAGATTTGTTGGTGTTATAGAAGTTCGTGATATCCGCGTCGGTGATGTTGATTCGGGAGACGATCTCCTTGTTCAGCAGCTCGTTCGAGGTCAGGTTCTGGCGAATCTGGCGGCGCAGATCGTCCAGCGACAGCCCGGAGGCCTTCAGACGCTGGTCGAACTCCTCCTGGGTGTAAGGCGCCTTCATCTCCGCCAGCTTCGCGTCCACCTCCTCGTCGGTGGCCACCAGGTGCAGATTGGCTGCCCGTTGTTGCAAGATCTCGTCATCGATCAACTGGCGGAGAATGTTCAGCCGCGTGGCTTGCGCCTGCTCCTTGCTCGGCTGCTGCTGCGTGCTCCCCAGGTTGTCGCGGTAATACTTTTCGACGTCCGCAGTCTGGATGGGATGCCCGTTGACGACGGCCGCCACATCCGGCCCGTAAGAGTGCTTGCAGCCGGCCGCCACGAGAGTCGTCAGCAGGGCGAAGCCTGCCCAGGCTGCGGATCCGCGCGAGATCTTACCGGCGGCCGCTGGTTGTAAAACGGGTTGAAGCCCTGATCGTAGCAATCGTTCTCCCTCGATCCTTCCGCAGCCGGCGGATGGCCTGCCGCTGCCCAGCCGGCGGATGGCCTGCCGCTGCCCAGCCGTCTCTATTTGCCTGGGGCGGCCTCGGCGGCCTTGCCGCCTGCATTCGCCGGAGTTTCCGCCGTCTGCGGCGGCTGCACTCCAGCCGATCGCAGTGCGCGATCGATGGCCGTCCACAGCAAGGATGGGGGCAGCACCCCGGAGATCCGCTCTCCATTGATAAACATCGTCGGCGTGCCGTTCACCCCGAGTGCGTCTCCCTGTTTCATCGAGGCTCTCACAGCGGATTCATCCTGCTTCGCGGTGCAGCGGTCGAGCTTGCCGAGATCCAGCCCGGAGCGCTGGCCCTCCTCATGGACGAGTTTATCCAGAGTCTGCTCCGACAGCTTCGCATCGTGCGCCGCTCCGGTAATCTCGCTGGCATGCGTGTGCACGTAGTCTACGAAATTCCAGTAGGCCTGGCCGTTCTGTTCCGCCAGGCAATTGGCGTCCACCGCCGCATGCATCGCCCAGGGGTGAATCTCCACCAGGGGAAAATCCTTGTAGACGAACTTGACGAGGCCCTTGTACCGGTCGGCAGTCGCCGGGAAGAGCTCGGCGTGCATCTGCGCGCAGTAGGGGCATTCCAGGTCATCAAAATTTACAATCGTGACCTTTGCCCCCGGAGCCCCGCGTATGGGACGCCCCTCGGTGGTGATCATCTCCATCGGGCTATGGCTGATATCGAACTTCTCCAGCCGCGCAACGGTGTTGCCATCATTGGAGAGGAGGAAATTGACCGTCGAGCTCTGCCCCTTTCCTGAGAAGGTGATGGGCAGCGTCTGATAGCCAGGGAACTCGCTCTTGCTGATTGTCCCGATGGTTACGTCCACATTCGGGGGCACTTCGAACTGCGAACGCACCAGCACCTCAATTCGCCGGTGGAGCTGCGGGGTAAGGGGAATCGGGGCGGCGGGAGCGGCATTCTGAGCCTTGCAGCCTGCACCAAGCGCAACCAGCAGGCAAAGAACAAGGGGTCGGATCAAAGACAAGAAGGCCACCTTTCGCGCATACATTTTATTAGACAGTTTTTCCCGCTGTCGTGTCCAGCGGCGGCCCGCCAGCAGGCCGCCCAGATCTCCCCGTCACCCAAACCGGGTCGGGCGCCCCTCGTTCGTTCGCCGAAGGCGGGCGTACATGGGTCTATCAAGAGGTCTTTCAATCGAATGGTTTTGAACGTTGAGCGAGGATGGATGAGTGCTCGGCATACATACATCGGCCGGTCTCACAGAGGAGAAACGCGTAAAGAAGCCCGGGTTCTGAAAACGCCGTCCTGCGCCCGCAAACGGCTTTAGAAAATCTGCTCCGCGTGCCTGAGGTTCCCCGCCTGCCCGATCCCGGCGAGGGTAAAGCTGAAGCTATATTGATTCTCGTTCCGCACCGAGCCCAGGGCCAACCGCCTGTATTCCACGTTCACCCCGCAGCAGTCCCAGTTGTAAGCCGTCTGAATCCCCCCGTACTGGAGCGCATTTTCATTGACATCGTAACCGGCGCTGACCCCGGCGCTCAGCCCCGGCCTGGCTGGATTCCCAAAGCCTCCCAGAAGACGAAGCAGACTGTATTTCGTCACTTGGTCGCCGAGCTTGGGATCAAAGGAGGCGTTCAGCGCCTGCAGGGTGGAGTAGCCCACGCTGCCGAAGATGCCGTTGCGCCGGTAGTCGGCGAAGATGTTGCTTGCGTCCATGCGGCCTTCCTTAATGTCATAGTCGGCGTCCCACTCGATATCCATCAGCTCGCTGGTGCGTACCTTCAATCGCGAGATGATCGGCGAGTAGTGGCGCGGACCTCCGAGAAAGGCGACTCCCGTCAGGTCCAGCGTCGTGTCCAGCACGTTGCGCCGGAAGGGGGACACTGCGCCGCCGAAGCTGGGATCGAAGAAGTACTTCGCGCCGACCGTCCAGCTGATCCATTCGGAGGTATCCCCGCCGCACTCCCGGTAGGTATACGGCACATAGATAATGCCGTTGATCGGCGCGGGCAGCTCGGAATTGGTGCATGGATGGGGATGCAGGTGCTTGAGAAACAGCCTCTGCGTCAGCGCATAGTCGACCTCATTGGTGTCGCTCGCCACGTCCATCGCGTCGAAACGCGGAACGGAGGAGAAGTCATCGATGCCGGCGACGAATTTGTACTCGGCGCGGGGTTCTATGGTGTGCCGTACGTCGCTGCCGAAGATCCGCTCCATCCACGGGGCTCGGAAGTCCCGCACCAGCGCCGGCGGGCGGATCTCGAAGCCCGCTTCGAGATCCTTGCGGTTGAGGCTCGCGCTGCTTTCGAGCGGAGTGGAGCTGGTTGGAATCTGGCTCTTGGTATAGAAAGTCTCGCGCGCGGCCGCCTCCGGCCGGAAGGTCCAGCCCGCCAGATGCAAAGGCATCGAAAGATGCGGATAGAGATCGAAGCGGCCAACCGTCCCCGAACTGAAATCCGGCTCGCTCCGGCTCACTCCTCCGAAGGAACCCACGAAACCCCAGCGAACCGGGGTGCTCTCGAAGTTCCGGTCGATCGAATCCAGATCGATCGTCGGCAGATGCAAGATGCGAATCTGCGGCGTGTAGTAGCCGTTGCCGACCTGGGTGATGCCCTGGAAGTTCTGATACCGGTCGAAATGCAGGCTCTCCGAGAAGCCGCCTTCGTTGTGCGTGAGAAAGCCCGCGGAGTCAACCTCGGAGGCGACGGCCAGGGCGAACGACTCGGAGAAGGCCTCGCGGTAGACGTAGGAGCTCAGATATTCGCCCGCGGCAACCAGCCGCGTATGCCCGTCCGGATCAAAGTCGCGGCGGCCGTTGAACACCACGTCCACCCCGCCCTGGTTGAGATTGTTGGGCGGCAATCCACGGTCGAAGAGCGCGACAAAGTGAAAATTGGCGAAGTCCTCGCCCTGTCCGTGATATCGCATCTCCCCGCGCGGCGACCATCCGCGCATTGAAAAATACTCTGTTCCGAAGGTGGCGTCGGTACTGCGATTGATATCCCAATACACCAGGTCTCCAACGACAATCCCCGTCGTATTCGAGTCGCCGACGATGGGAATCAACAACCCGCTCTGCCGCGATGCCGTATCCACGGGATGGGTCACATAGGGCAGGTAGAGGACCGGCATCCCGAGCAGCTTGAAAAGGCTGTTCTTCGCCTTCGCCTTGCCGTCGCTGACCTCGATGAAGGAGGAAAGGATGCGCCAGTCGGGACGCGGCAGCCGGCAGGAGGTCATCGTGCCGTCGATCACGCGGTACCTGAGCGGGCCCTCCTTGATCACTACGCGTCCGGTAAAGATGAAGGGATTGTCTGTGGTGTAGACCAGCTTGCGCCTTCCCGTGGATGGGCGCGCGCCCACCGTGCCCACCACGTTGTAAAACTGGCCGGTGTGCAGATCGAGATTCATGGTTCCGTGATCGGCGGTGATCACCTCATCGTCGGGACCGCCTTCCAGCTCCAGGTGCCCTTCCGCCTCGGCGTTGCTGCTGTCCTGATCGAACTCCGCCTTGTCGGCGAGCAGCGTGTAGCTTTTGTAATCGATGCGGACATGGCCGGTCAGGGAGTAGACGTTGCCGTGCTTCTCCATGCGGTCAGACTGAAAACGAACAGGAGCGCCCGAGGGAGGCGCGGGAACCACTTCGGCGATCGGAAACCCCGGCGCATCGGGGAGAGAGTCCGCCGACGATGCCGCTGCGTTTGCGCCCGTCTTCTCCGCGTCTGAAGCCTCTTGCGGAACCGCGTCTCCCGAAGCATCGAGGGGAAGCTGCTTGGTCAACGCCTGAGGCCAAAGGTTGAGATGACAGAGAAGTAACGCCGTGATAAACAAAAAGGTGCGGACTCTCATTACCAGGGGCGAACTTAGCATAGCAAATAGCTCAACCCTGAGGCGCTGGTCCGTATCATCGCTCTGGCCATCAACTGACTCGTTTCCCTCGCCGCCATTGGGTCTTTCCAATGAACGAAGAAACGTGTGTCCGTCTCCCCGATCCCCTGTGGTCTACAGACGCAGATGCATCACCCCGAGCTTCTTTTTCCTCTCCAAGAGGGCACGACTTCAGAGCCGAGTGAGGAATTCGCATTGAGCACTTCACCATCGAACGTTGACTTGAATCTTGCCGCAGATCACACCAGCGACGCTCCCGCATGGAAGCATGAGCTGAACGAGCGCCTGCAGGCGACGCGTGCTCGCCGCGGGCGCAGAGGAGCAGACCAGCCCTCTCTCCCCGAGTTCGATCAATTTTCAAAGAATGACTCGCGCGCCTCGCGTCTTGCCGCCAAAGTAGCGGAGCGCTACGCCAACGCGCCCTCCTACAAGGAAATCCTCGCCGCGGACGCGCGCGCTGCCGCTGCAGCGGCCGAAGCCGCGGTAGCCGCTGCACAGCAAGCCTGCGCCGCCGCGCAGACGCTGCTCGCAGGGCTTGAGCCCGCCGGAGAACAAGCGAGGCCGGAGCCGGCGCTCAAGGCTGTGGTCAAGGACATCCATTCGCCGGATCAAAACCGGCGTGGCTCGGAGTCGCAGGCCCTTGCGTCCGATGCAGCACGCGGGCAGGCATGGTCTCCCGCCCATGAGTCTGCCCCGCATTCCGGCTTCGACTCGCTGGAAGACGCCATCGTCGCCCCTGCACAGCCGCTGCCCGTCAACCTGATTGAGTTTCCTCGCGAGCTCGTCGCCACCCGCAAAGCGCGCCCCCGTCTTGCTGAAGGTCCGCTGCGGGAGGATCTCCAGGATGCGGGTCAGGCTGAAGCGCAGCTCCGGATCTTTGAGGTGGAGGCCGAGAATATCTCCCGGGCGGTAAAGATTGACGCCGCCGTGTCCGATTGGTCTTCTATCCGGCTCGATGCCCAACCCGCCTCTCTCGCCGGCCAAGAGCACTCGTCCGCCCTGGAGCTGCCGCTCCAGGCGGCGCCGCTCGAAGACCGCCTTATGGCCGGAATCTTTGACTTGGCTCTCGTCGCGCTGGCGTTCGTCGTTTTCGTCATCGTCTTTGCTGCGTGTACCGCTCATCCGCCTACAGGCAAACCTGCCTGGGTCGCGGCCGGGGTGGTGCTTGCCGGTCTTTTCTTTCTGTATCAATACATCTTCTTCCGGTTCACCGAGGGCACGCCGGGGATGCGCTACGCCAAGATCGCCCTGTGCACCTTCGACGACGAGAATCCGACCCGCAAAGCCATGCGCCGCCGGATCCTCTTTCTCCTGCTCTCCGCCGCTCCCCTGGGCCTTGGCTTCGCCTGGGCATGGTTTGATACAGACCGCCTCGGATGGCACGACCGCCTGACCCGGATGTACCAGCGCAGCTACCGCTCATAAGGCGAAAAAGCGCGTACCGGCCTGACTCCATCGCCAGCTCCGCGAGGGAATGTCTTCCTTCGCGCCTTCCCGGCGGCTCCCTGCCCGAATCTATTGGAGCAATGGGCCCGCGATAACGGTAGAATGTTTGAAAATGTTACGGACAGAGATCATTGCTCAAATTGACGCTGAGATAGGCCTCCTCCAGCGCGCGCGTGAGATTCTCGCGGGTGCTCCGGGAGATTTCAAGAAGACGGCGAACACTAAGACCAGGAAGACGACCTCCGCGGTCAGGAAGAGCTCCTCGAAGAGAGTTAAGCCAGCCCCAGCCGGCACGCAGGTTCAGGCTGCCGCGGCAGCTCCCGCGCCGCTGCCCGCCGAGCCCCTGCAGGTGAAGCGCGTGCCGCCCAAGCGCCGCATCGAACGCCGGCACGTTGCATCTTCCGGCTCAGAGACGGCAGGCAAGCCCCCAGCCGCCCTGAGCGGCTCCGTTCCCTTTGGTCCGGTCGCTGTCTCAGCCAATGAAGCGCGCAGCGCACAGCGCACCACGGTCGCTCCGCCGCCTCCCGCTCCGGCAGTCCGGCCCGAAGGCGGCTCCGAGCGCACTCTCGGTTCTCTCATTCAGGCGCTCGAGCGCAGCTCCCGCCAGAGCGGCCCCGGAACTCCTTAGGCCAAGGCCCCAACCGGTCAGGGTAGAAGACCACCATGCCGGCGCCGCGCCTTCGTGACCGGCTTTTCAAAGTTGGAACCACCACGGCCAGGGGTGCCCCATCCTTGCGCCAGCAAGGGTGGGAGACCACGACAGCCCGTACCAGGCTTTTGCGAAACCACGAAAAAGAAGCGGTAAACCACACCCCGCTCTTGTGAACCACCACGAAAAAGGCCCGCTAAAAATAAGGACCGCGCAGCCCTCCGGAGATGGAAGAATTATTCCTCTCTCAAGGCCACCGACGCGCTGACTCTGGATGCACGCCTCGCCGGAAGCCAGCAGGCAATCGCAGACGTAAACACCACCAACCCCGCGTCGACCCAGGCATCAGCGGCGTTCCGCGAGTCAAGCCCCCGTAGCACTCCGCGCAGCACGCGAATCAGCGCCAGCGCCAGAACGGCTCCAATCATTGAACCTGCAGCGGCAGTGACAAATCCCTGCCGGAAGATCAACGCCTGAACGTTGCCGGGAGTAGCGCCCAGCGCCATCCGCACCCCGATCTCCTGCGTTCTGCGTGAGGCGGTATAGGTGGCTACGCCATACACCCCGGCCATCGCCATCGCAAGCGCAAGGCTGCCGGTACATGCAAGGAGAGCCATGATAAATCTGCGATCTGCCACGGAGTCAGAAATCAGCTCCCTCATCGACGCGCTGAGAAACACCGGCTGATTCGGGTCGACGCCGGCGATCGCGCGCCGGATGGCCTGCTCCACTTCTACTCCGGGCCGGCCGCTTCTTACCACGAGAAAAGCCGCACTCTCGAGCGCATTCGCCGAGAGATAGACGCTCGCCTGCTCCGGACCATCCATCGCCGCGTGGCGGATGCCGGAGACAATTCCGATGACGCGCTTCCAGTTTCCCGGCTTATCCGGTGAGCAATTGAGGCAAATCCGCTTGCCGAGGGCGCTGCTTCCCGCCCACAAGCGCCGGGCGGCAACATCATTCACGATAACGGCATCGCTCGGACCCTTCATGTCGTCTTCGCTCAACCAGCGGCCTTCCTCCAGACGAACCCCCATGGTTTGCAAATACCCGGCGCTCACCACGTCAACCTCCGCAGGGATCTGGTCCTGCCCCCCTGCCTGGCTGCTGCCGATCAACCCACCATGGTTCTCACCGCTGAAAGGAAGTGCGTTGATGGCTCCGGCGCTCTCAACCCCAGGGAGCGTGCGCACCGATTCGAGAATGCTCCGGTAAAGCATTCCATGCTGCTCAGGAGTCTTGTACCGGTCGCCCGCGGGAATCACGACAGAGGCAATCACACGATCCGCCTCGAAACCAGGGTCGGTCTTCATCAAGGCAACAAAGCTTGCAAGCAACTGGCCGCCCACTACGACGAGCGCCATCGCCAGGGCGACCTCGATGCCCACAAGCGCACCGCGAAGCCCATCGCGCCGGCCCGTGCCGCTGCCGGCGATGCGAAGATCCTGAGTTGAGATCGCACGCGAACGGCCGGCTCGAAGCGCCGGGGCCAGGCCGAAGACAACACCGCTGACAGACGTGACGATGAGACAGAAGATCAGCACAGTCCAGTCCGCGCGCGCTGAAGCGAGCCGCGGAATGCTCACCGGCGCCAGCGCCGGCAGCAGCCTCCAGGCTGCGGCAGTGAGCGCGTATCCGGCCACGCCGCCAACCGTCGCCAGCGCGCAGCTCTCGGTGAGAAGTTGACGAACAATGCGCGCTCCGCTCGCACCAACCGCCATTCGGATGGCAATCTCGCGCCGCCGGGCGAGGCCCCGGGCCAGCAACAGATTCGCAACATTCGCGCAGCCAATCAGAAGAAACATTCCGGCTGCGGCCATCAGAAGCCACAGGGCGTCCTTTGCGATCCCCAGCGTGCGATCCTTCAGCAGGCCCATCCTCAGTGTGTGATCGCGGTTCGTCGCCGGATATTCCCGGCTCAACTCCGCGCTGATCGACGCAAGGTCCTGCTGCGCCTCAGCCAGGGAGACGCCCTTCCGCAGTCTTCCCACCACTCCAATCGCTTCGGTCACGGAAAGAGGCTTTCCGCTGCGGATTGGCGCCCAGAATTCCACATAGGGCGACGGCGTGCGCACGGCGCCCCTCCGCAACGGGAAATTGAACTCCGGCGGCATGACTCCAATCACCAGGCACTCATGCCCGTCGATCGTAACGCTGCGGCCAACGATCTTCGGATCACCCTGGAACCGGCGCTTCCAAAGCCCGTAGCTCAGGATCATTTCATTCGCGTGGCCAGGCTGGTCTTCGTCGGGAAGAATGTTGCGCCCAAGCATCGGTCGAACGCCTAAGGTTGGAAACAGGCTCGCTGACACCCCAAGGCCGTAAAGAGCCTCTGGCGTGGCCGCTCGATCGCCCGCCAGGTTGAAGATCTCATTTCGGAACACGCCCACAGACGCCAGCGTGCGGGTGCGCCGGATGATCTCCTGCGCATCGTTCCATAACGCCCAATCCGTATGGGACGGCTCAAATTTAGCGAAGTCGGTCCTGATCTGGACGAGCTGCTCGGGATGATTGTAAGGAAGAGGGTCGATGAGCACAGCCCGGATCGCGGTAAAGACGACCGCGGTCGCGCCTGTGCTGAGCGCAATGGACAGGAGAGCGACGCCTGTCAGCAGAGGGGTCCGCGAAAACAAACGAAGCGCCAGCCGGAGATCTCGCAGCACAGACATACCGCAACAGTCTATTTCTCCGCATGGATCTGCGAAAGGCTATGCGTACGCTTCGATCTCGAGATACGGCCAGTGGCCTCGTGCTGGAATGCAAAAGGCCTTGCAGTGGTAAAGTCATTGGCGGCGTCTTACGGCTCGTCCGCATGGCCTCGCGCTCGCGGGAGATGAGCGGGGTTGGACCGCACGGGAGATCGCATCATGATGTTGCTGCTGGTTCTCTTATTCTTTCTTTTCGCTCGGCCGTCACTCTCTCAGCAGCCGCCTGAGCAGATCTTCCATGCAAACTGCGCAGGCTGCCACGGGGAGCAGGGACGCGGCACCGCGAAGGCGCCCGGGCTCGCCATGAATCCGCGGATTGCCAGCCAATCGGCCGGACAGTTGGGCGCGTTTCTTGAGCGCGGCAACATCGCGAATGGCATGCCCTCGTTCTCCGATCTGCCCGCCGGGGACCGGGCCGCGCTTGTCCAATATCTCCGCCAGATCAATGTGGGAACAGGCGTTCGAACCGAGGTTGACTCCGAGCCCGCGCGCAAGGTCACATGGGGAGCACCGCAGCCCGGAGACTGGCTCACCTATAACGGAAACGGCTCCGCCAATCGCTACAGCCCGCTCCATCAGATCAACCTCGCCAACGTCTCCTCGCTGACCTTGAAGTGGATCTTCCCCATGCAGTCCTTTGGACTCGAGACAACGCCGCTCGCCGCCGATGGAGTGCTCTACGTAACCGGTCAGAACGAGGTCTTTGCCCTCGACGCTCTCACCGGCAGCCCACTCTGGCACTATTCGCGTCCGGCCAGCCCCGGCCTCACCGGTGACGCGAAGCTCGGCACCAACCGGGGCGTCGCCATTCTGCGCGACAAGGTCTTCTTCATCACCGACAACGCCCACCTGCTCGCTCTCGACCGCGCCACCGGCGAATTGCTCTGGGAGACTCCTATGGCCGCTGAGGAAACAGGGCAGCACTACGGCGGCACCATGGCGCCGCTCATCGTCGACGATGCGGTCGTCGCCGGCGTCTCCGGCGCTGACGAAGGCATTCGAGGTTTCGTCGCCGCCTACCGGCCGGAGAACGGAGCTCTCCTCTGGCGTCATTGGACCGTGCCCCGCGCCGGCGAGCCTGGCATAGAGACCTGGCTGGGAAAGGAGCCTCTCACCGGCGGCGGTTCCACCTGGACCACCGGCTCGTACGACCCCTCATCCGACACGCTCTACTGGGCGACCGGCAATCCCTGGCCTGACAGCAATGACGCCGGCCGCCCGGGAGACAATCTCTTCACCGACTGCGTTCTCGCCCTCAATCCCCGGACGGGAGACGTCAAGTGGTATTACCAGTTCACTCCCCACGATGTGGAGGATCGCGACGCCGCCGAGCCCAACGTCCTGGTCGATACCGTTTACCGCGGCAAGCCCTCCAAACTGCTGCTGCACGCCGATCGCAACGGCTTCTTCTATGTGCTGGATCGCACCAATGGAAAACTGCTTCTCGCCCGGCCCTTCCTGCGCCGGGTGGACTGGGCGTCCGGCATTGGGCCCGATGGCCGGCCGGTGGTGAAAGATCCGCGCGGCTGCCCCAACGACGGCGCCAATTGGGACTCGACCGCCTTCTCCCCCCAGACGCGCCTCTACTATCTTCTGGCCCTGGAAGAATGCGTCGGCGACAAGCCCGGCGGCTACCCGAATGAGACCGGCCAGCGCTTTCTGCGCGCCGTCAACATTGACACCGGCGAGATTGCCTGGGAGGTTTCCCAGCCAGGCGCCGCGCACGCCAAAACCTGGACCGGCGTTCTCGCCACCGCAGGCGGACTGATCTTCTACGGCCAGCCCAACGGGGGCTTTGCAGCCGTCGATCAACGGAACGGCAAAACTCTATGGCAGCTCCCCACCAACGTTCGCATGAAGGCCTCGCCCATGACGTTCATGGCGGGGGGCAACCAATATATTGCGGTAGCCGCGGGTCCGAACATTCTCTGCTTCGGTCTTCAACGCTGAGAAGTTGCCGCCGCAAAATACAAAAGCCCCCTGCGAAGGATCAGGTGGCCTTTCTCTTGGCAGCGCAAACTGCTCGGCGGCGGAAAAATCCGTGTCGACGAGGCCAGGACCCACGACCGGTACGCAGGAAGCATTTCCGGGCTGCCCGGTGAGCCGTGCAACGAAGCCTGGCTGACCCCTCCCGGCGTACCCGATCGATTGTCGTCATGCGACTCGATATCTGGTTTTCATGGGACTGAATTCCGGCGGCAACCGCGAGGACACAGGAAACGTGCCGCTGATACCATCATCCATTCTCAAGTCTCGACCATTTTCTCGTAATGGCGTAAGTCGGCCCCGGACGCACGTCGGAATCTGCACAGAGCGAATGAGGAGACCGAACATGAAAATCCTGATGGTTCTTACCTCGCACGACCAACTCGGCAACACTGGCCGCAAAACCGGTTTCTGGCTGGAAGAATTTGCCGCACCCTACTTCGTTTTCAGAGATGCCGGTGTGCAGTTGACGCTCGCATCTCCCAAAGGCGGGCAGCCGCCGCTCGATCCAAAGAGTGATCTACCAGAGAATCAGACTGCGGCGATGATTCGCTTTAAGCAGGATGCGGCGGCGCAGAAGGCCCTTGCCAACACACTCAAACTTGCCGGCATGAAATCGGATGATTACGACACCGTGTTTTATCCGGGCGGGCATGGTCCGATGTGGGATCTTGCGGAGAACCCCGAGTCCATCGCCCTGCTTGAATCGTTCTACAACTCCGGCAAGCCCATCGCGTTGGTTTGCCATTCGCCTGGGGTGCTTCGCCACGTTAAATACCAGGGTGCTCCGCTTGTGAGAGGGAAGCACGTAACCGGGTTTACAAATGGTGAGGAGGAAGAGGTGCAGCTTACCAAGGTTGTGCCATTCCTCGTTGAAGATGAGTTGCTACGGCTGGGAGCCATCTACGAGAAGATGGCGAACTGGCAACCTTTTTCGATCACTGATGGCCGCCTCATCACCGGACAGAATCCTGCATCATCGACTTCGGCTGCCCAGGCACTCATGAAAGTCATGACTGCACAAATCGCTGCTTAAGCTTCTGGACAACCTGCGAGCAACACCGGCCCGCGTTCATCCTGTGCCTCGACGCGGTGTGGACTCTGGGGTGATCGGAGAAGCAGCGCGACTTGACCAGCCATACAATGCGATTCCGCTAAAGCATTTCGCTTCTTGTCAATTTGAAGGCTCAAGATGAACGATCCACAAATGAAGGGGGAGTACTCCGGAGTACGAGATCAGGAGATCCGTGCGGCACTGGATCAGCATTGGGCAGCGTCCGATGCCAACGATTTTGAAACCGAGCACCGCATCTATCACGAGGACGCGGTGCTGGAATACCCGCAGTCAGGCGAGCGAACCCGCGGTCGACACAACATACAGAACCAACGCTCGAGTCAGCCGAGCAAAAAGCGGTTTGCCGTCCGGCGAATCATTGGCTGCGGTGATCTGTGGGTCACCGAATTCATCCTGACATACGACGGCAAGCCGTCCTACACCGTGAGCATCATGGAGTTCAGGGACGACAAGGTTGCGCGGGAAACACAGTACTTTGCGGATCCATTCGCGGCTCCCGCATGGCGCGCTCAATGGGTCGAACGGATGGACAAATAACCTCGAGGCGCGAGAATTCGCTAACGCCGCCGCCATTTGCGGTTTGCAGCAAAATTGAACAGCGATTAACGCCAGAGACTCGCGAAGTCCTGGTTTTTGCGGTTACCGGATAAGTGGAAACTGTGTGGTACAGGATATCGTTCGAGCACACATTCTCCGGCGGAGGGACCAGAGTGGATTGGAAACGGTTGGTCCAGTTTGCGCTGCTGGGTAGCAGTGATTTGGAACAATATGCCGTCCTGCTGGTGCGCGTTTCCCTCGGGCTGTTCTTCGCCATCTCCGGGGCGAACAAATTGTTTATCCCTGGCAGCGCGCGAACTATGTACGAAACGCTCGTTGAGGCTAAGGTCCCGTTTCCCCGCCTGATGACTTATTTCGTGTCGGGTGTCGAGTTCATTGGCGGATCCTTGCTAATCTTGGGGCTCCTTTCGAGCCCGGTCTGCGCGGTTTTATTGGTCGATATGCTTGTCGCCATCCTGACCACCAGGCTTTCCGCCATGCCTAAAGGACTTTCCCCTCTCAAATGGCTTGACGATTTCCTCTACCTTCCCGAAGTCCTGTATGTGCTCTTCTTTCTCTGGCTGATCTGCTTCGGTCCGGGAAAGTTCAGTGTGGATTACTGGCTCGCCGGCAAGTTAGGAGGGTGATGGATTGAGTGAGGAGAAACTTTTCAGTTCGAGGCGCGACAGATTTTCAAATGACCGGAAGCGCCGCTCTTCAAGGGTCATCAAGTTGCCCCTTACCGGTTGTTTCGGAAATGGGTCACGTTCATGACATTAGAGTTGAAAGATGGAGCGATGGAGATCAAGCTTCTCCAGAGAGGAACGATGAAGCAACCGCAATCAATCTGGATATTCCTTAATCATTGGCTGGCGCTTCCACTGCGCAGCAGCGCTGCTCGTGGAAGCATTCCAGCCGGACGCTGGACTTCGACGAGGTACAAATGCCGCGATTGCTTTCAGTCAATGTCGGTCTTCCACGCGACGTAACATGGAACGCCAACACTGTCCGTACCGCGATCTGGAAGAGCCCGGTTGAGGGACGGCAAATGGTGCGCAAGCTCAACGTTGTTGGCGACGCGCAGGGCGATCTCGGCGGTCACGGTGGGGAGCAACGCGCAGTTTTTGTTTATCAGACGGACTCCTATCACTACTGGGAACGCTTTCTCGGACGTAAAGACTTCATCTTCGGCCAGTTCGGAGAAAACTTCACTGTCGAGGGACTTCCTGATAACGAGGTCTGCATTGGCGATCGCTACCGCATTGGTGATGCGATATTTGAAGTGACCCAGCCCCGCGTAACGTGCTACCGCGTCGGCATTCGCATGAATGAACCTCGGATGGCAGCCCTGCTCGTCGCACATCATAGGCCAGGATTCTACTTTCGCGTGTTGCAGGAAGGAGAAGTTGGGGCTGGCGACGACATTGTAAAAATTACTGACGGTCCAGAGCGAATCAGTGTCGCCGAGGTTGACGCCCTCCTGTATTTGCCAGGACATTCCACCGAGCAACTGCGACGCGCACTTCGCATTCCTGCACTCAGCAAGGGTTGGCAGAGTTCGTTCCAAGCAATGGTCCAACAAGACTTGAGCTCTAAGCCCATGCTGGGGAATCCGGGACTCGCCTATGAGGAACAAGCCCCAGCGTGGCCCGGCTTTCGGCAGATGCGAGTCGCGAATATTCATAAGGAGAGCGATAGCGTAACTTCCTTCATTCTGAAGCCCATGGATGAGCAGCCTCTCCCTCTCTCTCAGCCAGGTCAATTTGTTGTTTTGCGCTTGCGTCTCGACCCGGACGACCCCCCGGTTCTTCGCAGCTATTCGCTGTCTGATCTGCCGGTAGCCGGCCATTTCCGCATCAGCGTCAAAAACGAATTGAATGGGATTGGAAGTTCATTTCTGTGCAACCGTACGCGAGAAGACGACCTATTGGATGTTAGTGCGCCGCGCGGTAGCTTTACTCTGCGTCCCAGCCAGAGTCCTGTGGTTCTGCTGAGCGCTGGAGTGGGCGCAACGCCCGTGATGTCGATGCTGCACACGCTCGCTGCTGAAAGATCGCAACGAGAGGTCTGGTGGATCTATGGAACGCGCAATCGTGCCGGCCATCCATTTGCAGAAGAATCGCGTTCCTTACTGAAACAGCTCTCTCGCGGACGTGGTTACATCGTGTACAGCCGGCCCGCTGCAATCGACCAACTCGGGGCAGACTTCGATGCTCCCGGGCACATTGACACGGCTTTGCTGGAGAGAATTGGCGTGTCACAGGGTAGTGACTTCTATCTGTGCGGCCCCTCTTCATTCTTGCAGAATATGCGCGATGGGTTGCGAAACTGGGGCGTGCTCGCCGGGAAGGTGCTCACGGAAATCTTCGGTTCTCTTGAGGGTATTACACCTGGTATGGCCCCGATGGATCACACCCCTCACCTGCCACAAGGGCCGCCCGGGTCTGGCCCCCCTGTCTCATTCGCGCGTAGCGGGATTACTGCCGCTTGGGATCCGAGATTCCGGAGCTTGCTTGAACTGGCAGAAGCGTGCGATGTTCCGGTCAGATGGTCGTGCCGGACAGGAGTTTGTCATACCTGCGTGACTGGTCTGATTAGCGGATCGATCCTTTATAACCCTGAGCCGCTGGAGAGGGCCGCTCCCGGGAACCTACTCGTATGCTGTTCCCAGCCAAACACGGGTGTCACTCTGGATCTCTAAGAGAAACGGGATCGGCTCCGTCTCTATCAATAGCGATAGAGACGAACCCGGTAGATCTTTCCCTGAGCGAGGTCTCCCGGAAGAATCCGCAGCGCCTGCCCCTGGGAGCTCTCGTCGCCGTTCATGCGCCTTCCTGGAACCCAGCTGCCGTTGCGGAAGAACTCCTCGTCGATGCTCTCAATGCCGGCGATCGGGGGCCCCGGCCGCTCGCTCGTGAAGCGGATCTGGGCGTCCCCGCTACCCACGACAAGGAATTCGTCCGGCCCGGTCTGCAGGAACATGACGCCCACCCTGCTATCGGCTGCGCCCGCGCGAACGATCGTCGCCGTGTAGTCGCCGGCCTGGGCACGGGCTGCGCGCTGCGCCTCACCTTCCATCACCGCCGCCGTGATCTCACCCTTCTCCTGCTTCTCAAGGATCAATGGCGTCAGCTCTGAAAGCACCTTGTACACGTCGCTGATCGCGCGATTATCCGGCGGCTGGTGGGGATTGGTGATGCCTACGAGGTCCAGCGGGGTGTTGCCTTCGTTATCGATGCCGAACGGCGAGAAGCCTATCGCGCCTCTTTCACCAAAGGCGAAGAGAGCGTTCGCCGCGCCGGCGTATCCACCCTGTGTCTCCGGAATAAACATAGGATTGCCCGGCAGCTGGTACCGTCCCGTCCAGTAGACAAACTCATTGAAGTAGATATCCGGCGAAAACATGTCGATAGCGGGCGCACCGGCGCGCCAGAGATCCAGCGACTGCGGCAGAGGACCGCCGCTGTTGTACTGCCCCGGCAGGTAGTTGGGACGAATCAGAGCGGCGTTCGCATACATCGGCAGCGGGTATTCCGCCTTGCCTGCCTCTGCGACGCGCTGGACAAAGGTCGCGAAGCTCCAGGCCATGAAGAGATCGTCGGTCAGAGGCGTCTTTCCAAAGACCTCCTGCCATGTTCCGGCGGGCTTTTCGCCCGCCGCGATCCACGCAGCATGCAGCTCGGGACTCAGCGCCGCCTCATGTCTTTTGAGATAGCTCACGAGAACCGGAGGGACGGCCCCTTCGAACAATGCGTTCGCCGCCGGCGAATAGTCCCGAGGTTCGGGAATGATGCCGACCTCGTTCTCTACCTGCACCATCAGGACCGTATGGCGCTCTCCGTCGACCTCGCGAAGATGATGCATCAAGGCCCCAAAGGCGCGCGCATCGGCGTCGCGCACCGCTGTACTGAACGGGGAGAGCCTCTCGGTTGCGCGCCCGTCGTTGGTCTGCACCCGGGGAAAGCGCGTGGTGTCCTTCTTTACCCAGCCGGGCGCAAAGCTGGAGAAGGTGTTCTTCCAGGCCCCAAACCAGAGGATCACGATCCGGAGACGGCTCTGCCGGGCTCCCGCCAGCAGCCCGTCGACGAGACTGAAGTCAAAGCTTCCTTCCTTCGGCTCGATCGACTCCCAGGCTACCGGCATCAGCACCGTGTTGAGGTGCATTGCAGCGAGCTTTGGCCACACCGGTTCCATCGATTCCGCGTTCGAGGAGCTGGAGTTATGCAGTTCGCCCGCCAGCATCAGGAAGGGCTGCCCGTCCACGACCACCTGGGTGACCGCGCCACGTCTCTCTAACCGCGGAGTCTGTGGAGTAGTCTTCGCACTCTGCGCCACACACGACTGGCCGCATGCGGCCGCCGCCATGAAGACGATTGATAATCCGACTCTGTTCAATGGCTCATCCGATCTGTTCTTTGGGCTTTCCCAGAATCCTCATCCGCCAAAGCGGGCCGAACGTTGCGTGCCGAAGCCGGCCGCCCTGGGGACAGGAAACATCCACCGCGAGCGAACCGGCCGCAGCGATCAGAACGTAAGTTTAAGCGTCCCCTGCATGACGGGGGAGAATCAAACCGGTGGAAGTGATATTTCCGAAGCTCGGCGGGGATGGGATCCGCAGGAGGCGGCGCATCACTGGAGCAGAAGTTCGCCTGTGCAGGAGTTGCACAACAGCTCCCGTTGAACGGAGCCATGAGCTGTTAGAAGAAGTCTGGAGCCGACGATCGGACTTGAACCGATGACCTGCTGATTACGAATCAGCTGCTCTACCAACTGAGCTACGTCGGCCTCGTAGGTTATTTTACTGCATCCCCGGAGTTCCGCGATGCCCGGTGCTTCGCTGTCGCCCCGCGCCTGCTCCCCCTCCGGGAGGGGCTCAGCAGTGCACGATCTTCTCCGATTGGAGGCCGCGGGTCGCATTGCGCGAGTCCACCACAAGCTGCGCCTCCCGCACGATCCGGGCGTAGTCGTAGCTGGAGTGGTCCGTCACGATCAATACGCAGTCGTAGACGGAGAGATCGTCCAACGGCTGGGATCTCATGTTCAAACGATACCTTCGTCCCTGCCCGACAGTGGGGAAGAAGGGATCGTTGTAGCTGACGTCCGCTCCCTCACGCTGCAGCATCTCGATAATGGTGAGCGCAGGGGACTCGCGCAGATCGTCCACATCCTTCTTATAGGCCAGCCCAAGCACCAGGACCCTGGACCCTTTGATCGGTTTGCTCCGGCGGTTGAGCGCCGAGGAGAGCGCCTGCACCACGTGGTACGGCATTCCCTCGTTGACCTCGCCGGCCAGCTCGATAAAGCGCGTGCTGAAGTCGAACTCCTTCGCCTTCCAGCTCAAGTAAAAGGGATCGATCGGGATGCAATGCCCTCCCAGGCCGGGGCCGGGATAAAACGGCTGAAAGCCGAACGGCTTGGTCGCCGCCGCTTCAATCACCTCCCAGATGTCGATGCCCATCCGCAGGCAGAGCAGCTTGAGCTCATTCACCAATGCGATGTTGACGCAGCGGTAGATGTTCTCCAGCAGCTTGGTCATCTCGGCGGCAGCCGGACTGGAGACGCGTACGACGCGATGAAAAGCGGTACGGTACAGCGCGGCGGCGGCCTCCTGGGCGAGCCAGCCCGCCCCGCCCACAACCTTGGGAATGTCCCGGCGGTCCACCCGGGTATTTCCCGGATCCTCGCGCTCCGGAGAGAAGGCGACCAGCACCCCATCTTCCAGATTGCCCTCGCGGATCACCCGCTGCCCCTCCCGCTCAATGGCCGGAACGACCAGTTCCTCCGTCGTGCCCGGATAAGTCGTGCTCTCGAGCACCACCAGTTGCCCGGGACGCAGGTGGCCGCTGATCGCCTCCATGGTGGCGACGATGTAACTCACGTCCGGGGTGCGGTGATCGCTCAGAGGAGTAGGCACGCAGATCAAAATCGCATCGACCGCGGCAATCTCCGAGAAGTCCGCCGTGGCGCGGAATCCCTTCTCCCGCGCTCCCTGGATCTGTTCAGCCTCAATACGGTGGATGTACGACTCGCCCGCATTCAAGCGCTCGACCTTCGCCTGGTCGATGTCGAAGCCGGTCACGCGGAAGCCCTCGCCGCTGAACAGCAGAACCAGGGGAAGCCCTACGTAGCCCAGCCCGATGATTCCGACGCGCAGTTCACGCTTTTCCACGAGGGCGAGCCACTGCTCCAATCCCTGCTGCTGCAAAACTTCCTGTTCAGGCACCGCTTCTCCTCATTCCCGCGCAACCGCCCCGGCCGGAGAGCTCGCCGCCGAACCGAGCATCTCGCGGTACCACTCCACCGTGCGTTCCAATCCGTCCTCAAAGCCGACAACCGGGCGATATCCAAAGGCCTCGGTAGCGGCCGTGATATCCGCCTGCGAGTTGAGAATGTCCCCATTGCGCGGCGGCTCATACAGGGGTTCGCCATCAAACCCGATAATCCCGGCCAGGGTTCGATAGATCTCGCTCAACGTATGCTGGCCCCCGCAGGCAATGTTGAAGACCTTGCCTGCCACCTTCTCCGCCGGTGCCGCGCACGCCAGCAGGTTCGCGGAGACGACGTTGTCGACATAGGTAAAATCGCGCCCCTGCCGCCCCGTGCCGAAGATCGTCGGACGCTCCCCGGCAAGCATCTGCCGGATGAACTTCGCCAGCACTCCGCTGTAGGGAGAATCGGCCGCCTGCCGCGGGCCGAAGATATTGAAGTAGCGCAGAGAGACCGTCTCCAACCCGTACACCTGCCAGTAGCTGCTCAGGTAATATTCGCCGGCAAGCTTCTGCACCGCATACGGGGAGATGGGCATCGGCCGCAGTGTCTCCCGGCTGGGCAGAACCGGCTGGTCCCCATAAGCGGAAGAGGAGGCGGCATAGATCACCCGCTTGACGTTCGCAGCCCGCGCGCCTTCGAGCACGTGGAAGGTGCCATCCACATTGCAGCGGTGGCTGGGCTCCGGCTCCTTGACGGAGAGCGGAACCGAGGGCAGGGCGCCCTGATGCAACACATAATCCACGCCCTCGCAAGCCTCGCGCACGGCTTGCGCATCGCGCAGATCCGCCTCCCGGAAGTCGATCCGGTCGAGAAAGCCCTGGAGATTGGCGCGCTTGCCGGTCAGGAAGTTGTCCACTCCCCGGACCTCGTCGCCGCGCTCGACGAGCGCCATCGCCAGCGACGATCCGATGAATCCGGCGATGCCCGTGATCAGGTACTTTGCCATGCTGCGGTTCCCTTTCGGCCCCCTCGATCCCCTCTCGGCCACTCTGGCCGGAAAAGCCTGTCCATGAAACTAGCATACCCGCCCCCGTCCGCTCCGTGCGGCCGGCCGCATTCAGCGGGGAGCAGTCTTGTCCCAGATCAAGCCCTGTTCCGGATCCTCCGACATCGCTTGGATGTATCGCTTGGAGTTGAATTTTCTGCCTGTCGAGGCCCCCGACATATAGCGGATGGTCCCAAAGATCGGACGCTCGAACCAGGGACGGTCAAATTTGCCGCCAATCGACCAGGCGATTCCGGCGTATCCGTTGGGATCCCGGCCGTCGAGAAAGTATCGGTCATTGAGCGTCACGCAAGTGTCAAACGCGCGCGCCGGATCGGGAGACCACTCCAGAATCTTCTTTGCCCAGTACATGCGCATGTAATTGTGCATCCATCCGAACTTGACCATCTGGTTCTGCGCTGCATTCCAAAGCTCGTCATGGGTCTGCGAGCGCTCCAGCTCTTCAATCGTGTAGTTCCACTCGCGGCGGTCGCCCGCGTGCTCGAGCAGCGTCTTCTTCGCCCAGGGCTCGGCGCACTCCAGCGAGTCATAGTTCGCATTGAATTTGACGAAGTTCACCGCGAGCTCGCGCCATCCGATGACCTCGTTGAGAAAGGAATCGCACGCCGCCCGGGAGGCCTTCCCCGCCTTGCACGCCTTTTCCACGGCAAGCGCAATCGTCAGCGGGCCGATCTGGCCGAAATGCAGGTAGGGCGACAGCCGGCTGGTTCCATCGCTCTCCGGGTGGTTGCGCATCTTCTCGTAATCGCTCAGCTGACGGTCGACGAAGTCCTGCAGCCGTTGACCCGCACGGTGTGTTCCTCCGGTAAAGCTGTCCACCGGACGCACCGACCGGTCGAGCGACTTCCAGCCTTGCGTAATGTCCTCCCGCACCGGGAACGACTCGAGGTCCCGCGGCCGCTTCCATTCCCGTTGCGGCACAGGCGCGTCGCTCTTGACCAGAAACCTCGGCAGCTCCGCATACAGCTTCGGCCGGAAGATATGCAGGGCATACATGCCCTTGGAGAAGAGACCGGAGGGAACCACCACATCCGCATCCACGGTCCAGAAAGGAATCCTCAGCCGCGCGGAGAGCACCCTCCTCCATCGCTCCGGCTCACGGCAGGGGTTCTCATCCCCGATGAGCATAGCCGCCTGCACCTCGGCAAGGAATGCCTCCAGCGAGTTGCGGGGCGGACGGCGCAGCACAAATCCGATCCGCCGCTCAGCTAAATCCTCCTCTGTATCGCCGAAGCCCTGATTCATAAACGCGTAGTGCCGTTCGTTGGCGCCGGGGAAGTTGCTGATCGCCGAGAAGAACACCACAAGCGGCAGCTCCAGCGCATTGGCCACGTTCACCGCAACATCCAGGGCGGGATTGTCTAGGGCCCGCTGAGAGCGCTGCATCCAGTAGACGACGCATTTGGAGTTCGCCGCGGGCGGCCCTGCCCGCCGCACCCGGACGCGGGGATCCGCGGCGATCCGGCGCAGATCCTCGGGAACTTCCTCATCTTGATCTTTTGCTTTTGCCGGAACGGAGGTCATCTTGCCTCGTCTTGGATCGAAGTTGCAGAACTTCTCATCGGATGCAAAAGCCGCTTCTGGAGCACAGCTTCGCAGGATAGCTCCCGCCGGGAGGGTGCATCGAAGAGGATCGGCGGTTCAGCCATGGCAGGAGGAGAGGAAGGAAGCGCTGTCGGGGCCGCTTTGCTCCGCACGTTGTGGAGGAGCCGGCGTTGAATGGGCCCGCTCATGCGGGCCTCGAAGGAAGTCCATCGGTTGTAGGAAAGAGCGGTCCGGTCCGCTCTCTAAGCCTGGCTGCACCACCTGGAGCGGGCGGGGGCCGTGGCCTACCAGAGGCCCCAGGTCCGGCTCATATAGTCGGTGAGAGTCATGGTGATCAGCACCAGAAAGGTAAAGAAGCCGGCCGCGACCGTGAGCTTCATCACCTTGGAGCTATAGCGCAGGTGCATGAAAAACAGGATCACCAGAACCGCCTTGATGCAGGCGATCGCCAGCGCCACGACAGGATTGAAGATGCCCAGGTCGAGGAAGGCCACACCGGTCGTCGTCGCAGTAAAGATCAGAAGCGCCGCGAGGATCATCAGGTAGACCTTGGGCCCGACAATGTGATGCTCGTGCTCGGTAGGAGTCGACATAGCTGCTTTCCTTCTACTTCAAGGGGTGACGGCTGATCAGATAGAGCAGCGGGAAAAGGAAGATCCACACAATATCGACAAAGTGTCAGTACAGCCCGAAATTGTCGATGGTGGAAGTATGCCCGTTGGTGTACGCCCCATGATAGGCCTGGTAGAAGAGGACAAACAGGATGCTGATGCCGATGATCATGTGCAGCGCGTGCATGCCTGTCAGGGCAAAGTAGAGGAAGAAGTAAATCTGCGCATGCTGCGCCATATCCGGGGAGAGCGCGATGTCACGCTTGTCTGCCGGATGGACAAAATCTTCCACGCTGAAGCTCGCGCCCGGGATATGGTGCTCCACATATTTGTCGTGGTATTCCACGGATTTGATTCCGAGGAAGACCAGACCCAGAACGATCGTCAGGCCCAGCGACGTCAGGAGGCCCTTGCGGTTGCGGGTCTCCGCCGAGTAGACACCCATCGCCATCGTGAAGCTGGAGAGGATCAGCACGACGGTATTGGTGGTGCCCAGCGTGATGCTCAGCGTGTTGCTGCCCGCCACGAAGGCGTCGTAATACCAGTTCCGGTAGAGCAGGTAGGCCATGAACATGCCGCCGAAAAACATGATTTCGGTCAGCAGGAACAGCCACATCCCGAAGCTCGCCGTCTCCTGCTGCTGCTCTACCGTGACGAAGTGGTGGCGCAGGTAAGAAGGATGTTCGTGGGCTTCCGCTGTCTCGTGTGGAGCTATCGTGCCATTTGCAATCGCTTGGCTATCCAACAGTCGTTACCTCGTATTCGTGCTTGTGCGCAAGCCAATCGTAGTCGTATGCTTCGTGATCCATGACCGGGATCTCGATAAAGTTTTCCGTCAGCGGCGGCGATTCGATCTGCCACTCCAGGCCGGTTGCCTGCCATGGGTTGCTACCGGCGATCTTACCGTACTTCAGTGACCAGGGCATGTAGATCATGGGGAGCAGGTAGCCGATCCCCAGCACCGTCGCGCCCGCCGTCGACAGAACGTTCAGCACCTGGAACTCCGGCGGATACGCGTGATAGCGGCGCGGCATTCCCAGGTAACCCAGGATGAACTGCGGAAAGAAGGTGAGGATGAACCCGATGAAGGTCGTCATCGCGGCCAGCTTCGACATGGACTCGGGGTACATTCTGCCGGTCATCTTCGGCCACCAGAAGTGCACGCCGGCCAGATACGCCATCAGCATTCCCCCGACCATCACGAAGTGAAAGTGGGCGACGATGAAGTAGGTCTCGGTCAGGTGAATGTCCATCCCCAGCGAACCGAGGAAGACCCCGGTCAACCCGCCAATGGTGAACAGACCCATGAATCCGAAGGCATAAAGCATCGGCGTCTCAAAGGTAATGGACCCTTTGTAGAGCGTTGCCGACCAGTTGAAGATCTTGATGGCAGAGGGCACCGCGACCAGCATCGTCAGCAGTGAGAAGACCAGCGCCGAGTAGTTCGACACACCCATGATGAACATGTGGTGCTCCCAGACGAAGAATCCGAAGACCGCGATCGCCACCGAAGAGAAGGCCACCGCGGTGTATCCGAAGACCCGCTTGCGGGAGAAGGTGCTGACTACTTCGGAGATGACCCCCATGCCCGGCAGAATCATGATGTACACGGCAGGGTGGGAGTAGAACCAGAAGAGATGCTGGAAGAGGAGCGGGTCTCCGCCCTTGGAGGGATCGAAGACGCCAATCCCGAAGACGCGCTCCAGGGCGATGAGCACCAGCGCGATCGCCAGAACAGGGGTCCCGAGAACCATCAGGATCGAGGCCGCATAATGCGACCACACGAAGAGCGGCAGACGGAACCAGCTCATTCCCGGGCAGCGCATCCGGTGGATGGTGACGATGAAGTTCAGACCGGTGAAGATAGAGCTGAAGCCGGCGACGAACACCCCCACCGCCGTCGTCAGCACATGCGTGTTGAGATAGTGGGTGCTGAGGGGAGTGGTGAAGGTCCACCCGGTATCGACGCCGCCGTTCATCATCGCCCAGAGGATGATGCAGCCCGCGATCATGTACAGATACCAGCTCAGCAGATTGATCTTCGGAAACGCCAGATCCTTGGCCCCAACCATGATCGGCATCAGAAAGTTCCCGATGGTTGCCGGAACTGACGGCACCAGGAACAGAAAGATCATCACGATGCCGTGCATGCTGAAGAGCTTGTTATAGGTGTCCGACGCCACCAGGTCCGGCATGGGAGTGAGCAGCTCCAGGCGAATCAGGCCGGCGAATGCTCCCCCGATGAAAAAGAAAAACGTTATCGACATCAGATACAGCATGGCGATCCGCTTGTGGTCACCGGTGAGCAGCCAGCTCTTCAGCCCGTACTCGCTGTTCAGGTAGCTGGTCTTCGGCAGGGTTGCTGTTTCTTGATTCGGAAGACTGAGGATTGTGCTCATGGTTTCACCGTCCTGACGCCGAAGGCGCCACTCTGCCTGACCGCGCAGCGGAGCTTTCATCCCTGGATGACGAACTGGATCCCGAGTTGGAGGAGCCGGCCGGCGCCGGGGGGAGTTCCCTCGATGCCAGTGTCTGCTGAATGCGGTAGTTGGAATTGAGATTCTTGATGTACTCCACCAGGTCAATCAGTCCCTCTTCACTGACCTGGCCTTGATACGTTGGCATGATCGGCGCGTACCCGGCCGTCACCCGCGTCGACGGATTGAGAATCGCCTCCCGCAGGAACGCGTCATCCGCGGTGATCTGCGAACCGTCGGTAAGCTGCAGCCTGGAGCCGTAGACCTGCGCCAGATTCGGACCGCGGGCCGTGGCCGCGCCCGAGTGGCAGGAGTTGCAGCCCAGGCTGGCGAACAGGCGCTCGCCGTTCTGCGCCAGGGATACCCCGCTGGTGCTACCCGCGATCCATGCCTGGTAATCGTCCGGGCTCATGGCCACGATGTCGCCGATCATCTGCGAGTGATTCGTGCCGCAATACTGGGTGCAGAAAAGATGGAATGTGCCGGTCTGTGTAGCCTCAAACCAGACCGTCGTGTAGCGGCCCGGGATCACTTCGCGCTTCACCCGGAAAGCCGGGATCGAGAAGCTGTGGAAGACGTCCTGGGAGATCATGGTGAGCTGAATCGGCCGGTTGATCGGGATATGCAGCGCATCGATCTCGTGCTGGCCGCCGGGATGCTCCGCCTTCCACATCCACTGTTTGCCCACGATGTAGATATTCATCGCGTTGGTCGGCGGGTTGTAGATGCGGAAGTAAAGCAGCGCGCCCCAGACGAAGCAGACCATGAACAGGGCCAGCGGGATGATCGTCCACGTCGCCTCAAGCAGCGTGGAACCCTCGATCTGCGTCGCCACCGGATTCTTTTCCTTGCGGTACGCAATGGAAAACCCGAAAATCAGGATCGCTACGGCGATGAGGCCGATGGCCGAGATCAACAGCAGAAAAAAGTAGAAAGCGTCCATGTCGCCCGAGATGGACGAGGCTTCTGGCGGGAAAAGGGCAAAGTTGGTCAGCCACTTTACGAGAAACTGCCACAAAACTGGACTTATCGAATGCATCGTTACCCTTTACCGGCTTGCGTTATGTCGCGGCGAAAATTCACCACCATGAAGCTGCCCAGTCCGATCATGGTCAACAGGCAGCCCAACTGCACGATCCGGGCGACAACCAGGCTATGCCGGTTCAGCTTCGGATCGTAACGGTAGCAATACGTCATGATGTTGTCGACCGGCGTGCCGATCTTGTGATGAGACGCTTCCACCAGGCCCAGCATCAGATCCTTCGGGGAGTACTCCACGCCCATGTAGTACTGCGCGAGCCGTCCTTCCGGCGTGACAATCTCGAGCGAACTGGTGTGCGCGAATTGATTGAGCTTGCCATCCGGTCCGGCAACTCTCATGTAGCCAAACCCCACGGCCTGCGTCAGCGCCTGGATCGAAGACTCGGGACCGGTCAGAAAGTGCCAGCCATTTGCCGTCTCCATCCTGCCGTAGCGCTTCACATAGACTGCCTTCTTGGCTCGCGCCAGCGCCGGCCCCTCAGACGGGTCAATGCTCGCGACCACGATCTCGAAGTCTTTGCCGGGCGTCAGGTGCACCATCTCCAGGGCTCCCACCAGGCCGTTCAGCTCCTCGGAGCAGAGAATCTGGCATTGGTAATAGACCAGGGCCAGGATGACCGGCCGCTTGCCAAAGTAATCTCCCAGCTTGACCGGCTTGCCGGCTGAATCCACAAACGGCGCCTGCAATGGCAGCTGCTGGTTCAGCCGCTGGTCGATCCTGACCTTCTGCAGAAAATCCGGAAGATGGTCCTGCGCCGGGTCGCCCATGGACTTCTCTCCATAGCCGGCAACCTGCCCATGGGCAGTCATCGCCGCCAGCACACCGAGGAGGCAGAGGCCGCTTAGCGCTCCGCGCATCGCTTTCCGTATTTTCGCGATTCCCAACATAAAATCTTTGCCGTTGGCGGGACCCTATGAGATTGGTTCCGCCTTCTCTCCGTTTTGGCGCCTGGCAGGCGTTGGACTCACGCCAAAATGCCGAAGGAGGCCACTCTCAAGAATACCCTTTGCCGTCCTCTCGGACATCCACCCGAGCGCATGCGGATTGGGGATCTTGCCGCCACCGCCATTTCCTTTTCACCAGACGAAGCCTAGTGGCTCGCCTGCAGAGCAGCCTGGTCGGTCCGCTTTTCACTGCGCTCCCGCTGTTGCTCGAGTGTCTCCAGAACTTCTTGCTCGTGCCCGGTCCGGGCGAACCCATTCGTCAGGGGCATCGGCACAACCGGGGCTTTATCTCCGGCCATCAGTGGCTGCGTCTGCGCTGCCGGCGCCACTGGGAGCCCCGACTTGGCGATCAACTCCATGGCCCGCTCAATCGGAATCCGCACCTTGCCCTGCTTGCGGTCGACCCAGCTGTAGTGGTCGAGCAGGAGATCCTCCCGCGCGTGGAGGTCCGCTACGTCCTGGTCGCCATCGTCCATCTGCAGCCGCGGAGAAGGAAACCGTTGCGTCATCTCCTGCAGCTGCTGCTGCTCGACCGTCGCGTTCGACGTCAGAGTCTCCAGCCCATGCGAAGGCTTGGACTCGATCTGGTTCCACTGGTTCGGCGGTCCGTCATGCTTGGTAATCGCGGTATTGATCACCTTCCCCATGCCGAAGCAGAACACGAAGAAGACGCCGACAAAGACTCCAAGCGAAACCAGGAAGACGAGAATGCCCTTGACGTTGACATCTGTCTTTTCAAACCCGGCGGAGACATCCGGCCGCTGCGGCTCAGGCGTGTGCATGCTCGGCCTCCAAAATCTCATCGAGGTGCGGATCGTTCGTCTGGATCAGCGGCCGCTTCTGCAGTTGACCGAAGTAGAGCCACATCCAGAACGAAATCACCGCTACCGGTACAGTTGCGTATTCCAGGATCCCAAAGCTGAAGTGCAGGTTGCGCGCCGCATCCGGGAAGTTAGGCTCGATGAGCCAGAACATATCCCAGCAGCGGGCGAAGATCATGATCTTGCACACCAGCACCAGCCGCTCCTTGTTGCGCTTCAGGTCGCGGGAAAGCAGCAGGGTGAAGGGCAGCACCCAGTGGAAGATAAAGTCCAGAGTCCCCACCACGCCCCATCCCCCGCGGATCCGGTCCAGGTACCAGGGAATCTCATCGGGAAGATTTCCCGACCAGATAATCAGGAATTGCGAGAAGGCGATGTAGATGTTCAGCATCACAAAGGCAAACGCCAGCTTGCCCAGATCGTGCTGCTCCACCGGGCGCAGGATGCTCTTTACCGGGTCCGCCTTGGACAGCCGGATGGTGGTCATGATGGCGAGCGCGAGCACTCCATACCCCTGCCCCACCAGGAACAGGAAGCCGTACATCGTCGAGTACCAGGAGACGTTCAGCGACATGATCCAGTCGATCGCGCAGACCGTCATGGTGATGGCGTAAATCACCACGCCAATGCCGCTCAGATTTTCGAACTTGACCTGCCAGAAACGCACCCGGCGCTCCGGATCGGCGTCACGCTCAAGCGACCAGCGATTGAGCAGGAGCATCATTCCAATCCAGATGCCGAAGCAGATCAGGGTTTGCACCCATACGCTGGGAATGCTCAGCATGGGATGCTTCACCATGATGGCGTTGGCCTGGTCGCGGGTGATCAGGTGCGCCTTCAGCGCCTCCGCCGGGTTGGCCACTCTTGCCCAGAGATACAGCTGCTTCATGCCCAGCCCGATCGGCAGAAACATCACCAGCACCATGGGCAGGGTGCGCGACATCGCTTCCAGGGGACGCCGGACGACCAGTCCCCACTTGCCGCCCGACAGGTACTGCACCATCAGAAGCGCCAGCCCGCCCAGGGCGAAGCCCCAGGAGATGGCATACCCCATCAGGTAGGAGCGCAGCAGATGCTGGATGCCGTCGTGATCGACCGTTGCCGCGAGAAACGCAAGCACGGCCGAGAGGGCAGCGAACACTGCGCCTACCAGCAGAGCCCGTTTGCGCCAGCCGTCGACGAAGGCGGGGGCATTCAGGTCCGCGGGAAGCGAATTTGCGTGATGCTCGTGAGCCATGATTTCTTCCTGAATCCTATTTCACGCCGCGGCGCGGCGCGGGCTTGCCGTTCGTCTCAGCGTTGACCGGCGCGGCATTCCAGACCGGCGGAGCGTTCTCGTTGGCAGGAGCCATCCCGGGATTTCCCTGGCTCGGGTCCGCCGGCTGGGCCACCGCATGGGTAGCCTGCGGCAGCGCCCAGGGCCCGGCGAAGCTCTCCGGGTATCCTTCCTGCTGCGCGATATCTTTAAGGTCCTGCACCTGCACACCCGCCGGCACGCTGCTGGTCCCCGCATCCTGGCTCATCTGCAGCGCGCGGATATAAGCGGCCACCGCCCAGCGATCCGCAGGCGGCAACTGCGCCGAGTAGTCCGGCATGGCGCCGAAGCCATTCGTCATCACGTAGAAAAAGTGGCTCACCGGCTGGGCGAGATGCCGCGCGTCATGGAAGTTCGCCGCCGGCTTGTAGCCCCGCTGCACGATCATCCCGGCGCCGTTGCCCACCCGCGAATGGCAGGGCGTGCAATAAATATTGAAGCGCTCCTGTCCCCGCGCCAGCACCTGCATGGTCACCGGGAACGGCATCATATCGGCTTCCTTGCCGCCCTCGAGGCCGGTATTGAAGTAGCTGTCCTGATCAAGCTGACCGCGAGCCACCGTGTGCTCCACCTGCGGGCGGACCGACCGGTTGTCGGAAAAGAAGGTGGTTCCCCGCTGGGGGACAAACTTGGGCTCATCCTGCATGTCCTGGCGGCAGCCTGCAGACAGCAGCAGCATTGCCGTCATCCCCGCACCCAGGATCCAGGTCTGGCGTCTCGCGGCAGAGCGAACCCCGGAGCCTTCCTGCCGAATTCCTCTCATGCCCTTAATACTCCACCTCCACAACGGATGCCGGCTGGAACTCCTCCAGGAATGCGCGGGACTCCTCGACCGAGAACTTCGGGTCGGTCGCCTCCAGGCAAAGGAAAAACTTGTCGGTACTGGCGCCGTTGCGGAAGTTCGGCGCATTGAAGACCGGATGATAAAGCGACGGCAGGCCGCACAGCGCCAGCATTCCAAAGGCGGCCGAGAGGCCTGCCCAGAGAATGGTCCACTCATAGGCGGGAACGATGAACGCCGGCCAGGAGAACAGCGGCCGCCCGGCGATATTGAGCGGATAGGCGAAGACCGCAATCCAGGTCTCCATCAAAAACATGGCTCCCAGGCCGATCAGGCCTCCGACCAGGCAGACCAGCGGCACATAGTTGCGATGGAAGCCGATCGCCTCCGCCGCCTCTTCGACCGGGTACGGCGTGTAACAGTCCATTCGCCGCCAGCCTGAGTCATAGGCAGCCTTGGCCGCCACCACCAGTCCGGTTGGCGTATCGAACTCAGCCAGCAATCCGTAGGTTCCTTCACGCACAGGCATCAGTCACCTGCCTCCAGAGGTTCTGGTTCCACTCTGACCTTGGCCTGAGGCAGCATCATTCTCAGCTCGGACATCGGAATCATGGGCAGGAACCGGATGAATAGGAAGAACAGCGCCGTGAACAATCCCAGCGTGCCGACAAAGGTCGCATAGTCCCACCGCGTGGCCCGGTAGGTGCCCCAGGACGAGGGCAGAAAGTCGCGGTACAGGCTGGTGACGACGATCACAAACCGCTCGAACCACATGCCCGTATTGATAATCAGGGACATGATGAACATCTTGCCCGGGCTGACCCGCAGCTTTCGGATCCACAACAGTTGCGGAAGAGCGATGTTGCAGGTAATCAGCACCCAGTACGCCCAGCCCATGGGGCCGAACATACGGTTCCACATCATGAAGAATTCAAAGTGGCTCGCCGAGAACCAGGCCATGAAGACTTCCATCGAATAGCCATAGGCCACGATGAGGCCGGTAGCCAGCATCACCTTGCCCATGTTGTCGATGTGGCGGATGGTGATCAGGTCTTCCAGGTGGTAGAACTTCCGGATCGGGATGGCAAGCGTGATCACCATCGCGAAGCCGGAGTAGATCGCGCCGGCGACGAAGTAGGGCGGAAAGATCGTCGTGTGCCAGCCCGGCAGGACCGCCACGGCGAAGTCGAAGCTGATGACCGTGTGCACAGAGAGCACCAGCGGCGTCGCCAAGCCAGCCAGGAGCAGCGAAGCCGTCTCATACTGCGCCCAGTGCCGGGCCGAACCGCGCCAGCCGAGCGACAGCATGCCGTAGGTGAACTGCGCAAACTTTGTCTGCGCCCGGTCGCGCATCGTGCCCAGGTCGGGAATCAGGCCGATATACCAGAAGACCACTGAGATCGTCGCGTAGGTTGAGACCGCAAAGACATCCCACAGCAGCGGGGAGCGGAACTGCGGCCAGACGTTCATGGTGCTGGGATAGGGGAACAGCCAGTAGCCCAGCCATGGACGGCCCACGTGGATCAGCGGGAACATGCCGGCGCAGATCACGGCGAAGATCGTCATCGCCTCTGCGAAGCGGTTGATCGAGTTTCTCCACTGCTGCTTGAACAGCAGGAGAATGGCCGAGATCAGCGTGCCGGCGTGGCCGATTCCGATCCACCAGACAAAGTTGATGATCGCGAATCCCCAGCCGACCGGAATGTCCAGGCCCCAGATTCCCACGCCTCTCAGGAACAGCCAGGTCACTGCGGTGAGCAGCATGAGCGTGATGCTGCCGGCAACCATGAAGCCGAAGTACCACCCGAGCGGGGTATGCCCGGTGAGAACAATGCGGGAGACCTCTTCGGTAACCGACTTGAAGGTATGCCCGGGCGCGATGACAACATACTCGCCCGTCTTCGGATCCAGCATCGGATCGTTTACCGGTAATTCTGGTTTGGTCGCCATGCTCCGCTAAACCTTTCAGCTATTTTCCGGCGCGTGCTGCGCCTCGGCCAATTCCGGATTGGGGTTGATGACGCCCGCAATGTAGGTCGTCCGTGGGCGCGTATTCAAATCGGCGAGCACGCCGTAATTGCGCTGCTGCGATTTCAACTTATAGACCCGGCTCGCCTTGTCATTGACATTGCCGAAGACAATCGCTCCGGTCGGGCACGCCTGCTGGCACGCGGTGACAATCTCGCCGTCCCGGACCGCGCGGTTTTCCTTATCCGCCGCAATCTTGGCAGCCATGATTCTCTGCGAGCAGTAGCTGCATTTCTCCATGACTCCGCGGCTGCGCACCGTCACATCCGGGTTGCGCATCAGTTTGAGACTCTCGGTCTCGTAGTCGGAGTAGAGCAGGAAGTTGAACCGCCGCACCTTGTACGGGCAGTTGTTGGAGCAGTACCGGGTTCCCACGCAGCGGTTGTAAACCATCACGTTCAGGCCCTCAGGCGTGTGCACCGTCGCCCCTACCGGGCATACCTGCTCGCAGGGCGCGTTCTCGCACTGCTGGCAGGTCATCGGCTGGAAGTGAGCCCGCGGCGCCTCCAGGTCCCCTTCGAAATACGTATCGATGCGGATCCACTGCATGATGCGCCCGGTCTGGGTATTATGCTTGCCCACGACCGCAATGTTGTTCTCCGCATAGCAGCTCACGATGCAGGCGTTGCAGCCGACGCAGGAGTTCATGTCGATCGCCATCGCCCAGGCGTTCTTGTCATAACGCCAGTTGCTGAACATCGACTCGGTCGGCTCCGGATCTTCGGGGGCCGGCGTCTCCTCGTGAGCGAAGTTCGGGTCCCGCTGGAACTCCTCCAGGGTGGCGTAGCGGATGATCCCGCGCGTCATCGCTTCATTCCCTTCGAGCGAATGCGTGCCGGTGCCGTCGCCGCCCGCCCACTTGGAACGATGATCCGTATAGTGGCTCTTGGTGACGGCAAACTCGTAGGTCTGCCCGGTCTTGCTCAGCTTCGCCCCTGGAGCGAAGAGCAGCGATCCCGACGTCCGGATCGCATAGGCGTTGAAGCCCAGGCCCGCGCCCACGCGGCCCACCGTTCTGCGGCCGTACCCGAGGTAGACCGTGACGGAGTCATCCGGGTGGCCGGGGATCGCATAGACCGGCGCCAGCACCTTGTTGCCGTTTGACTCAATCGTCACCACGTCCTGCTCGGCCAGGCCGTATTTGCCCAGCGTGGCGTAGCTCATCAGGGCCGCGTTGTCCCAGGACATGTTGGTCACAGGCTTGGGGATCTCCTGCAGCCAGCCCACGTTGGCATAACGGCCATCGTAGATGTTCGGGTCGGGCCGGAACACAACCTCGACCGTGCCGTCCACTCCGCTCGCCGCAGCCATCGGCAGCGCCCCCACTTTGGCTGAAACCGTCTTCGGACTGAAGGCGCTCCCCGCAACGAAGCCGTCATGCAGAACCTTGCGCCATGCCTGATCCTGACCGCCTCCCTGGTTTGCGCTTCCCTGGGTCGCGCTCCAGTTGTTGCGCACCGCCTGGTAGGCCGACGTGTCCGGATCGGGAAGCAGCGACTGGATCACCTCATGCGCCGACTTTCCGCCGTAGAGCGGATCGATCATCGGCTGAACCACGCTCAAGGTCCCGTCGTAGGCACGCGCATCCGACCACATCTCCAGATAATGCGCGCCGTTGACGTGCCACTCTGCAGCCGCGGCCGTCTCGTCGAAGTGCGATCCCAGGTGGACGATCGTCTTCACCTTGCCCAGCGCATCTTCAAAGCGCAGGTCCACAGGCGCGGTATAGACCGGATTGGCATTGAGGATCACCAGCCAGTCCACCTTGCCGCCCTGCATGTCGCCAACCAGGGTGCGCAGGTCTTCTCCCTGGATGGACGGCATCGGATTGACCGTCTCGGTGTAAACCACGGTTTTGCCCACGTTGCCCAGAGCCTGATTGATGGCAATCGCAGCCAGGTGCACGGCCGGCGGCTGTTGCTCGCCCGCGATCACCACGCACTTGCCGCCGTTCGCCTTCAGGTCCGCTGCCAGGGCGGAGAGAAATTTCTGCTGCGCGCCGCTTCCCCAGGCCGCGCCACCGGACTGCGCGCCCACTGCGGCGGCCAGGGCCGCGGCGAAGTTCTGCACCTCGCTCGCCTTCAGCGCCAACCGGTGCTCGGCCTTGAAGCCCGTAGTCGTCGACGTGCTCTCAACCGCATACAGCCGGTTCATTGCAAAGCTGCCATCCGCGCCAACTCTGCGCCGCTTCGCGTAATCTGCCGCCAGCCGCAGGAAACCGGGATGCGTAATGCCAGAGAGGAAATCGGCGTCGAGCGAAACGATCACGTCGGCCTCGGCGAGCCGGTACTGCGCATCGTAGTAGTCGCCGAATGCCGTCTTCGATGCCGCGTACGCCGAATCGCGGTTCACCGGGTCCCACTGGATCCATTTCGCATTCGGATAGGTCTGCTGCGCCGCCTTCCACTGCGCCGCCAGGGTAGGCGACGTCACGGTATCGCTCAGTATGTAAAGGCCGCTTCCTCCGTTCGCCTTCTTATCCGACGCCATGGCGCGGAATGCCGCAAGAAATGCAGGCCACTCCCGCGGCTCGCCGCGGTAGAGCACCCGCTGGGACCGGTCCGGGTCATAAAGATCGAGCAGAGTACCCTGGCTGATCGGGTCCGAGCCTCCTTGGTTATAAGGATGTTCGGGATTGCCGTCGACCTTGATCGGGCGGTAGGCATCGCTCTTGACCAGCAGCGGAACTGCGCCGGTGGGAAACGGAAATGCAGTGGCGAAGTACACCGGCCGGCCCAGAACCAGGTCCTCCGGCTGCTTCACATATGGATAGATCGTCTCGTCCGGCTGCTTGGTGCATCCGGAGAGCCCGGCCAGCGCCAGGGAGGCGCCCATCACCTTCAAAAATCCGCGCCGGGAGACAGGATCAATCCACTCCGATGCCTGCGAGGGAAACTCCCGCTCAAGCGCCTGGCGAAATGCCGGCGTATCCGCCAGCTCATCTACGCTCCGCCAATACTTCTTGCCTGTCTTTCCAGCGAGCCTGGCCCGGGCCTCTTCGAGCGTGAGCGTCATGCCGGCAGCCGGCGAAATTGTAACCGTGTCGCTGCCGCCCGTGCTCCTTTGATTTGACATAATCGCCTTATTGTCCGGTGTTTGCGTCTGCAGGTTGAGCGGCTGATCGTGCGTCTTGGCCGCGGGGGCCGCGCTCTCGCGTGTCTCTCTCATCGGTGGCATGTCTCGCAGCTGCTCAACTCCTGGGGAGTGCGTATCTGGTACTGCTGCACCAGGAATTTGCCCAGCGAGTCTTGATCGGTGAATTTGGCATAGTGGAGCGCCGCTGGAACCGCCATCCCAGGCGCATCGCTGGCGCTCACCTGCCCATTGAAGCCTCGGGGCAGCATGTCGAGCGAGGCGACCTGGGCTCCGGTCTGCGTCGGATCAGTGGTCGTACAATCCACCGTCTGCGCCGTCGGCACCCCGTCCTTCGTTCCGGCCGTGCCGCACCACACCGGCTTGTCCCGCGAAGGACCTTCCCATGCCATGTTGTAAATCTCGGATGTGGGCCGAAGATTCTTGCCCGGATCGCGATGGCAATTCAGGCACCACTCCATCTGCAGCGTATTCTCCGCATACATCAACGGCATCAGATCGACGCGGCCGTGGCAGGAGGAACACCCGATGCCCTTGTTCACGTGAATTTCATGATTGAAGTACACAAAATCCGGCAGGTCGTGCACTTTGATCCAGGGGATCGATTCTCCCGTGGCCCAGCTCGTTCTCACCGGCTGCAGCAGAGCGGCGTTGGTCCAGATCTGCGCATGGCAATTCATGCAGGTCTTGGTCGGTGGAATTCCCGCATAGCCGGACTTCTCCACCGAGGTGTGGCAGTACTGGCACTGGAGTCCTAGACCTGTTACATGGTGCTTGTGGCTGAATGGCACCGGCTGGTCGGCGCGCTGTCCTTGCCTGGTCACCCACGGAGAACGCTGCAACTGGTCCAACGTTACTCCCAGAGCGATGACGATCAACCCTGTCAGGACCAAGCTCATGCGGGCAAGCGCGTTCGAGCTGCGGTCAAAGATCTGCGCCATTGAATGAGTCCCTGCTTCCTCAATTTCCGTTCTGGTTTGGAGGTTTTCGCTGCGACTTTTTGTCCGATTTATTCCGCGACTCGGCCGGAGAAGTGGCTCCGATAGAGTTGCTCCGTAAAAAATGAATATAGCAGCAATTCGCCTCGGGAGGAAAACGCGGAAGGCCGGGAAAGCCCTTCGCCAAATGCAGCCAATCTCCAGCCGGCGCTTGGCGGAATCCCTTTGTTCCCCGCTGCTGGAGCGGATTTGCGCCTGGTCGCTCGGCTCGGGGCCGTGCCCTATCCGACGCTGAAAAATTCGCCGCTCCTGGCCAGGGGTCGATTGGATACACTGCTTGGCAAGGGATTTTTTTACATTGCCCGGACGGATTTTTTTCGCGCGCGATCCTGTGTCACTCTCAGGCGTCGAGCCCTGCTGCCGGGCCTAGGGGCGCGGCGCGCAAAACGGCTTCCGCCTCGCTTTGCCTGCGCGACTTTGTCGCAGAGAAGGAAGACTATGGTCGACGGCCGCAGACCTGTTCGCTACGACTTTGCTCTCGCCTCCCGCCAGCTTGCGGCGGCTGACCCAAAACTGGGTGCATTGATGGACCGCGCCGGTCCCTTTGCTCTTCGCCTCAAGAGTTCGCACTCCCCTTTTGAAGCCTTGCTCGAGTCGATCATCTATCAGCAGCTTCACGGCAAGGCCGCGGCTACCATTCTGCGCCGCCTGCTCGCTGCCTTCGGCGACCTCCATCCCCAGCCGGAGCAGTTGCTGGCCATCTCCGACGAGGCCCTGCGCGCAGCCGGCGTCTCGCGCAACAAGATACTTGCCTTGCGCGACCTGGCGGCCAAAACCGCTGACGGCACCGTTCCCTCGCTGGCCCGCATCCGCCGCATGCCGGATGCCGAGATCATCGAGCGCCTCACCCAGGTGCGCGGCATCGGCGTCTGGACCGTCGAGATGCTGTTGATCTTCCGTCTCGGCCGTCCCGATGTCTTTCCCGTCTCCGATTACGGGGTGCGCAAAGGCTTTCTGTTGACCTTCGGAAAAAAGCTCAACGGTAAACCAGTCACCGCGGCCATGCTCCCCAAACCGGAGGAGATGCTGCGCCGCGCAGAGCGTTGGAAGCCCTGGCGCTCGGTCGCGAGCTGGTATCTCTGGCGCGCCTGCGATCCAAGCCCCGCCGCCACGCCCTGACTCGCTCCCGAGTCGCCCCGCGCCTCGCCCCCGCACCGCTATCGCCACAGCCCAGGGCTTCGCCTGCCGGGTCTATCATTGGACTCATGTCCGCTCACTTGTCCCCATCCGGGCGTTACATCTGCATTCACGGCCACTTCTATCAGCCCCCGCGGGAAAATCCCTGGCTGGAGAGCGTAGAGACGCAGGACTCGGCCGCGCCTTACCATGACTGGAACGATCGCGTCACCGCCGAGTGCTATGCGCCCAACGGGGCTTCGCGCATCGTCAATCGGATCAACCAGATCGTCCGCATCGTCAACAACTACTCTCGCATCAGCTTCAACTTCGGCCCCACGCTGCTCTCCTGGCTGGAGGAGAACGCGCCGCGTACCTATCGCATGATTCGCCGCGGAGATGAGCAAAGCGCCCTGCGCTGCAGCGGCCACGGCTCCGCACTCGCGCAGATCTACAACCACATCATCATGCCCCTGGCCAACGAGCGCGACCGGGAGACGCAGATTCAATGGGGAATCGCCGACTTTGAACACCGCTTCGGCCGCAAGCCCGAGGGCATGTGGCTACCCGAAACCGCGGTCTCCCGCGACACCCTCGACGCGCTCGCCAGACACGGCATTCGCTTCACCATCCTTGCCCCGCACCAGTGCCTGCGGGTGCGCGAGCTGCCCGAGACCAGCCTGCAGCCTACGCTTCCGGACCTGAACGGAGCAGCCGACCGTTGGCTGGAGACTCCAGCGTCCTCCGTCGACACCCGCCGCCCCTACCTCGTGCGGCTCGACGAGGGCCGCACCATCGCCGTCTTCTTTTACAACGGGCCAGTCTCCCGCGCCATCGCCTTCGAGGGTCTGCTCAACAACGGAGAAACCTTCGCCGCCCGCCTCACCGGAGACTTCCATCCCGCCTCGCAGGGGCACGAGCTGGTGCATGTCGCCACCGATGGAGAGAGCTATGGGCATCACCATCGCCATGGAGAGATGGCGCTCTCCTATGCCTTGAAGCTGATTGAAGACAGCCAGATGGCGACGCTGACCAACTACGGTGAGTATCTGGAGCTGTTCCCCCCGGCCTGGGAGGCCCAGGTCGTCGACAATACCTCATGGAGCTGCGCTCACGGAGTTGAGCGCTGGCGCTCCGACTGCGGCTGCAATGGCGGACGCGCCGGCTGGAATCAGCAATGGCGAGCCCCGCTCCGCTCCGCCCTGGATTGGCTTCGCGACACCATTCTGCCGCTGACCGAACAGACCGCGCACGGCCTGCTCAAGGATGTCTGGCAGGCGCGCAACGCCTATATCTCCGTCATCCTCTCCTCCAAACACGACCGCCAGAAAGAGGTAGACCGCTTTCTCATCAGGCAGGCTGTGCGGCCTCTTTCGCCTGCCGAGCGCAGCCAGATCCTCAAGCTGATGGAGATGCAGCGCCACGCCCAGCTTATGTACACCAGCTGCGGCTGGTTCTTCGACGACATCTCCGGCATTGAGACGGTGCAGATTATCGCCTATGCGGCGCGCGCCATCCAGCTTGCCGCGGAGGTCTTTGGCATCGACCGGCTCCAGCTCGAAGAGCACTTCCTCGAAATCCTCCGGCAGGCCAAAAGCAATGTGCCCGAGTGGAAGGATGGCGCCGAGATCTACCAGCGTCTGGTCGAACCGCTCGAAGTATCGCTCGAGCAGGTCGCCGCCCATTACGCCATCTCCTCCTTCTTCAGCAGCTTCTCCGAGGAGACCGTCGTTCTCTGCTATACAATTCGCCGCCTGGAATACGACATCGTCACCTCGGGCCGCGGCCGCTTCGCCATCGGCCGCATACAGGTCGCCTCGAACATCACCGAGGAGAGCGAAACCTTCTCCTTCGCAGCCCTTCACTTCGGCGACCAGAACGTCAGCGCCGCGGTCAAGAGCTTCGTGCCCAAAGATCTGACTCCCTTTGCCGCCCTCAAAAGGAAGTGCAGCGCGGCGGTCACCATGGGAAACCTGCCCGAGGTCGTGCGCCTCATCGACCGTTACTTCGGCGGCAGCCCGTACTCTCTCGTCTCCCTGTTCAGCGATGACCAGCGGCGCATTCTTAACCTGATTCTGAAGTCCACTCTGGGCCAGGTGGAACGCAGCCTCGCGGGCATCTACGAGGAGCACGCCTCTCTATTGCACTTCCTCACTGCGGCCAAGCTTCCCAAACCGCCCGCGCTCCGCATGGCCGCCGGCTTTGCCATTAACGCCGGCCTTCGCCGCGCGCTCGAAGACGAGCCCATCGACCTCGCCCGCGTGCACTCGCTCATCAGCCTCGCCAAGTCCGACGGCGTGGCCCTCGATGAGGGCGACCTGAAATACTCCGTCGATCAGCGGATGAAGCGCGCCATGGTCAGCGTGCAGTCCGAGCCACTCGACTTCGACCTGCTGGAACGAACGCTCGCCATGGCCCGCACCGTCCGGGAACTGCCTTTCCAGCTCAACCTCTGGCAGGCGCAGAACATCTGGCACGACACGCTGGTCAGCTCGCCTCAGTTCCTCAAAGAACAGGAGCCGGCAATCTCCGATCGCTGGCGCGACCTCTTCCTCGAGCTCGGGCGTCAGCTTTGGATCGCCGTCGAAGAACTGGTGGTCGAAGATGGCTCGACGGGCACGCGCGAACATGCGCCCGGGCTGGAGACCGTTCAGCGCGCATAGCTCCCGCACGATCGGAAACAACGAAGGTATCTTTTAGCAGTATCTTTTCAGCTGGGGCTTTTCCGCGTCCCGTGAAGCGGGGCTTCAGCTGCGCCAGTGCAGCGTCACCGGGCCGTCCATCGGATGCTCCATCCGGCGGCCGGTCTCCTCCGCCTCCAGACGCGCGCGCTTCAGGGCGAAGTACCATTTCGCGGGCCGGTCGGCGTCGTCAATCAGCATCAGCCCGGGATTGAACTTCAAGCCTTGCGCCTGCTGGATCATCGTGACCTGGTCCTGGCGCACAAAGCGGTTCCCGAAAAACTTTGCCGCCATTGTGACAAATGGAATGCGGTAGAAGACGTTCCACGCTCCGCACACGTCGATGCGGCATTGGTTGGCCGAGGTCGGGGTCACCGTCGTCAGGCTGGAAAACCACTTCGAACCGCAGCGCAGCGTCTCATAGCGGCGATTGGGTAGCACGAAATCGATCGTCGTCTCGATCGGTTCACCATACACGCCTAAGAGCTTGTAAGGTGCGCTGTTGGCTGAAGGCACATGGGCCGACATGCGGAAGCCCTGGGCAATCGGCTCGAAATGCTTCTCCTTCTCGTGAATGCTCCGGCGGGAGCGCCACCACCATGCCTGGTGAACAAAGGGGCCGTGCGCCGGGTCCATCAGCCCGATAATTCCGTGATCGACATTGCATGGCAGCTCCGCGGTCAGGTGCGCCGTGCGGAACTTGCCGCCGAACTTAGGCACCTCGGGCACCGGCGGAAGCGTTTCGCGCGCCTCCATCCGCACTCGCCCGCTGCCCGGTTTGGGCATATATACCCAGGCATACCCGTCGGCCTCGCGGCAGGGAAACGCTCCAGCATAAATGCGGCTGGGAAACTCATCCCGGCTGGTGAGCGAAGGAATCTCCATGCATTGCCCGGACTCCGGCTCAAACGCCCACCCGTGATACTTGCAGGTCACCGCGCTGCCGTCGAACCATCCGCAGGAGAGAGGAATGCCGCGATGCGGGCAGCTGTCGCGCATCGCAAACAGCGCGCCATCCTCTTTGCGGCCCAGAACCAGCGGCACTCCCAGCAGCATGGTCGTGGTCATCCTGCGGCCGCGCAAACCCCCGCTGCGCACCGCCGGGTACCAATCGTTGTAGAGCAGAGCAGTTCCCGGCGCCCCCGCTGCGTCGTTCGTCCGCGTAGTTGCCGTCTCCGCTGCCATGGCCTTCGTTCCTTCACTATATCGTCTTTGCATCGCCTGCCTCTGCGGAAGACTCCGCCTGATTCCCCGCCCGGCTCGGCACTTGGGAACAGGCCCGGAGGGGAATCCAGATAGTCGCGCAGGAACCGGAGTTTGCCCGATAAGCTGGGAGAAGCCACAGAAACCGAAGATGTTCCCAGCGATCCTCCGTGTCCATGGAAGCTCTGCAAAAAAAACACGTCTCCGCGCTGATCTGCCTTTGGCTCCTGCTCTATGGCAGCTTTACGCTCTTCCGCCCGCCGCTGCTCGATGATGCCGACTCGGTGCACTCTGAAGTCGCGCGTGAGATGCTCGTCCGCCACGACTGGATCACTCTCTATGCCAACGGCATCCGCTACCTCGAAAAAGCCCCGCTGATGTACTGGAGCATGGCGCTCAGCTTTCGCCTCTTCGGCCCGGAGGACTGGGCCGCCCGCCTGCCGCTCGCCCTCTACGCTCTTGGCCTTTTCCTCGTTGTCTATGCCTTCGGCTGCCGCCTCTTCGCCTCCCGGATCGCAGGGTTTTACGCCGCGCTCATCCTGCTCACCTCCTGCGGAATCTTTCTCTACACGCGCATCATGATTCCCGACGTGATCGTCTGCCTCTGGCTTGCGGCCGCTCTGCTGCTCTTCTGGCGTTCGCTCGAAGAGGAGCAGCCCTCGCGCTGGACTGCATGGGGATTCGCCGCCATCTGCGCGCTCAACGTGCTGACCAAGGGACTGATCGGCCTGGTCTTCCCTTTGGGCATCGTCATCCTCTTTCTCTGGCTCACCCGGAACCTGGGACACCTCCGGCGCTGGCATCCCTTCTCCAGCATGCTCATCTTCCTGGCCATTGCCGTGCCCTGGCACCTGGCTGCGGGACTGCGCAATCCTGCGCAAGGACATCCTGCCGGCCTTGCCCCCACCCCGGGCAATGTCCACGGCTTCTTCTGGTTCTATTTCATCAACGAGCAATACCTGCGATATCTCAATCAACGCGTTCCGCGGGACTATGACACCGTTCCGCTGGCGCTCTTCTGGGGCCTGCTCGTCGTCTGGCTGGCGCCATGGTTTGCCTATTTCTGGTCTGCCTGTTTCTGGATCGCCTGTCTCGTCCCGATCGTCCGCCGCATCTCTCTCCGGAGCCTGCTCCATCGCCGGCCCCTCTCGCGCACCGCGCAGGCCTGGCTCCTGCTCGGCCTATGGGCGGCCTTCGTCCTGCTCTTCTTCAGCTTCTCCACCCGCCAGGAGTATTACGCGCTGCCGGCGCTTGCCCCTTTGGCTCTCATGATCGGCGGCTGGCTGGCAGCCGAGGAGAGCGATCCCGAAGCCCTCGCCGGCGGCCGGCGCATCGCTCCCGTTCTGTTCTTTCTGGGCGCCGCCGGAGCCGCCATCGCTCTGTTTTTTGCCCTGCACGCCGAGCCTCCCGCTCCGGGCGTCGATCTCTCCACGCTGCTCTCGCAGAATCCCGCCGAATACGCGCTCTCCCTCGGGCACTTTCTGGACCTCAGCGGCCGCGCCATGGGCGCATTTCGTACGCCCCTCTGGATGACCGCTGCCGCTCTCTTCATCGGGACCCTCGCCAACTGGCTCCTGCGGCGCAGAAGATCTCTCCGGCTGGCGAACTGCTCGCTCGCCGCCATGATGGCCGTCTTCCTCATCGCCGCGCACATCGCCCTGGTCACCTTTTCGCCGGTGCTCTCCTCAAAAGCGCTGGCCGACGCTATCCGCCCAAAGCTCGAGCCCGGCGATATCGTCGAGATCAATGGAGAGTATGAGGCCGGCTCCACGCTGGGCTTCTACCTGCGCCGCCAGGTCAGGATCCTCAACGGACGCTCCTCCAATCTCTGGTACGGCTCCTTCTTCGCGGATGCTCCGGCCATCTTCGACAACGACGAGTCCTTTGCCCGCTTATGGAGCGGACCGGCACGCATCTTTTTGTGGACGGAGATGGAGAATGTGCCGAAGCTTCCGGGAGCGCTCTATGTGATCGCAAAAAGCGGCGGCAAGGAGATCCTCAGCAACCGGCGGTAGAGCATATCCCTCAGGAGGATCAGCCTTTAAAACGCGGTCAGCCGGCTGAGCTTGCCGTCTTTCAAAAAGAAGCGCTGGCCGCGCCATGCGACCGTATTCCCTGCGTAGCTCCAGATCCAGATGCCCATGGCCACCAGATCGCGCGCCGGCAGCAGCCACAGGTCGCGCAGCACCTGGACGTCGCCCACCACACCTACGCCCACGGTCAGCGCCAGCGTCACGCGAGTGAGCAAAGCCATGCTCAGGAGCGCGATGCTGGTCAGGCTGGCTCCTGATGCGATGAAGTTCAGCATCGCCCAGGGCAGACCGTAGGTGAAGACCATGCCGGTATAGCCCAGCTTTCTGGAGTCGCGCGTGCTGCGGCTCCAGCGGATCTGATGAGCCAGGAACTGCGAAAACCGGTAGGCCGGAACAAAGGTCTCGACGACTTCGGGGCTCAGTGCCACCTCAAAGCCCTTGCGCGAGACGCGCGCCCCGAGCTCGTAATCATCCGCCAGGTAATCGACCAGGGGAGCCAGGCCTCCGATCGCCTCCAGCGCCTCGCGGGAGACCGCCAGCGTAGCTCCCAGCCCGAAGTGAATGCCGCCCTCGATCTGCCGCGCCGTCAGCACTCCGGCGATAAAGTCGGTCGAGATGCCCAGCGCTTCCATGCGCGACCCGATCGTTCCATGGGCCCTTCCCCGGTAAGGGGAAGTCACCATGCCCACCCGGCCGCCCTTCTTCCTCGGCGCCTGGAACCAGCTCATGATGCGGCGCAGGTAGTAAGGCGATACCGTGATGTCGCTATCGTTGATCAGCACATAGTCATAGGCGGCGTGCTCCAGCATCTGCACCAGGTTGCTGACCTTGCCGTTGGCGCCCAGCAGCTCCGGGCAGAGCACCAGCCGGATGGCCCGGTCGGGAAACTCCGCCTGCAGCTGCTCGATCGCCGCCACCGCCGGATCATCCACGCTGCGGACGCCAAAGAGAATCTCGTAAGGGCCGCCATACTCCTGCAGGCAGTGGCTGGCGAAGCTCGCATACATGTCCGGGTCCAGGCCCTTGACCGGCTTTAAAATGCTGACGCCCGGCTCGAAATCCGGCAGCGGTGCCTGAAACTGGCGGTAGAACGCCCGCGCGCTCCACAAGGCAAGCAGGTAATATCCCAGGCCGGCGCACGTCAGAAAGGTCGTAAACGCGGCGATGACGAGGGGTAGCATGGGAACCGTCTCAGTCTATTTGGTTCCCTGCCATTTCCAAAGTGAACTCCAGCCGCCGCCCGGTGGCCCGGCGCTCGGCCCCTGGCGCTAAGGCGGATTTCCTGTAGGGGTACACCCAGGTATACCCCCGGAGCCGCTACCCTCTACGCGGGTTTTTATCAGGAAAAGCCGCACTTCTCAGATCTCGGTGGAGCATAGCGATAGGAAACCTGCTCTATTCGTGGCGAAGAGCCTCGATGGGGTCGAGCGTCGCCGCCTTCCATGCGGGATAGATGCCGAAAAGCAGGCCGATCGCGCAGGAGATGGTAAAGGCAATCACGGACCAGGCAATCGACATCTGCGCCGGCAGGACCGTCCCCACAATCAGCTTCACCGCCAGGGTGAGCGCGCCGCCGGCCAGAATCCCGATCAGCCCTCCCAGCGCGCAGAGCGTGACCGCCTCCACCGTAAACTGGAAAAGAATATTCCTCTTCGTCGCCCCCACGGCTTTGCGGATGCCGATCTCCCGGGTACGCTCCGTCACGCTGACCAGCATAATGTTCATGACGCCGACGCCGCCGACCATCAGGCCTACACTCGAAACCGCGACCAGAAAGATAAAGAGTCCGCTGGTTAAAGAGTTCCACAGATCGAGCAATGCATCCGCGGTAAAGATCGCGAAGTTGTCGGGCTGGTCGGCGCGGAGTTTTCGCCTCCGGCGCAGCAGCTCGCGCAGCTCGTCTTCCACGGCCAGCTTGTTCTTCGCATCGTCATATTTCACGCTGATCCAATAGTCGAGGATCTCGGGATGCAGCTTGCGAAAGGTAAACAGCGGCATATGGGCGGAGTTGTCAGCGGGATTTTTGCCCCCGCCGAAGACCTGTTTCTGCTTCTGCAGAACCCCGATCACCGTGAATATCTCCCCGCCGATATCCACCTCTTTTCCGACGGCCGGCTGATCGCCAAAAAGCTCATCCGCGGTGTCACTTCCCAGAACCGCGACATTGGCTCGCCGGCGCGCCTCCTCCTCGGAGAAAAAGCGCCCCTCCCGCAGATCCAGATCGTAAACCTTGGGCTGCTCCTCTGAGTCGCCCTCGAGAAGCGTGTTCTGCACCTTGCGGCCCTGGTACTTCACGGAGAAATCTCCCACATGGCCGGTCGCCGTCCGGTATTGCTGGGAGGGGTCCACGGCGACCACATGAGGCAGCGTCCGCATGGCGGCCGCGTCGTCATAGGTCAACTGCTTTCTGGTCAGCATCTCCGTGGTGGGCCGCATTCCGAACGGGATAAAGCGGAAGACCCAATAGACATTCGACCCCAGGGACTGGATCAGCGAATCGACATTGCCCGTCAGCCCGTTGATCACCGAGGAGATCAGGATCACCGTGGTGACGCCGATCATGATGCCCAGCATGGTGAGGCCGGAGCGCAGCTTGTTCGAGCGCAGCGTATCCATTGCCATGCGGATCGGTTCTTTTGTGTCCCCCAGCTTCATCGCATCTCCAGGCGCCTTCGCGGCTCCCTGTCTAGATCTCGGACCGCAGCGCCACAATCGGATCGAGCATCGCCGCCTTGCGCGCCGGATACACGCCGAAGAAGACGCCCACCGCCGTGGCCATCAACAGACCCAGCAGCACCGGCCATGCCTGGATGTCGGAAGGAAACCCGACCACCAGCGTAATGATCTTGGCAAAGGCGACCCCGCCCAGCACTCCGATGAGGCCGCCGATCAGCGCCATCGTCGCCGATTCGATCAGGAACTGCAGCATGAGGTCTCTCCGCCGCGCTCCCAGGGCCTTGCGTACACCGATCTCCCGCGTCCGCTCCGTAACGCTTACCAGCATGATGTTCATGATCACGATGCCGCCAATCACCAGGGAGATCGCAGCCAGCGAGATAAACACCGCCGAGAAGCTGGAACTAATGCTCTGCCATATCCCGACGAAGGTGGCATTTGTATCGATCGAAAAACTGTCCTCTGCGCCGGGAGCGTCATGGCGGCGTCCGCGCAGGATGGTTCGCATCTCGCCTGAAGCCAGCTCCAGCGGATCGCCAACCCCGTTGGCCTTCCCATAGATCGTCAGGCTGCGATTGGAGCCGTACTCATTCAGAAAAGTGGTCAGCGGCACGGCCACCCAGTTGTCCTGGCTCTGGCCAAGCGTCTTGCCCTTTCGCTCTCCGACCCCGATCACCCGGTAGTGCTCGCCATCCACGCGGATCTCCTTGCCGATTGGGTCTTCCCCGCCCATCTGGTTGTCCACGATGTCGGCGCCGATGATGGCCACATGGCTGTGGCGCTCATCGTCGATCGGCACGAATCCCCGCCCCCGCTCGATGTTCATGTTGTAGATGGGCGGCATCGACCAGGTCCACCCGCGGATATCCGTATCGGTGCTCGAGTGGTTCTCGTACACCACCTTGCCGGTGACGTTGGCCATCGCGCCGGTAGCGGCGCAGTGCAGGCACTTCGCCGCTACGTCCCGGTAGTCGTCGATCTTCAGATCCTTGCGCTTCTGATATTTCGTGTACTCGGCGTCGCTGAACACCACCGCCGGCTGCTTGGACGCGGTAAACACGTCCGCTCCATAGCCGTAGACCTTGGTGGCCACGAACTTGTTGGCGCCGTTCACCAGCGTGATCACCATGATGACGGCCGCAACGCCGATCATCACTCCCAGCAGCGTAAGGAAGGAGCGCAGCTTGTTGGCCCACAGCGACTGCAGCGCGATCTTGATGCCTTCGAGGAATCCCATGGAAGCCGCCGCCGGCTGTCCGTCCGGTGATTAGGAGTGTAGCCGTTTGCCGGGAAAACGCGAAAAAACGAGAGGCCCCGCTGCTCCGTTCAGAGCCGCGGGGCCGCGTTTGCAAGAGGGCCTGTAAGCCGAATTCTGTCGTGGACGATCATTCCTCTAGGCGGCGCATCGCTGCGCCGCTCAAGCGACCTACCCGGAGGTTTCCCACCCGCCGAAGCGGGAACCCGGGTTGGCGCACCGGACCGGCACGCATCCGCGGCCCGGGTCAGGCCGTCGGATTCCCTCCCTATTTGGTCTTGCTCCGCGTGGGGTTTACCCTGCCACCGGCTTTACAGCCGGCGCGGTGCGCTCTTACCGCACCTTTTCACCCTTACCGCGGCTCCCGAAGAAGCCGAGGCGGTATCTTCTCTGTGGCACTGGCCGTCTTTGAGCCTTGACGCTCAAATCCCGGACGTTATCCGGCACGCTGTCCTGCGGAGTTCGGACTTTCCTCTCCCCGGAACGCGCGAGCGCCCGGGCAGCGACCGTCCGGCCCACCTGCTTCTCTTATGTTAGTTCATTTGCCGATCCCATGCCGCGGCGCGTGCTCTCCGCCGCAAAGAGCTTGGGCAGGAGCAAAAAACCGCGGGAGAGCGCCTTTCGCCCCCCATGCGAAACCCTCTCTTCCCGCGATCCGTTTGAGGAGCCGCTCCATTGCCGTGCTCCCGCTTACTCTCGTCTTCCCGCATAATCTTTGAGGAGCAAACCGATGAAACGAATCAAGCTTGGCCGGACCGGACCGGAGGTCTCACCTCTGGGCCTGGGCTGCATGGGCATGTCCGGCATGTACGGCCACACCGATGAGGCCGAGAGCGTCGCCACGATCCATGCCGCCATCGATAGCGGGATCAACCTGCTCGATACCGGCGACTTCTACGGCATGGGCCACAATGAGATGCTCATCCGCCGGGCGCTGGAGGGCCGCCACGGCCAGGTTGTGCTCTCCGTCAAGTTCGGAGCGATGCGGGCGCCGGACGGAAACTGGATCGGCTTCGACGGCCGGCCCGCCGCGGTCAAGACCTTCTGCGCCTATTCCCTCCGCCGCCTGGGCGTGGACGTCATCGACATCTACCGGCCCGCGCGTCTGGACCCGGCCGTGCCCATCGAGGAGACCGTCGGCGCGATCGCCGATCTGATTCAGGCCGGCTATGTCCGCTACCTCGGACTGTCGGAGGCCGGCGCGGAGACGGTCCGGCGCGCTCACGCCGTCCATCCCGTAACCGACCTGCAGATGGAGTACTCGATCATCACCCGCACCATCGAGAAGGAGATTCTGCCGGTCCTGCGGGAGCTGGGCATCGGGGTCACGGCCTATGGCGTTCTCTCCCGCGGCCTGCTCAGCGATTCCCGCCCGAAAGACACCGGCGATTTTCGCGCACATCTTCCGCGCTTCAGCGGCGAGAACTATGTGCGCAATCGCCGCTTGGTGGAGGTGCTCGGAGCCATCGCGGCGGAAATGCGCATCACTCCGGCGCAGCTTGCCATCGCCTGGGTGGCTGCCCAGGGGCGGGATATCGTCCCTGTCCCGGGGGCTCGCACGCGAAACCAGCTCGAGGCCGCCCTCGGCGCTCTTGAGGTTCAACTCTCCCCCCGGGATCTCGCCGCCGTGGACCGGGTCTTCGCCGAACACCAGGTCGCGGGAGCGCGCTATGGCGAAGCCCAGATGAAGGTCCTGGACAGCGAAAGAGGTTGACTCGAACCTGTCCCCCGCAGCGGTGGCTGCGGCGGCGGAAACCTGCCAGCTCCTCCCTCCGCCGCGCTCCTTTGCGGGAAAGCGCGACGGGAAATCCCCGGCGCAGCTACAATTGCAGAGTTACACCGATTTTTCCGGTTTGCCGTCTCCCCAGAAGTGCGCGGAGTTGTGTTTGCAGCTCACGGCAGCCGCGAAGCAGCGTCAGAGAGCAGAGACCAGAAGGATGAATGTGCAGTCAAACGCAGGGGATTCAATTAGGGTCCAACGATGGATACGCAACAGCGGATTGTTCCTGGCCTTTCTGGCAGCGGTCCTCGTAGGCTTCACGCAGCGCGCGTCGGCCGCTGCGGCCACCCAGACATCGCTGACTGTCTCGACGGACGACTCCAGTTCGCGGACCACGGTCACCCTCACCGCGAGAGTCGCGACCGCGAGCGGCATGGAAATTCCGGGCGGCGTGGTCAACTTCCGCACCAGCAATCTTGATCTTGGTTCGGCCGTGGTGGCGAGCGACGGAACTGCGACGCTGACCACGAACAATCTGCCCGCCGGCAGCCACCATGTGATCGCCGTTTTCCAGGGCAATGATGCCTACGCGCAGTCGATCTCCGCGTCTTCCCAGGTTCAGGCATCCACGCCGGTTACCGGTTTCACCGTTGGCGCTTCTCCCACTGCCGTGAGCATTCAGGCGGGCGCCTTCGCAACCAGCATCGTCACCGTAACTCCGGTCAACGGCTTCAACGCCTACGTCAGCCTCTCCTGCAGCAATCTTCCCGTCGCCGCCACCTGCACATTCTCGCCCGTCAATGTGCTCGCCAGTTGCAGCGGAACCACCTGTACGCCCGGGCTCAGCACCATGCAGATTCAGACGCTGGCGCCCTCCGGCACACTAACCCCCACCGGCGCCGCGGCCAGGAGCCGGGGAAGCTCCTCTCCCGCAATGCCTCTCTACGCCTTTGCGCTGCCCGCGTTTCTTGCCTTTGCCGGCGGCTTCGCCGGACTGCGAAGGCGCAAACACCGGGCCTTCTGGAACGTGCTTCTGGTCGCTTCGCTGCTCGCCGGAGCGATGACCCTGACAGCCTGCAACGTGCGCTGGAACTATCTGAATCACGGCCCGACCTACAACCCGGGCACGCCGGCGGGAACGTATGGCGTCACCATCGATTCGGTCTCGACCACCGGCTCGCTGATCACTACGCCGCCCACTTCCCCGCAGTTGGCGCTCACGATCACCCCGGCTCCCAATAGCCCGGTTAAGTAGAGGAATTCCCCCTGCAGGGCGTCTTTCCGGCGCCCCTACAGGTGCTTCGCCACCAGGTCCAGCGCCTCTGTCTGCACGCTGGCTGAGTCTCCAAAGCCCTGCAGCCACACCACACCGGGCTCACGCCGAAACCATGTGAGCTGGCGCTTGGCGTAGTTTCGATGTCCCTGGCTTGCCGCGGCGATCGCCTCCTCCAGCGTCAAGGCTCCGCGCAGGTAGCCGGCGGCCTGGCGATACCCCAGCGAATCGAGCGCGGAAGGCGCACCGAGCGGCGGCCTTTCATACCGCTCCAGCAGCCCCTTCGTCTCCTCGATCAAGCCCCTCTCAAACATGGCGCGGGCGCGTTCGTTGATGCGTGCATACAATTGCTCCCGCGGCGGCTGTAGACCGAGACGGAGGATCCGGTAGCCGGTGAGAGGGTCGCGGCCCATCTGCCAGGCCTGCGACATCGGTTGGCGGGCGGCCAGAGTGACCTCAATCGCGCGCATTCCCTTGGCCAGATCGTGGGCGTGGATGCGCGCGGCGGACACCGGGTCCAGTCGTGCCAGCAGGCGGTGCACGTAGCCCGGACCGCGCCGCGCCGCCGTCTGCCGCAGACGGGTCCGCAAAGACTCCGATCGCTGGGGCCCGGCAAACAGCCCCGCCAGGGCGGCCCGGAGATAAAGCCCCGTCCCACCGGAGAGGATGGGCAGCCTGCCGCGTCCGGCGATCTCCGCGATGGCGGCGCGCGCCGCCCGGGAATACTCCCCGGCGGAGTAAGGCTCGTCCGGAGCAGCGACGTCAATCAGATGGTGCGGCGCCCGGCTTTGTTGCTCGCGCGACGGCTTCGCCGCGCCGATGTCCAGTCCGCGGTAGACCGCCACCGAATCGCAGCTGACGATCTCGCCATCGAAGGCGAGCGCCAAAGCCATCGCGAGCGCGCTCTTGCCGCTCGCCGTAGGGCCCAGGACAACGATCAGCGCGGGGTCCTTCCGCTGCCTCTTTTCATCCGCTGGAAATTTGCTGCTCATAATCCTCAGGAGAGCCGGTTACCACGCTCTCCACCATCCTGGGGGAAAGATGTCGTGGAGCGGCGCCCGGCAGAGGCCCACAGCGGCGAGCGCCGCGGCCAGCAGCAAGAGGCCGTAGATCTGGCGTTTCCGGAGCTCACGATTGGCTGGCACGCGAGGCTGCCTCTGGCTCCCCTGGCTACTGCTGCTTCGGGTCGAGGTTGTAGTAGAAGCCGAAGCGGAGTTCGAGGAAGGGCCCTTTGAAATCCTTCGGAAGCGCCGGATACGGAGCCGCACCGGTGATTCCTCCCCACGCCGCTTTATCCAGCGCGACATCGCCAGAAGGGAACTCCAGGATCATCTGCTTCACGCTGCCGTCAGGAAAGATCTTGAACCGGATTCCTACCCTGCCCTGCTTGTCGAGCGGCGGCCGCGCCGACTCGGGAATGATCGGGAGCCAGCTCCGGTAGGTCGCTGCAATCACTCGCCGCATGTAGGGGCCGAAATCGACTCCCATCGTATCGCTCAGAATATCCACTCCGGCGCTCATGGCCGGGTGCTCGGAGGGCGCATTCGCGCCATAGTCGCCGGACGACTGCCCCTGGTTGCGGGCTGCATTCTGGATTGCCTGGCGGATCGCATCGCTCGGCGTCGTGTTGTTGTTGAAGCTCGGCTGCGTGGGAGCCGGCTTCGGCGCTTCCAGCTGCGCCTGCGGATTTGGCTGCAGCGGCTGGGGAGCCGGGCGCGGCGGCTGGCTCTGCGCCTGCTGCTGAGCCGGCGGTTGTGGAGCCGCCTGCTGCACGGGGGCCTGCGGCTGCGGCCGCGGAGGAACTGGCGCCGGCGGACCGGCGCGCCGCATCGCCTGCAGTTGCTCCAGCGTCTTGCGGTCCAGCGTCGGGTGTTGCGATTGCGCAATCCGGTTCTTGTCCGAAAGCGGCGCCTGCGGCCTGGGTCTTATCTTTTTCAAAGCGTCCGGCGGCAGATCCAGATACGTGAGATCCTTGCGGTTTTTGAGCACATCCGCCGGATTCACGACCCGAGGCTGGTGCCAGAGCACCCGCGGACCGTAAAAGATGAACCAGAAAAGAATCAGGTGCGCGACAACCGATATCCAGATTCCCTCGCGCCGGCGGGCCCGGGAGCGTTCGTCCTCCAGGCTGTCGATCAGGTGAAGGAGTTCGTCGGGCTCCAGATCCTCATAGCGTGTCCGCTTGCGCCGAAAGAGCGGCTGCTCGGGTGGTCGTCCGGGAGAACCGGTGGGAACTTCAGTCGTCGGCATTTGGCAAGCAACGGGGCGGCAATTCAAGCCAGGCTGCTAGCACCCGGCTCCGAACTTCTGCATATCCCTGTATTCTCTCATTCTTTCCAAACTTGTACCGAAACCGAAGCTGCAGAAAGCGTCTGCTGCATCCATAGGAAGTGCAGGGGAAGTGCAGGCCGGTACAACCCTCGTACAATCGCCTTATGTTCCGCGCCGCAGTCATCACGGTCAGCGACTCCTGCTCTCAGGGTCAACGCAGCGATGTTTCCGGTCCTGCCGTCGTCGAACTGCTCAAAACAAACGGCTTCGACGTCGTCAGCCATGTCGTCGTACCCGACGAGCAGCCGCTCATCGAGCGGGCGCTGCGTGAGCAATCCGGCGCCGCACGGCTCGTGGTCACCACCGGCGGCACGGGAATCTCCCGGCGCGATGTCACGCCCGAGGCAACCACCGCCGTCTGCGACCGCCTGCTCGACGGCTTCGCGGAATTGATGCGGGCAGAGGGCAGAAAGCAAACGCAGTTCTCCTCCTTGAGCCGGACCGTCACGGGAACCTGCGGAACCAGCCTCATCGTCAACCTGCCGGGCTCTCCTGGAGGCGCCCGCAGCTCGCTTCAGGCAGTCATAAGCTTGATCCCCCACGCTTTGGCATTGCTCGACGGAACCGGGGTGCAGCACGAGGAGACAGACCTGCGTGGACGCTGATCACGCGCGGACTTCCGCCCGCGTGGCCAGTGTCAATCGCCGGAAGGCTCACCAGCCGCCAAAGTATAGGGAGATCGGGGCAGTTCTTGAAGAAAATTCTCGTCCTTTTTAAGAAATATGAGATCTGGCTGCTCGCGCTCCTTAAGCCGCTCGGCTTCTGGGGCGTCGGGGCGCTCGCCGTCATTGACGCGGCCGCCATTCCCGTTCCCCAGGACCTGATCATTGCCGGCTATATCTGGGCGGACAAAAGGCACTTCTACCTCTACGCGCTCATCGCCGCCCTCGGCTCGGCTCTGGGCGGCCTGGTGCCCTTTCTCCTCGGCCGGGCCGGAGGCGAGATCCTGCTGATGAAGCATGTCGATAGGCAAAAGTACGAAAAGCTGCGGGATCGCTTCGAGAACCAGGAATTCCTGGCGATGATGATCCCCTCGATGCTGCCCCCGCCCACCCCCTGGAAGCTCTTCGTCCTCGGCGCCGGCGTCTTCGAGATGAAGGTGCTCAACTTCATGCTTTCGGTCTTCACCGGCCGCCTGTTGCGCTATCTCATCATCTCCCTGCTCACCATCCGGTACGGGCCGGAGATCGTAAAGCTGACGATCAATCTTGCAACCGAGCACCGGGTAGCCGTTCTCCTCGTCCTGTCGGCGCTCATCGGACTGCTCGTCCTTTGGGTGGTCCGGAAACGGAGAGGAAAGAGCGGGCAGTTCCCGGCGGAAGACGAAGCATCCGCAAACTCCCGGCCCTGACTCGCAGCACCGCCCCCGGAGATCCCGCTTATCTCTGCAGCCGTCCGTTCATGACCATCGCGGCCACTGCGCCGTCCGGAGCCAGGTAAGCCCAGGCTCCGAGCGGGCTCGGGCCCCTTCTGCTTCGACCCAGCACGTCGTATGCGAAGCGCAAGTCGCGAAATTCGACCGCTGTATCCAGCGGACCGGGCGCCAGGTCGAGCGAAGCCGTCACATTGGCCCTCCCCTGGTCCGTGACCACGGGAAATCTCGCCCAGTCCAGATAGACTCTGCCAATCCAGGACCTCTTCGCCTCGGCCACCGCCGGAGTCACCGGAGGTTTGAAGACCATGTCATCTCCGTCGTTCGTCTCCACCTCGTCGCGGTGGGTATCCACCGAGCCGGTCTGGTAGTAGTCCGCGGTCTCCACCACCGAGAACCAGTGGAAGGGATTGACCGGATACGGCTCGGCGCCCATACGCAGAACCGGTTCCCGGCCAAAGCGCGTCTGACTGATCAACTGCAGCGCGCGCGCATGCTCGCCCCAGCACACTCCCCAGACCAGGAGAGTCAGGCTGAGCGCGCCGGTCGCCCATCGGCGTCCGCGGAACAGCTCCTTCCGCCCTCCGATCTCGCGGTCTGCCAGGCCCAGAATGCCGGGGATCACCAGGCCCAGCAGAAGGCCGGTCAGCATCACCGGCTCAACGATGTAGACCAGATCGAGCGCATACCAGCGCGGATTGAAGGGAAAGAACGGCCGCACGCCATAGTTGTTGGTCCAATCGAGAAGAATGTGGCTGAGAGCCGCCAGAAGAGAGAACACCCAGACCAGCGTCCAGCGGACCGGGATCGGCTGTCTCTTACCCAGCCATCGATCGAGCAGCCACACCGCCCCGGTAACCACCAGGGCCACGAAAGGAGCGCCGATCAGCGTGTGCGTGATTCCCCGGTGATGCTGAAAGACCGGGATGGGTCCGCGAAAGCCCCAGAGCATATCCAGGTCCGGAGCCTCGGCCGCCAGTGTCATGGCCAGCGTGGCATACGCAGTCTTGCGATTGAGCCCCGAGCGCGCCATACATGCGCCGGTCAGAAAATGCGTAACGGGTTCCATGCGTTCCCTTCCAAGTTCCCCGGCTCATCCCCGGGGTCGCCGGTTTCTATAATGCCCCTATGTCCCAAGCTGACTCCGGCAAACCCCAAACCGACGGCGTACAAGCCAGGATGCGTATCGGCGAACTGCGCGAAGAGATCCGCCACCACGAATTCCAATATTATGTGCTGGACTCGCCGGAGATCTCGGATGCGGCCTATGACGCGCTCATGCGGGAGCTGCTCCTTCTCGAATCCCGGCACCCGGAACTGGTCACAGCGGACTCGCCCACCCAGCGGGTCGGCGGCAAGCCCAAGGAAGGCTTTGCCAAGGTCGAGCACTCCAGGCCGATGCTCTCGCTCGACAACGTCACCAGCGAAGAGGAGCTGAGCGACTGGGAGCGCCGCGTCCGCTCGCTCGCCGGCAATGCGGAGGTGAGCTACGTTACCGAGTTGAAGCTCGATGGCGTCTCCCTCGCCCTGCACTATTCCGATGGAGAAGAAGGCGGCGCGCTGCTCAGCCGGGCCATCACCCGGGGCAACGGAACCATCGGCGAGGACGTCACCAGCAATGTGCGCACCATCCGCTCCGTTCCCTTGTCGATCTCCGCCCAGCGGCTTGAGCGGGCTGGAATGCCGCAGAGCTTCGAGGTGCGCGGCGAAGTCGTGATGCCGGTCAAGACGTTCTTGAAGATGAACCAGGAGCGCGAGGAACAGGGGCTCGCGCCTGCCGCGAATCCCCGAAATGCAGCCGCGGGCACAATCCGCACGCTCGAGCCCAACATTGTGGCGCAGCGGCAGTTGGATTTTTACGCGTACTTTGCCCTGCGCAACGGTGACAGCCTCTTCGCCGAACAGCTCACCGCCTTGGACGCTCTGAGCGCCGCCGGCTTCCGCGTCAATCCGCACCGCGAAGCGTTGAAGACCCGGGAAGAGCTGCTGGCCTTCGTAACCAAGGCCGAGGAGGAGCGCGAGAAGCTTGGCTATGAGATCGATGGCGTTGTTATCAAGGTCAACCAGACTGCGCTGCAGCAGCGCCTCGGCTATACCGGAAGAGCGCCGCGCTGGGCGGTGGCCTACAAATTCGCCGCGCGCTCGGCCATCACCCTGGTGGAGGACATCAAGGTCCAGGTGGGACGCACCGGCAAGCTCACGCCCGTGGCGGATCTGCGGCCGGTGGCCATCGGCGGCACGACGGTGAGCCGCGCCACGCTGCACAATGCCGACGAGATTGCGCGGCTGGGACTCAAGATCGGCGATTCGGTGCTGGTCGAGCGCGGAGGCGATGTGATTCCCAAAATCGTCGAGGTCGTCGTCGACCAGGCTCATCCCCGCGGGCACAAAAGCTTTCTCTTTCCCACCCATTGCCCCGTCTGTCATAGCGAAATCGTGCGCGCCGAGGGCGAGGTGGACTACCGCTGCGTCAATATCAACTGTCCTGCGCGCCTGAAGGAGAGCCTGCTCCATTTCGCCTCGCGCGGAGTCATGAATATCGAGGGCCTGGGCGATGCGCTGGTCACGCAGCTCCTCGACAGGAAAATGGTCACGGGTATCGCCGATCTCTATTCGCTCACCGACGAACAGCTGCTCTCCCTCGACCGCATCGGCAGGAAATCCGCTGAGGCGCTGCTCGCGCAGATCGATAACTCCAGGAAAGCGCCTCTGGACCGCGTGCTCTTCGGACTGGGAATCCGCTTCGTAGGGGAGCGCACAGCGCAGCTGCTGGCCGAGTCCTTTGGCTCGCTGGACGCCTTGATGGAGGCCGGCGCCGAAGAGCTCGAGCGCGTTCAGGAGGTGGGAGAGCGAGTCGCTCAAGCCATCCTTGAATTCTTTGCCGAGCGGAAGAATCGCGAGCTGGTCGAACGGCTGCGCGAAGCCGGGCTGACCTTCACCGCGGAGAAGAAACAAAAATCCTCGCAGCTTGAGGGGCTCACCTTTGTGCTTACAGGCGCCATGCCCAGCCTCACCCGGGAGGAGGCCAAGGCGCGCATCGAGGCGGCAGGAGGCCGCGTCTCCGGTTCCGTCAGCCGCAAGACCAGCTATCTGGTCGCCGGCGAAGACGCGGGCTCCAAGCTGGACAGGGCCCGGGAACTGAAGATTCCGATCATCGAGGAAGCGAAGCTGCTCGAAATGTTGTCTCCCAGTAGCACATGAAATATCCGCATGCAGGAGCAAGGGAAATGTCCGGCGGGT
>DASYYO010000272.1:0-5220 GCA_035933805.1 Acidobacteriaceae bacterium | reverse complement strand
CACTGCGTGCCGTCGTGGAATCCTACCCTTCGCGAAACAGCGCCTCGAAGGATGGGGCACCCGGCAGCTCCTTTTGTAAGAGCAGATGATGTTCTGCTCGAGTTCGCAAGGCAGAGGAGCCTTGCAGTCGTCTCTGCCCTGGACAGGATCGTTGTGGAAGCGCCTGGAAGAGTCTGGGGATCCCATCGCCGCCCGCGATTTATGTTAATGAATGCAAGGGTGATACTGGCAAGTGACATCGCTCAAACTGTAGTTATGTTGAGGATGAGTGTCTCGTCGCACGCAGAGGTTACCAAAAGCTCATGGCAAAACCGGACAAGTGGGATTAACATCGCGTACCTCCCCTAAGCTTGAAATCCGAAATACCTTCGAGCTGATCGAGGCAACTGGAGAACTGTCATGCGGAAGATTGTCGCGCAAGCGGGTCGCCGTCATCGGGCTGTTGCGGCCAGGTTGAAATCCTCAATTGGCTCCTCAGAAGCAAACAACTTCGGGCTCGTCGTTCAGGCTTACATACAAGACAGGATGGTGGAACGGAATGGCTCTGGCTGTGGATCAATCGCGTAACGAGATAGATTGGGATCACGCTGTCGTCCGATTTTTAGAGCTGGAAGGGAAACTCGCCAGTGAGTTCCCAGCGGCCATTGAAGAAGCTGAGGATCTGGCGGCAAATCTCACTGACCCGCGAACGGCAAATGCTGACGCGGTCTGGGCGCGCGCCTGGAATAAGCCCCTATACGCTCATACGAAAGTGAAAATCGCAGATAGGATGGTGGAAAAGCTGAGACCGTGTGTAGACGGCGCTTGGCTGCGCTGGGGGATAAAAGGAGGAGACCAATTTTATATCTCTAAAATAGGAAAAGGGGTTGACGAAACAGCTTTCGAGACCACCCCGCTGGCACAAAGTGTTCGGCAGAAGACAGGTATCGCATGGTACCGCCTCTTTGCTATCCAGGGCGCGGCAGGAGCCTTGCGCGCGAGAGATCTCAGGAGCAAAACGCCATATGCTGACCTGGTAGGTGTTGATCCTGGCGTGACGGTGCCGCTGGTCCGGAGTGAAATGGGACCATTCTGGGGATACATCACAGTGCTTCATTTCTTCACCGACCTGGGGCTTGGCTGCAAACCGGATGTTCACCTCACGAAGACGGTGCACTGTCTTGGGATGATAACGGACCTGAAAACAAAAGAGCCGCCAAGCCTGACGGACGCAATCACGATCAATCGTCATGTTCGGTGCCTGGTCGAGAAGCTCGAGGGCTGCGTCCTCCCTGAGCGAATGCGACATTTCGACAAAGTTCAGCGGATGCGCTATGTAGACAAAGTTTTGATGGAAATCTCCAAAAACAAGCTCATCTGAACGCGCCGGCACGGGCCACTTTACGCCGGTAGAGCCGTCGAGATGTGAAGTGGCCCTTATGTGCGCTGGTGTTTCTCTTGTTGTGGCACGAGCACCGAATCAATCGGCCAGTATGGCGGAGAGGTCGTTCCCACCCGGCGAACGCAGCCAAAGGCCTCGCTTCTTTTGGAAGTTGAACGCGATGTTGAGTGTCTTTGGATTTACTGAAATCGGCAGGTGGCGGAGGGAGAGGGATTCGAACCCCCGTTACCCTTTCGGGTAAAGCGGTTTTCAAGACCGCCTGTTTCAACCGCTCACACATCCCTCCGCGTGAGGAGTGTCAATAGTTTAGCAGTCCCGGAAATCGCCCGCGCTTGCTCCATTCGTCAGGACCGTTGGGATCTCCATGGACTCGAGGGCCGACCGTGGGTGGAAATTGCCCCTCTGCCGGGAGGGTGGCATGCGCCGGGTGTATCCCTCGGAAGCAGGGAGCCGGCCGGAGTATCTATCGATCCACCCACCCCGTCCCATTCACGCCCCAGCCCGTCCCCGTTGCCCTCGGGTTGGTCCATGAAATGCCAAACGGCTTGCCTCTCTTCCCCGCTGGCGTCTGCCCGGGCAGGGCGCAGATACCGGCAAAATTCGCAACCCCGTCTGAGCGGATCGCCGCTTTTGCGCATCCCATTTTCGTGTCGAATCTCTTCCGCCCGCTCCTGGTCTTTCTTCTCCACCTCGGCTACTTTGGACCGGCGGTCATGGGGGTGCTCGACTCTTCCTTCCTGTTTCTGCCGTTTGGCAACGATCTTCTGGTGGTCGTGCTGGTCTCGCGCCACCACATGGGGCTGCCCTTCTATGTGCTTGCGGCCGCCTGCGGCTCCACGCTCGGTGTGCTGATCCTGGCCCTGATCGCCGGAAGACTCGGCGAAGAAGGCATCCGCAAGCTGGCCGGCGAGAAGCGCTTCAAAAAGATGGAGTCCAAGGTCCACCACCACGGGGGCCTCGCCATCTTCCTGTCTACGCTCGCCCCGCCGCCCTTCCCCTACACCATGGTGGTTGCGACCGCGGCCGCCCTCAACTATTCCCGCACTCGGCTGCTTGTCTTCAATCTGCTGGGCCGAGCCCTCCGGTTTACCATCCTCGGACTCCTGGCCATTCAATTCGGCCGGATGGTTCTCCGCATCGCGAACTCTCCGGCCTTCCGATGGAGCATGACCATCCTGGTGGCGCTCTGCCTGATCGGCAGCGGCCTCTCCATCTGGCACTGGATCGCACACACGCGCTCGGGGAAAAGCAAAGACCATTCACAGGGGAGCCGCAGACGCGAAGAGCCCGCCGCTTGAGACTCGGACTCCTGCCGCCGCCTTGGTGTACGATTTTCAAGTTTGCTGCGGCGGCCTGCGTGGAGCCGTAGCGGAGAGATCTTCACCCGGCGGACTCGATGACGGAGAACAGAGCAATGGATCGGCAGGCATGCCTTGCGCGATGGAGAGCCGCCGCTGCGGCCGGAACGCCCCTCCTCGGTGCCGGCGCAGGCACCGGAATCTCCGCCAAGTGCGCCGAAGCGGCCGGAGCCGATCTCATCATCCTCTACAACTCCGGACGCTATCGCATGGCAGGACGGGGATCTCTGGCGGGCCTCATGCCCTATGGAGACGCGAACGCCATCGTCCTCGAGATGTCCCGCGAGGTCCTGCCCATCGTGCGCAAGACTCCGGTACTGGCCGGCGTCTGCGGGACAGACCCCTTTCGCGTGATGGACGTTTTTCTTCGCGAGCTGAAACAGCTCGGCTTCTCCGGAGTGCAGAACTTCCCCACTGTGGGCCTGATCGACGGCGTCTTCCGCGAAAATCTCGAAGAGACCGGCATGGCCTACGCGCAGGAGGTCGAGATGATTGCCCGCGCCCACGAGCTCGACCTGCTCACCTGCCCCTACGTCTTCAACGAAGAGGATGCCAGGGCCATGGCGGCAGCGGGAGCAGATCTCCTGATCGCCCACATGGGGCTTACAACGAAGGGGAGCATCGGCGCCCGGACGGCCATCACGCTCGACCAGTCGGTCGCCCGCATTCAAGCCATTCAGCAGGCATCCGTCTCCATCCGGCCGGGGATCCTGGTCCTCTGCCATGGCGGCCCGATCGCTGAGCCGGAGGATGTCCAGTACGTGCTCAGCCGGACGCGCGGCGTCAGCGGATTCTTCGGCGCGTCGAGCATCGAGCGCCTGCCCACCGAACGTGCGATTACCGCGCAGGTTCGAAGCTTCAAAAGCCTCAGCCTCCCTGCGAATCGTGGGGAAAGGAGCAATCATGCCTGACTTCACTGGCCGCCGGTTCGTCCAGCCCACCGACGTCGAAACCATGGTCTTTGACTGGGGAACGATCAAGTGGCTCAGCGAGCCGCGGGTGACCGGCACGGAACGCTTCTCGATGGGCGTGGTGCTTTTGCAACCCGGCAAAGGTCACGCGCGCCACAACCACCCCGGAACCGAGGAGATCCTTTACGTGGCCGCCGGCGAGGGGAGACAGATGATCGATATCGACGGCGAAGAGTGGAAGCCGATTGCCGCAGGAGAGATGATTCACATCCCGCCCGACATCTTCCATTCCACGGTCAACACCGGCTGGGAGCCGCTCAAGTTGATTGCCGTCTATTCGCCTCCGGGACCCGAAGCGCTCCTCCGCACAATGCCGGGCTGCCGGTTGCTCGCGCCCGGCGAGCTGCCGGAAGCCTAATACGATGGCTCCGAGGACGATTGCGCTGATCGGCACTCTCGACACCAAAGGCGAGGAGTTCCGTTTCCTGCGCCAGCGCATCGAGAGCACTGGCCTGCGAACGCTCATGATCGATGTCGGCGTACTCGACGGTGCATCTTTTCCGGCCGATATCTCCCCGGCCGAGGTGGCCGCGGCCGCCGGGCAGGATCTCACGGCGCTCCGGCAGGAGCGCGACCGGGGGCGAAGCGTAACCGCCATGGCGCTCGGTGCGCGGGCAATCCTGGAACGGCTCCTGCGAAACGGGGCAATTCATGGAGCTGCCTCCCTGGGCGGCTCCGCGGGCACGGCCATTGCCACCGCGGCCATGCGCGCGCTTCCCTGCGGCTTCCCCAAGTTGATGGTCTCCACGGTCGCCTCCGGAGACACCAGGCCGTATGTCGGCACCGGGGACATCTGCATGATGCCTTCGGTCCTCGACATCGCCGGCTTGAATCGCGTCTCCCGCCGCATCCTCAGCAATGCCGCGGCGGCAATCTGCGGCATGGTTGCCGCCGATCCTCCCGTCGCGCTCGATGAGAGGCCCGCAATTGCCGCGACCATGTTCGGTGTCACCACTCCCTGCGTCACGGCTGCGCGGCACATCCTGGAGGAACGAGGTTACGATGTCATGGTCTTCCACGCGACCGGCGCCGGCGGGCAGGCGATGGAGCAGTTGATTGAAGAAGGCGTATTTGAAGCCGTTCTCGACATCACGACCACGGAGCTCGCGGACGAGCTGGTCGGCGGTGTGATGAGCGCAGGACCGCATCGCCTGGAAGCCGCCGGCCGCAAGGGCATTCCTCATCTCGTCTGTCCCGGCGCCATTGACATGGTGAATTTCGGGCCGCTTGAAACCGTGCCGTCCCGGTTCCGCAGCCGCAACCTCTACATCCACAACCCCACCGTTACGCTCATGCGGACAACGGCCGAGGAGTGCGCGGAGATCGGGCGCAGGACAGCCCTCAGGCTCAATCCTGCGGCCGGGCCGGTGACCGTCCTCATTCCGCTCAAAGGCGTCTCCGCCATCGACCGGCCAGGCGGTCCTTTCTATTCGCCGGAGGCGCTCAGCGCCTATTGCCAATCGCTGAAGGCCGCGCTCAGCCCTGCCATCCGCCTGGTGGAGCTTGACCT
>DASYYO010000271.1:0-5294 GCA_035933805.1 Acidobacteriaceae bacterium | reverse complement strand
CGCCAGGGTGAGCATCCCGGCGTTGTCTTTGTTGATCTGGGAGAGCGAGCTATAGCGGCGTCCCGTGTAGTCGCCGTAATACGTCGGCCAACTATCGGAGGGAGGCTTCAGCAGGGTTTCGGAACCCACTCCCTGTGCCTGCAGAGCCGCCGCGCCGCAAAAGAGAGTCATGACGAGGGGGCCAATCCCGCAGATAAGTCCAAACATCCCTTGGAGCAGCCATCTCATTCCTTGAGCGTCTCCAGATAGGCAAAGAGATCATGGAGGATCGTATCTGTATAGATCGTCAGGAGCCGTTTGTGCTCCAGCAGAGGGTCATGAATCTCCACCTTGACATGGTCCGTAGAAAACGAGCGGGTCCAACCCCGGGCGTCACGGAGCGAAACGACAAAGGGATCTGCGTAAACCTGCGCACCGGACAACTTGAGCCCCGAGGGCAACGTAACTTCGATCGTCGGAGTTGTGCCGGCAGGATAAGCGATTCTGGATTGAAGCTCGATAGGCCGGTATTTGGAAGCGATATGAGCCAGGTCTCCCGTCGGCGAATGGCAGCCGGAGCATTTTCCCTCTCCGTTGAAGTAGATCTTGCCGGCCGAGGCATTGCCCACCAGCAGCTTCTTGAGCGAATAATCCGCTGTGCTGTTCGTATAAAAGATGGTGGCATCGGCTTGGATCTCTTCGTGCAGAAAGGCGGCGATCTGGCGAATCTGGAGCGGCGGCAGTGAGAAGGCAGGCATCCCTTGGGCGGCACGGCCGCCGCGAACCACCGGAAGGATCAGATTTCCATTGTCATCGTGGAGCACCAGGGAAGAATGCAGAAGATCGGGTCCCTCGCCTCCGCTTCCGTCCGCGCCATGGCAAAAGCCGCATCTCTGCTGGAAGATTCTCTTGCCGGCAATGGCAGCATGCGTGGCCGGGGGTGGAGGTTCATCCTCGTCATCGTCTGAATCCTGCGCGCCCAGTCGAGGCGGAAGAGCGATCGAGAGCAGCAGAAGGAGGAAAATCCAGAAAGCGATTGTGCGGGAGCCGCTGATCCTTCGCGAAAAGGGCATTTGCGTCTTTCTCAATCGAGGAATGAGCCTGAAGGGTGAGTTTGCGGCGCGCAGCGGGGGAGGGCTCCTTTCCGGGATTTTTTCATAAATTGCTCGTGGCAGTCGCGTGGGGAATGCTGGGAATCGCTTCAGGGCGTTCCGGGCTTCTCAAAAACGGCATTTCGCGGTCCACCTGCACTGCTGCCCACCTGCACAGTGCCCACCTGCACTGCTGCCCACAGATCGATCCGTGGATCATCCCGAATATTTCTCAGCTCGAACATTGTCTTCTATAGGTGGCGCTGTCGGCTGGAGGCCGGCTGTTCGATGTCGGCGGGGGCCTCCTCCAATGGAGGTTGCCACCCGGGGTTCCAGTGCTGCCGGGCGGCAACCCGGCGCGTTATACTGGTCAGGTGACGACTGACCTGATGAACTCCTCCGGGAAAACTGCGCCTTCCTCGGATCGCGCGAAGCGTGTTCTGCTGCTCAAGCCGCGTGGCTTTTGTGCAGGCGTTGTGCGCGCCATCGACATAGTCAACATCGCTCTCGATGCTTTTGGAGCGCCCATCTACGTCCGCAAGGAGATCGTTCATAACCGGTTTGTAGTGAATGAGTTGGCGGAGAAGGGGGCAATTTTCGTCGATGATATCGACGACGTCCCTTCGGGGATGCGGGTGATCTATAGCGCTCATGGAGTCTCGCCCGCGGTCCGCGAGCGCAGCAAGGCGCGCCAGCTCAAGGTGATCGACGCCACTTGCCCTCTGGTTACCAAGGTCCACGTCGAAGCGGTCAAGTTCGCCCGGCAGGGCTACTCCCTGGTGCTGATCGGGCATCGCGATCACGACGAGATCGAAGGCACCCTGGGCGAGGCGCCCGATGTAACCCAGGTCGTCTCTACGGTCCAGGAAGTGGCGACGCTGGAGGTTCCGGATCCGGACCGCGTGGCTTATCTGACGCAGACGACCCTGAGTCTCGACGAGGCACGCGACATCATTCACGCGCTCAAAGCCAAGTATCCCAATATTGTCGGGCCACACTCCCAGGACATCTGCTACGCCACGGAGAATCGCCAGGTTGCCGTGAAAAATGTGGCCCATCAGGCAGACCTCGTTCTGGTGGTCGGCTCGAATAACAGTTCCAATTCCAATCGCCTGGTCGAGGTCTCCCGAAACCTGAGCACCAATGCATATCTGATCGAGAACTCCGGAGCGATCAATCCCGCTTGGCTTGAGGAGGCGGAGACGGTCGCGGTTACCGCAGGCGCTTCGGCGCCGGAGGTTCTGGTGGCGGAAGTTGTCGAGTATCTCCGCGACCGGGGCTTCTCCGCGGTGGACGAGGTTGAGGTCATGCCGGAAAACGTGCGTTTTGGGCTTCCTCCGGAGATTGTGCAGGCCATCGGTCCTGCCCCCGTGAGCGCATTGTAAGGTTTTTCTCCACTGGGCTCTGAGGGGCGGAACTTCTTTGATTCTTTCTGCTCTGAACTGTCCCGGACCATTCGCAAGCCCGTACGAGGCACGCATATTGCTTTTGGAGGAAGATTTTCCAAGGACCGCATGAGCACATCGATTGAAGGTTCACAGCCCGCGAGACCGCGCTTCGGCAGAATCGACGCCGGGTTGGACCAGGTAAAAGAGGCGATCGCGCGGGCCCGGGATTACCTGTTTTCGCAGCAGCATCCGGATGGCTACTGGTGCGGGGAGCTCGAGGCGGACAGCACCCTCGAATCCGACTACATCATGGTGCATACGCTGCTCGGAACCGGCGATGAGCGCAAGATGAAGGGCGCTCTCTCCGAGATTCTGCGCAAGCAGAACGAAGACGGCGGCTGGAGCATTTACTCGGGCGGCCCTTCGAACATCAGCGCGTCCGTCAAAGCTTACTTCGCCTTCAAGCTGATGGGTTGGTCCCCGGAGCATCCTGTTCTGCTGAAGGCCCGTGAGTGGATTCTGAACAATGGGGGCGTGGTGGGGTGCAATACCTTCACCAAGCTTTACCTCTGTTTCTTCGGGCAATACGAATATGACGCCGTGCCGGCCATCCCGCCGGAGATTGTCCTCTTTCCCAAGTGGTGCTACTTCAATATTTACGAGATTTCTTCCTGGTCGCGGGCCATCCTGGTACCGCTGGCCATCGCCTATGCAAAAAAGCCCTTCAAGAAGCTTCCGCCTGAGCGGGAGATTGATGAGCTTTTTGTCGGCGGCAAGGGACACGCCCGGCTGCATCTGCGCTGGGACCGCGAGCGCATCTTCGGTTGGCGTAATTTCTTTCTGCTGGTGGACCGGCTGCTTCACTGGTCCGAGCGCGTGCACATCCGGCCGCTGCGTAAGATGGCGCTCAAAAAGGCGGAGAAGTGGATCCTGGAGCGGATGGAGATGAGCGATGGCCTGGGCGCGATTTATCCGGCGATGCTCAACGCGATTCTCGCTCTGCGCTGCCTGGGCTACTCGCTGGACGATCCGCAGACGATTCGCGCCATGGATGAGTTTGAGAAGCTGGGGATTGAAGAGGAAGGCGTCCCCGGATACGCGGAACCGACCTTCCGGATGCAGCCCTGCATGTCGCCGGTCTGGGATACGGCTTATGCCATCTACGTTTTGGGCGAGTCCGGCGTACCTCGCACCGATCAGAGGCTCATGCGGGCGGCGGACTGGATGTTGTCCAAGGAAGTGCGTCATCTGGGCGATTGGGCGGTCAAGGTTCGCAACGTGCAGCCGGGCGGCTGGTATTTCGAGTTCAACAACGAGTTTTATCCCGATACGGACGACTCGGCCCAGGTGCTGCTTGCGCTGAACAAGGTGGACAACCGCGCCCGTGAGCGCTACCAGCACGAGGTCTGCCAGCGGGCTATCCACTGGATCTTCGCCATGCAGTGCAAAAACGGCGGTTGGGCCAGCTTTGACAAAGACAATACCAAAATGGTCTTCGAGAACGTACCCTTCGCCGACCATAATGCCATGCTCGATCCCCCGACCGTCGACATTACCGGACGCATCCTGGAGATGCTCGCCACCTATGGCTACACGCAGAAGGATCCCCGGGTCGAGAAGGCCATCAAATTCATCTATCGCGAGCAGGAGCCGGATGGAAGCTGGTTCGGCCGCTGGGGCGTGAATTACCTCTACGGCACGTTCCTGGTTCTGCGCGGCCTGGAGGCCATCGGGGTCTGGAACCACGAACCGCAGGTGCAGCAGGCCGCGGAGTGGATACGCTCAGTGCAGAACGCCGACGGCGGCTGGGGCGAAAGCTGCGCCAGCTACGATGATCCCTCCACGCGCGGAGTGGGCCCCAGCACGCCTTCGCAGACCGCATGGGCGATTCTTGGACTCCTGGCCGCCGGGGATACGCGCAGCGACTCGATTGCCAAAGGAACACGCTGGCTGCTGGAGCGCCAGCTTCCCAACGGCTCCTGGGACGAGAGCATGGGGAATGGCGCCGCCAAGCAGTCGATCATTACCGGGACGGGCTTTCCCCGGGTCTTCTATCTGGCCTACCACCTTTACCGCAACTATTTCCCGCTGTTGGCGCTCAGCAACTACAGGCGTGCGCTCGAACGGGCCTAGGGCCTGCTAACAGGCCCTAGCTGGCACAAGGAGATTGAAAACCATGGCAGTGCCGATTTCGCAGATGTGGACGGTTGCAAGCTACGTACTCAAAAAGAGGCTGAGCGGCCAGAAGCGCTATCCGTTGGTGTTGATGCTGGAGCCTTTGTTCCGCTGCAATCTGGCCTGCGCCGGCTGCGGAAAGATCCAGTACCCCGCGCATATCCTCAAGAAGGAACTTTCTCCGGAAGAGTGCTTCCGGGCGGTCGAGGAGTGCGGCGCGCCGATGGTGTCGATCCCCGGCGGCGAGCCTTTGATGCATCCCCGGATCGTGGAGATCGTCGAAGGATTGATCGCGCGCAGGAAGTACATCTATCTGTGTACTAATGCGCTGCTTCTCAAGGAGAAGATCGCGCAGTTCAAGCCCAGCAAGTACTTGACCTTCTCCGTTCATCTGGACGGCCAGCGCGATCACCACGATTTTTCCGTCTGCCGTGAAGGCGGTTACGATATGGCTGTAGCGGGCATTCGCGAGGCGGTCAAGCGCGGCTTCCGGGTGACCACCAACACCACGCTCTTCGACGGCGCTGATCCAAACAGCGTGCGCGCATTTTTTGATGAGGTCATGTCGATGGGGGTGGAGGGCATTGTGCTTTCCCCCGGCTACTCCTACGACAAGGCGCCCGATCAGAAGCACTTTCTGGGGCGCGCCCGCACCCGCCGG
>DASYYO010000298.1:0-3451 GCA_035933805.1 Acidobacteriaceae bacterium | reverse complement strand
AAGCCGGCAGCTTTCTCGTCTTCGTGCGCACCAAGCACGGAGCGGAACGCCTGGCCAGAAAGCTCTCCCAGGCCGGTTGGAAGGCAACAAGCATTCACGGGGATCGCAGCCAGTCCCAGCGCAACTCGGCGCTTCGCAGCTTCGCTCAAGGGGGTCATCGCGTCCTCGTAGCCACCGATGTGGCGGCGCGAGGCATCGACGTGGACCACGTAGCCCACGTGGTCAACTACGATCTGCCCAAGGTCGCGGAAGACTTTGTCCACCGGGTTGGCCGCACCGGCCGCGCTTCGCGGAGCGGAGTCGCTTCCACCTTCGCCGCACCCGATGAGCAGCACGACCTGCGCAAAATCGAGCGCACCCTGCGCATCTCGATGCGGCGCTTCCGCGTGAAGGGTATCGCCGCCTGATCGCCTTTGCCCTCAAATAGAATGCGCAGCCGTCCTTGAAAGAACGGCTGCGCATTCCGCCCGCCGGAGGCCAGGAAGGCCCCTTCACCTTGCCCGCCTGCTTACTTCTTCTTCGGTTGAGTCGCGATGATCTTGTCCCGAATCTTGGCATAAGTGGCGGCGGGAACGATGCCCCGCGTCTTAAGATCCGTCTTCGTCTTGTACGGCCTGCCTGCGATGATCTTGGCCGAGTAGACGTCGCCAATGCCCGGAAGCGCGCTGAGCTGGTCCTTGGTCGCCGTATTGATATCCACGAGATCCGTCTGCGCTGCAGCTGCCATCCACATGGCCGGTGCTGACAGGGCCGCGGCCGTCAAAATTGGTTGCGCCAGCGCCACTCCGCCGGCCATGCCGAGCGCGAACAACATCGCCAGACAGTTTCTGAGCAATTCGCCATACTTCTGATTCATGTTTGTCCCCTCACTCGCAATCAAACTGGAAGCGCCTCTCCATCCGGCTCTTCTCGTGCAATCCGCACACCGGGAAGCCTATGTCCCTTCAACTCTTCCGTCAAGAACAGCCGGTCCCGGGGGCGCTGGCCGCGTTCGATGAGCGCCTGCTCATTTGATGGCGTCGAAAGACAAGCGGCGAGCCACTCCCTGAACCTTTGAGATGCCTGCTGTCGGCGGGTTAAACTGACAGATGACCTTCTCCCCCACGAATTTAGCCGCCCTGATCATCGCTGCGTGTTTTGCCGCGGGACTCAACGTCTACGCAACTCTACTCACCCTGGGCCTGCTGGCGCACGCGCAATGGATCGCTCTGCCTTCCGGGCTGGAGATGCTTGGGAGCTGGTGGGTGATCGGCGTGAGCGGCTTGCTCTTTGCGGCGGAGTTTGTCGCCGACAAAACTCCTGGATTGGACCTCCTGTGGAACGGCCTGCACACCTTCGTGCGCGTGCCGATTGCCGCCCTGCTGGCCTACGGGGCCTCCGGTCATCTCTCTCCGCCAATGCAGCTTGTCGCCGCCGCCATGGGAGCGGCGGTCGCAATGATCGCGCATAGCTCGAAGACGGCGGCGCGCGCCGTGGTCAGCACCAGTCCTGAGCCTCTTTCCAACATCACGTTCAGCATGACTGAGGACTTCGCGGCGGTGGGAATCACTTGGCTGGCGACTCTTCACCCGTGGGCGGCAGCCAGCGTCGCCATCGTCTTCATGATGGCGGCCTTCTTTATGGTCCGCTGGGTGATCCGAGTTTTAGCCCGGGTCCGGGATCGCCGGCTTCCCCTGGTTCATTCGAAGATGGCCTCAGCGACACGCGGCGGCTTCGGACACTGAGGGCTCCTGCGAGGGCGAGGCCACTTCCGTATCCCCCTCTTCCAGCACACAGATCTTCTCGGCAACCCCTGCCGCATCGGCGGCCGCCATCAGTCGCTGCACCGGCTCTCCAACCGGCTCCTGCGAGAGCCGGAAGGTTCCGTAATGCATGGGAATCATCTGCTGCGCGCCCAGGTCCAGAAATGCCTGCAGCGCATCCTCCGGCGATGTGTGTACATTCCGATAGCTGTCCGGCTGGTAGGCTCCGATCGGCAGCAGGGCCACCTCGGGCTTGAGGCGCTTGCCTATTTTGGCGAAGCCGTCGAAGTAGGCCGTATCCCCGGAGTGATAAACCGTGCGGCCACCACCGCGAATGACATATCCGCCAAAACCTCGGTGCGTATCTTTGAAAAAACGCGCGCCCCAGTGTTTCGATGGGGTCATCGTGATCTCCAGGCCGCCGACATGCTTGCTCTGCCACCACTCCAGCGTCGTCACCCGAGAGAAACCAATGTCGCTTACCAGGTCCTCCACTCCCCACGGCACCACCACCGACGGCGATCGGCCGGTCAGCCTCCGGGTGTGACGAACAATCCGCCGCAAGGAAGGCCGGTTGAGATGATCCATGTGGGCGTGCGAGAGAAGGACTGTATCCACGGGCGGCAGGTCTTTCACCTTGACCCCCACCCGGCGCATGCGCCGCAGCGCAATCAGCCGTGTCGCAAATACCGGGTCAATCAAGACATTGCGCCCGGCAATCTGCAGCAGGAAGGAGGAGTGCCCGATAAACGTGATGCCCAGCTCCTCGGGCCCTACCAGCACCGGCAGCTTGGATTCCCCTGCCATGGAACAGAATGCGGACTCTCCCACCAGCGTGCTGAGAGATTGCACCTTGCTCAGCACGGCGCTCTGCCTCTTCAACTTTGTTTTCATTCGGTTTCCTCAAGGGGCGCTTTCACCGGGCTCGCCAAGGCGGCGGGGATGGCCGCGCAGGCTGCAATATCTGGGTGAAAACTCAGCCGCTTCTCCACGAGTTGACGGCAGAGGGGATCTCCGCGGATCAACCAGGAACAGATATTCAATAGATGCAGCGAGCCGGCCGTCCGATTCCCGGCCCCGCCCGCCATTCTAGAGCAGACCTTCCATCGCCGTACATCGGAGCAGGCATAGCTTTTCTTTAAAAAGAGCTGCGCGGCGTACAACCCCGATGCACAATCCATCTCTCAGGGTTAGACGATCAGAAGAGGGCGCTGAGAGCAGAGAGGAGGAGGAATCGAGAGATCCTGGCGGAAGACTCGCTCCGGAAGACTCGCTCCGGAAGATTCACCCTAGGAGCGTTCCAAGCGTGCGATGGGGTTGGAAGGACGGAGCGGCAACTCCCGGCGCTGGGTGGCCCTACGGTACACAATGGCAAGACCGGTCCGGTCGAGAATCTTGCGCGCCTGGCCGCGTGCATGGTTCGCCCAGGGCCCAATCGGATCCAGTTTGATGTAGCTGCGCCAGTGCCGCAGAGCCCGGCGCGGCTCGCCGGTGCGCTCGTAGGCCAGCGCCAGGTTGTAATGCGCGTCCGCGTAAGAGGGTACCAGGCGGATCGCGCGCCGGTAGGCTTCGATCGCCTCCGGCAGACGCTGCAGCTCATCCAGCACGTTGCCCAGATCGAAGAATGCCAGGGCATAATTGGGATCGGAGACGGTGGCGCGGCGGTAGTGCTGCTCGGCACGTCCGAACTGGCGCTGGTTGTAGTAGAT